>CABUEK010000009.1:0-95388 GCA_902490565.1 uncultured Collinsella sp. | reverse complement strand
CGGGTGCCCTACCGGGAGTAGCCCCGACGGTTGACAAAACTATAGGAACACCCAATTACTTGGAGAGCTTGTCGACGACGCGTTCGATCTCGGCGAGCTTGGCGGCTTTGAGGTCTTCGTCGCCCGATTCGATTGCCGAAGTCACGCAGCCCTCGATATGCGCCTTGAGCACGTCGGCGTTAATGCGCGCGAGGAGCGCCTGTGTGGCCATAAGCTGCGTGGAAATATCGACGCAATAGCGGTCCTCCTCGACCATCCGCAGGATGCCGTCGATCTGACCGCGTGCCGTCTTGAGCATGCGGGTCACCGATTTGTGGTCTGCCATCATGGCGGGTCCTCGTTTCTGGTCGGGGGGGGGGTACGTGCGGGTCGTTACGCGGCGGTCACGGACAGGGCGTGGAACTTCTCGCCGGCGCCCTCGACGGCGGCAGCGAGCTGCTCAGCGGTCACGGTGTCGGCGCACTCCACCTGGACGGTCTGGGTCTCGTGATCGGCGTCGGCATCGGTCACGCCGGCTACGTTGAGCAGCGCGGTCTCGACAGTAGCGTCGCAGTGGCCGCACATGAGGCCGGAAGTCTTAATCGTGTAACGCATGGGTATTCCTCTCTGTTATGTCGGCTTTCCCAGGCACCCGACCTTGACCTTCAAGCCGTCGCTCGCGTACCAAAGTACGCGTCGCTCCTCTTTCAGGTCAATCTCGGGCACCTGGAAAACCCGTTCTAAATGGACTTAATGGTGAGCCTATTTTGCCACTTTCGGCTTAAAGGTTCGCAGGCGTAGAGCGTTGCTTACGACGCACACGCTCGACAGGCTCATGGCCGCAGCGCCAAACATCGGCGAGAGCTGCCATCCGGTGAGCGGGAAGAACACGCCCGCCGCCAGCGGAATGCCGATGCCGTTGTAGAACAGCGCCCAGAACAGGTCCTGCTTGATGTTGCGGATCGTGGCGCGCGAAAGCTCGATGGCGCGGGCGACGTCCATGAGGTCGCTGCGCATGAGTACCACGTCGGCGCCCTCCTTGGCGATGTCGGCGCCGGTGCCAATGGCAAGGCCCACGTCGGCGCGCGCCAGGGCGGGGGAGTCGTTGATGCCGTCGCCCACCATGGCGACCTTGCTGCCCGCATCCTGCAGTTCGCGCACGTGGCGTTCCTTGTCGGCGGGCAGGACGTCGGCGATGACCTGCGCACGGTCGAGTCCCACACGGTGGGCGATTGCTTCGGCAGTGACGCGGTTGTCGCCGGTGAGCATGCGCACGTCGACGCCGAGCTTGCGGAGCGCGGCGATGGCCTCGGCGCTCGTCTCCTTGACCTCGTCAGCCACGGCAATGGTGCCGGCAAGCTCGCCGTTCTTGGCAAAGAACAGCGGCGTCTTGCCTTCGGCAGCAAATTGCTCGGCAAGACCCGCGGGCACGGTAACGCCCAACTCGTTCATCAGGCACACGTTACCAGCGGCAATGGCGTTTTGCCCCTCGCGTGCCGTAACGCCACGACCGGGCACGGCAGCAAAGTCCTCGACCATGCGCGCGACGATTCCGCGCGACTCGCACTCGGCCATAATCGCCTCGGCCAGCGGGTGCTCGCTCGAGCGCTCCAACGCGGCGGCCAGCTTGAGCAGTGCCTTTTCGCTCATGGTGGGCGAGCCGTCGGCACGTGCGGCAACCACGATATCGGTCACGGCCGGCTTGCCTCGGGTGACGGTGCCCGTCTTATCGAGCACCACGGCGCCCACGCTGCGCAGGTTCTCTAGCGCCTCGGCGCTCTTAAACAGAATGCCCATTTCGGCGCCCTTGCCGGTGCCCACCATAATGGCGACGGGCGTGGCCAGACCCAGTGCGCACGGACAGCTGATCACCAGCACGGCCACGGCGGAGGTGAGCGCCTCGTTTATGCTGCCGGTCAGTGCCATCCACACCGCAAAGGTTGCGGCCGAAATCACGAACACCACGGGCACGAACACGCCGGCGACCTTGTCGGCCATGCGGGCGATGGGCGCCTTGGTAGCGTTGGCGTCCTCGACGAGCTGGATAATCTTGGCGAGCGACGTATCGGCGCCCACACGCGTGGCGCGGAAGGTAAACGAGCCCGTGCGGTTGACCGTGGCCGCATTGACAGTGTCGCCGGCGGTCTTCTCCACGGGAATGGATTCGCCGGTGAGCGCGCTTTCGTCCACGGCCGAGCTGCCATCGAGCACCACGCCGTCAACGGGGATGGACTCGCCGGGGCGCACACGCAGCACCTGGCCGGGCAGAATGGCATCGACGTCGACGGTGGCCTCGATACCGTCCTCGGCCACGACGGTCGCGGTCTTGGGTGCTAAGTCGATGAGCGCCTCGATAGCGCCGCCGGTTTTGGACTTGCTGCGCGTCTCGAGGTATTTGCCCACGGTGACGAGCGACAGGATGGTGCCGGCGCTCTCAAAATATAGGTTGTCCATGCTCGTCATCATGGCCTCGTGCACCTGACCTGCGGCTAGCTGGTCGGCCATGATGAACATGGCGTAGAGCGACCAGGCGATGGACGCGGTGGCGCCCACGGCGATGAGGGCGTCCATGGTGGGCGCGCCGTGCGCGAGCGATTTAAACCCGTTGATAAAGTAGGCGTCGTTGACGTAGGCGATGGGGATGAGCAGGACGAGCTCGGTGAGCGCGAGCGTCATGCTGTGGGTGTGGTCGGTGAAGATGCCGGGCAGCGGCCAGCCGAGCATGTGCCCCATGCCTATGTAGAACAGTGGGATGAGGAATACGATCGAGACGATGAGGCGGGTGCGCATGGCAGAGGCGGCGGCCTCCAACTTTTTGGTCGGCGACTTCATATGGGCGGCGCCGGACCTGACTTGCGCACTTCCGCTTTGGACAGCGTCGGTGCCCGTGCTGATGGGCGAGGCCGAGTAGCCCGCGCGGTCGACAGCGGTGCAGATGTCGTCGGGGGAGACCTGCGCAGGGTCGTAGTCCACCAGCATAGAGCCGGCGAGCAGATTGACCGCGACGCTTTGGACGCCGTCGAGTTTGCTCACGGCACGGTCCACGTGCGCCTGGCAGGCGGCGCACGTCATGCCGCCCACATCGAACTTATCTTGAGCCATGGCTTCTCCTTTCTGTGACGTAGTGTCGGAAATGTTAACCATCCGATACTATACACCCATACCCCCTGGGGGTGTCCAGTACAGAAATAATTTATGAGATTTCGTTACAGATGAGGATGGATGGTTGGCCGATGGACCGTCCCAACCAATCATCTCAATCTGTAACATCTAGCAGGGAAAATGACCTCTAACTGTTACAGATCGAGACATTGCGTCGAGCCACAACTTAACGTCTCAATCTGTAATATCTGGGGACCGTTTTGCCTGCTAGATGTTACAGATCGAGACAAACCATTCGAGGGTAACCCGAACATCTCGATCTGTAACAGTAAGACCGATATTTGGGTCCTAGATGTTACGGATCGAGACAATCTCGGAGCAGATGCCCCGGGCATACAACGTAAAACGCCGGGGCGCCCGCGTGATGGGCGTCCCGGCGCATGCTGGGCAGGGTTTGCGAAGCGGTAGGAGGGAGGAGAAGCCGTCCTCCCGAAACCCTTACTCCTGACGACGTTTCTTGTCGGTTAGGAAGACACCGGCGGCTACGAGCACGACACCTCCGATGACAAACGTCTCGCCGGCGAGCGCAGCATTGTCGCCTGTGGCGGGAAGTGCCGAGTTGGCGGCCGTCTTGGCGTTGCCGGCAGACGGCTTTCCAGCAACCGGCTTAGCGGCAGCCTGCGTGATCTTGGCCTGCTCGGCCTTCGCCGCCTCTTGCTCCTGGTGGGCGATCTCGTCCTTCAGGGCTTGCTCGGCGGCTACGCGTTTTGCCTTCGCCTCGTTGTAGCTGTTGAGAGCCGCGGTGTAGGCGGGCGTCGCAGCATCAAGGTCTGCCTGAGCGGTATCAAGTGCGACCTTTGCGTTATGTTCTGCCTGCTTGGCGGCGACGCACTTGGCAAAGAGGGCATTGAGCGTATCGTCCGCGTTTGCGTCAGAGCCAGTAGCAATACCGTTTTCGACGTTGATGGACTTGAGCTTTCCAAGGGCGGAGGCAGCAACGTCCGATGCAGCCTGAGAATTCTCGACCGCCTGTTCGGCGTTCGCGATGGCATCATTTGCCGCACCAAGGGCGACTCCGGCCTCAGTCACTGCTGCGTCGGCGTCCTTCTTGGCCGCCTTGGCCGCGGTAAGATTGTTGGCCGCGTTGCTCAGGGCGTCGGCATGGGCCTTCTTTGAAGCAAAGTCGTTTTTCGCCGTGGTCAGATAGCTCGCAGCGTGCTCCGCGGTCGCCACCTTGGCCTCGGCGTTGTCCTTCGCGGTGTCGAGGGCCTGCTTCTTGGCAGCCGCGTCGCGCTCCGCCTTTTCGAGAGCACTCTGGGCAGACGTCTGGGCTGCCGTGGCTTCATCAAGCGTTTGATGGGCCTTGTCAGCCTTTTCCTGAGCCGCAGCAACATCGGCAGTATACTTGGCAAGTTCCTTCTTTGCATCTTGCAGAGCCTGCTGCTTTACGAGAGTCTCTGCCTTGGCGTCATCAACCTTCTTCTGACTCTGAGCGGCTTGCTCTTGCGATGCCTTAAGCTCGGCGCGCTTCTGGTTGACGACCTGCTCTGCGGTCGCCACGTTACTTTGGGCGGCTTTGACCTGGTCTTCGGCTTCGGTAACTTTTCCGTTTGCCTTGGCGAGATTCTGCTCTGCTAGGGCAACAGCGGCGGCGGCACTTGCTACGCTGTCGTTCTTGGCGGCAAGGTTGCTGTTCGCGGTATCAACGCCTCCCTGCTTTTGAGCGACGAGGGTCTCAGCTACCTTTACGGCATTGGCTTTCGATGCCGCTGTGCTGCGCTTTTGTTCAAGGTCCGTCTTTGCGGCGGCGAGTTTTTCGCTGGCTTTGGAGAGGCTCAGCTGATACTGATCAAAGAGATTCTCGAGTTCATCGATCGAGTATTCTTTCTCGTACGAACCGTAATTGTTGTCGATCTCCAAGACGAACACATACGGCCAAAGGGTTCCGCGCGAGTTGATGCCGTATCCCATGGTTTTGGCGTTAGGTTGTACGATATTCAAATAATGGCCGACGGTGCCAAAACCCACGCCTTGGGCTCCGAATTCGGTACCGTGACTCCAGAAAGTCTTCCAAGCATCTTTGGGGGCAACGTTGCCAAGGCCGGCTTTCGCTGCAGCATCGTCAAATATTTTCTTTTCGCCATCAACCCATTGGTGCGCGATGTTTTCTTTCGTGCTGAAGTTCCAAGCGGCATTTTCAAATCCGGCATAGTCTGAGTGCCCCTTCGTTGCGTCGGAGTAATTGGAATCAGACTGAGCGATTGCCATTTGCTCTGCCGTCACCTTAAGCTCGCTAAGACCGACGCTTTTGCGATATTCATTAATCTCGCGCAGCTTGTCAAACGATAGCTTGGCGTTGTCGAGTGACGTGCCGTCTTTTTTATCGCCAATGGTCGTCGGGTTTTTATCGCTCTGCCTATAGATGATGTTTGCAGCGTCGTTGGCACCGATGGACTGGTAGAAGCCGATGACACTCTGCGCCTCCGCCGTCGTTGCCTTATCGGTTGCCGCCTTGCACGTATCGTATGCTTTCTGTGCATCGATAACGGCTTGATCGGCGGCCGCCTGGTTTGCCTTGGCAGTATCGAGCGCCTTGTCTGCCTGCTCCTTCTCGGCTTTTGCCTGGTCGACTTGTTTCTGAGCGGCCTTTGCTTTCTCCAATTCGGTAGCATGTGCCTGCTTTGCCGAGGTCAACTCCGATTGCGCCGCATCGGCTTTCGTCTGGGCTGCCGTTACATCATTTTCGGCTGCTGCGACTGTCTGCTTCTTGGCTTCGAGCTCGCTTTCGGCACCGGTGAGGGCGTCCTGCTTGGATGCAACGTCGCTATTTGCCTGAGAAAGGCCTGCTTCGGCAGCCGCCTGCTGCTGCTTCGCCTGGTCGAGTGCGCTTTGGGCGGCATCGACCTTTGCCTGGGCGGCGTCATACTCCGGGCCCTCGGCGCCTGCCTTTGCGGCCGCCAAATCGGCTTGTGCACTGTCATACGCTGTCTGTGCCGCGACTACCTTACCGTCCGCGGCGGTCTTTTCCTGCTGAGCGGAAGCCAGCGTGCCTGCCGCTTTGTCGTAAGCGCTCTGCGCGGCGCTCTGAGCCTGCTGGGCATCGGCGAGCGCGGAATCGGCAGTGGCCTTCGCAGCCTTTGCTTGGTCCAGAGCGGCCTGCGCATCTGCGGCAGCCTGCTCGGCGACCTTGATTTCCTCCGGCGTTGCGTTGGCGGCTGCCTTCTGGGCTGCCTCGAGCTTGGCCTGCGCATCGGCTGCCGTCTGCTTTGCGGCATCAAGGACCTTCGACTTGTCCTCGGCGTCGGTCTTGGCTGCATCGAGCTTTCCTTGGGCATCCTTCAGCGTGGCACTGGCGCTGTCGGCCGCCTTGACGCTTTCATCGAGCTGGCGAGCATATTCGGCGCGCGCGGCGGCCTCTGCCTGCGAATTATCGGAGACGGAGGCGTCATAGGTGCTTTGTGCGTTGTCGCGGGCCGCCTGCTTTTCGGTATAGGGGGCAGCCACCGTGTCGTAGTCGGATTTGGCGTCTGCCTCGGCAGCCTTTGCGGCATCGATCGCAGCCTGCAGGTCGGCAATCTTCTGGGCGTTTGCCTTTACTGCGGAGCTTGCCGCCTCGCCGGCGTGGACAGCAAGCGGCGACATGATCGCGTCCTGTGCCGTGGTATCACTCGCATCGTTGGCAAATGCCGAGAACGGCGCGAGCAGCGTCGAGCCAGTCATAGCGATGGTGGTTGCCGCGGTGACGGCGAGTCGTGTTGCCTTGTGGCCCGAGAATGTGGGGCGAGGCTCGGTGCCGCCTGAGACTTCCAAGTGTTTAGGTGCGTACTTTGCCATTTCTTCTCCCAATCGTTGAAGGGGTACCTATGACAATTCGTACGTTACGACCGCCGAAAGGGTTCCTGTTGCGCAACATTGGCAAGGAAATATCGACACACTTGAATCACATTTACGAGGCGAAGTTCTCGGCAAGCTAATGTCTCGTTCTGTAACATCTAGAGAGGTTTTTGACCCTTTACTGTTACAGATTGAGATGTTGTCTCGCAGGGTTGGGGTTTGTCTCGATCTGTAACATCTAGACCTGTATCTGCCGAGTTAGTGTTACAGATCGAGACAATTGACGGGGAGGGGTCCCGTCACGGCAAGACGCCCGCCGCCTAGATGCAGAACCCGGGGATCACACAGGTTAGCTTGTTTGGCTTTTCCGCAGGCGTTGCGTACGTAAAGACGTCGCCGTCGTGTCCCACGCGATTCATATAGAGTGTGCCTTCGCTCTCCGATGTGTCGGGGCTCACCGTGCGCTCCCACCAACAGGTGTCCTTGCCCTTCCACTGGCGGACCATCGTCTCGTTCGTGGAATACGGGCTCACCTTGAGCTCGCGGAAGAGCTGATACTCCTTGCCCTCGCCGTTGTAGATGTCTGCCAGGTAGTGATAGTCCTCGGCAAACGAATCGGGCGGTTGCGTACCGCACAGCTCGACCATGGCGGGCAGCCAAAGGGTTGCGGGCAACTCGCTCAGACACGATACACTGTTGGCGGCGCCAACGTTATTCGAGATCTTTTTGACAGACTTGATGAGCGCGCGCAACTCGTTGGGCAGCAGCTTAAGGCCGTCGCCGTCGAGCCACTCTCGCAGCTCGCAATCTGCCCAGCCGGCGCTCGGCGGTTCAGTCGCAGCATCGCGCTCGGCAATACCCGCATCGAACATAAACGTCAGTCCGGCCTTGCCTGTACCGTCCAGAAGTTCGTCGTGGCGGATGCCCACAAGCTGAGCGCCGACCTCCAGCCCGTTGGCGAGCTTCACACGCTTGGTGCACGGATAGGGGATATGCCCATCAACGTCGAGCAGGTGGTAGCGCTTGGCAATCTCGCGTGCCTCGCTACGGGTCTCGGCGGCCTTTATCTTGAGCGAAATCTCCTGCAGCTGAGCCCAGGTGTAGTCGTCAAGCGAACCGCGGATGCCGTCCAGGTAGTCGGGGATGCCAAAGCCATGGGTTGCCGCCCCGATAACGCCGAGCCCCGCAACGGCTGCAACGACGCCGCCGATGACAAAGCGGCGGCGGGTCATGGCATCGTGACGGGCCTGCTCCAGGATCTCTCGTGCGCGCTCGCCGGCGACGTCGACCTTAAGGTGCGTGCCGGAATCGATATCAATTGCGGCCTCGTCTCCTGCACCCTCGCGGTCCTCAGATTCTGCAGCGGGGAGGTATGTCGAGAGCACCTCGAGCATCTGCTGCTCGGTAGGGCGATCGCCCTGTTCGACCGAGATGCCTTTCATGATGATCTGGACAAGCGCTTTGTCGCCCTCGCATCGCGGCTCGAGCGGTGCCGGCTTGGTCTTGGTCTTTATGAGGTAGAACGAGCCGGTTGCCGCAGCGCCCGTCGACTCGACGTCGAACGGCTTACGACCGCTGTAGAGCTGGTACAGAATGCTCGAAAGCGCATAGACGTCGATCGCGGGCGAGCGACGAAGGGCCGTGATGCCTTCGATATCCTGCGTGAGCATTTCGGGCGCGGCGTATGCGGGCGTGGCAAAGCGCCAGATGTCGGCGCGCCGGGTGATCGTGTCGTCGCCGAGAGCCATGGTCGCGGAGCCCATGTCGATGAGGCAGGGGTCAAAGGAGCAATCGGCAATCTGCTGCTCGAGCGTTCGGCTGGTGGTGCGGAACATGATATTGGCGGGCGACAGATCGCGATGGATGACCGGGTTCACGAGGCCTTGGGTCATCAAGAGCGCACGAAGCACGGCGTTTCCGACGGCGGCGACCATCTGGGTGGTCAGCCCGCCCGAGGCGTCGTGCGGAAGCAGGGGCAGCGCCTGCTTGAGTGAGGTGCCCTCGACCCACTCCATGAGGATGAGCGGGTCGTCCTCGCATGAACCGTAGCCATAGACGCGCGGAAATCCGCGCAGGTGCGAGACGGTACACAGATGACGGTACTCCTCGAACAGCGCGGCGGTGTTGGCCAGGTGAGCGGCCGATTGCTCGGCGGAGCGGTCGGGGGCGTGGCCGGAAAGGATGGCGTTGTCTTTGAGTAGCTTGACGGCAAAGACCTCGCCGCTCGTGTTGGTCGCGCGCAGCACGTGCCCGATGTTGCCGTTGTTGCGGTGGGCCGTCTGGAGAATAAGCGTCATAAACCGACGCTTGGCGTCGTCCTCGGCGCTGGGGTCGACCGCCACGGCGGTGTCGAACGTGTCAAGACGGATGAGTTTGTCGCCATAGGCGCTATCGGTAGTATCCATGGCGTTCCTTTGTCTAGCATGGGTTGCTGCGCGTATACGTGGGCAGTGTGGATATCGGTAAAGTACCATGATAGCCACACTGCCCACGTATACCGCTGAGTATTGTCGTTTACGACGCAGAAGGTAGAAGACGAAAGACGGACGGCGACCGTCTTTCGATCGCCGTCCGCGCTAGTCCACAATGACAAGGAATGTCGTGTAGAGACCCAGATGGAGCCTGTCGCTGTTTTCGATTTCCACCGGGGGATAGACTTTGCCGGGCTCGCGTTGGTCGCGCGGCGGCTCGATTACGATATCGCCGTCGCCCGCGCCCGATTCGAGCACTGTGCCGTTGGTCGACCCAAGGCCCTGGGCGTACCAGTGTCCGCCTTCGAGCCAAATGCGGAGATGCTCGCGCGATGCATCAGCGCCTACATCGGTGATGCTGGGCGAGGTTTTGGGCAAGGACCCAATTACCGTGCCGCGCGGATCGCGTGTGAGGGGATGGATTTGCATGTCGGCGCAGTTGTCGGCATGGGTTCTGAGCAGACCGAGGTTGGGGGCGACAGTGCGCGGCTGCTCCAGGCTGCTCATAAAGCCACGTCCGACGGTAGTTTCGGTGGTGCCAAAGTGCCCGCCTGTCTTGCTGTCGCAAAAGCGCTCGACGGTGGCCACGCCTTGGATGGGGTCAGCGAGCGCCCCCGTTGCCACAAAGAGCATAAGGTAAAGCGTACTCTTCTCGCGCACGGCATTGCCGTCAAAGTTGTCGATGTGATTGAGGGCATTTGCATATAGGCGGCTGTCCAGCTTGTAGCTGGCGAGAGCCGACATCATTTCGTTGGCGGCCGGGCCGCGATAGTGCTCGGCGATTGCCTGATAGGCGGACTCGCCGCCGCCGAGCTTGCTGCAGATTGCCGCGGAAAGATTGAGCGTGGTGACGGCAAAGTCGCTGTAGATGGCGGGCGCGCACTGGTCAGGCTCGCGATGGACGATGTAACGGGTGAGATACGAGCGGTTGGAAGAGCATTTCTCGAGCAGGGTACTGCCGAGATAAGAGTTTCCATTGATGAGCATTCGGGCGATCTCGAGATGTTTAAGACCGCCGAACGAGCGAATATCGTTATAGAGGACCGAGCAAGGCGTCTCTGCTGCCACGGATACCTCCTTTGATTGCTTCCTAGCCAATAAGGCGATAGGAATTAATGGCCCCCGGTGGGCGACGTATTAAATGGCTGCGCAATATGTAGCGTAACCAAAGCAACATTATAGGCCACATGTTCGAAATTGCAGGAAGACCGAGAGATTTGGTTTGGACTGGACGGAAATCCCTCTCTGTCTTGTTCTGTAACATTTGGCCCCGGTTTTGCTCCGTAATTGTTACAGATTGAGACAATCAGCCGGGCCCACCTCGGGCCCGCCGCGTCCGCCTCGTCATCTGTGGTTTACGTGGGGGCATACGGAGTACGGGTATACTAACCCGCGGCGAATCTGCTCCATCGCTTAGAGCTGCTGCGTCTGGACGGCGCGTGATAGGGCTGCCAAAGCGATCGCCAGCGTGCTGAGCAACGTCCTCTCTGTGCGCACCCGTTTTTGTATGTATCAGCGCACTACCAAGCACGCCCGCGCGGCCGCATGCCGCGTCCATCGCGCGTGCAGATAAGGAACAACAACATATGCGTAATTCTGTATCCGACGTCACCGACGCCGAGATCCTGGACGAGACCCGCGAGGCCATGACCCAGGCTGCCTTCGACGCGGCCGATGAGGCCAATGCTGCCCAGGCCGTCGAGTCCGCTACCGAGAGCCTGCCCGCCTTTGACGAGCTGGGCCTTTCCGACGAGATGCTTCGTGCCATCGAGAACCTGGGCTACACGGCGCCGACGCCCGTGCAGGCCGGTTCGATTCCTGTGGTGCTCGAAGGCCGCGACCTGCTTGCCGCCGCTCAGACCGGCACCGGCAAGACGGCTGCCTTTTTGCTGCCGACCATGAACAACCTGGAGCACATCGCTCCGCCCAAGCCTGTGCGCGAGCGCAGCGGCCGCAACCGCCGTCGCGGCGCTAAAAAGCCCGAGGGCAACGGCCGCGGCCCCGTGATGCTCGTCATCACCCCCACGCGCGAGCTTGCCCAGCAGATCGACGAGGTCGCGAGCAAGATCGCCGACGTCACCGGTCATGTCGCCGTGACCGTCGTGGGCGGCGTGAGCTACAAGCCGCAGACCGCTGCCCTCAAGTACGGCTGCGACATCCTGGTCGCCACGCCGGGCCGTTTGGTCGATTTGATCGAGCAGGGCGCCTGCCACCTGGACGAGGTCAAGGTGCTGGTGCTCGACGAGGCCGACCGCATGCTCGACATGGGCTTTTTGCCCGCCGTCCGCCGCATTGTGCGCGAGACGCCGGCCGAGCGCCAGACGCTGCTGTTCTCGGCCACACTTGACGAGGAGGCTGTGGGCGAGATCACCGACCTGGTGAGCGACCCGGCTCGCGTGGAGATCGCACCGGCCACGTCGACCGCCGACACCGTCGACCAGTTTGTGTTCCCGGTGTCCATCGAGGCCAAGAATAACCTGTTGCCCGAGTTCCTCAAGAAGGAGGGCCCGGAGCGCACCATCGTCTTTATGCGCACCAAGCATCGCGCCGACAGCTGCTGCCGTCGTCTGGAGCGTAAGGGCATCAAGGCCGCCGCGATTCACGGCAACCGCAGCCAGGCCCAGCGCGAGCGTGCCCTTTCGGCCTTCCGTGATGGCACCGTCGACGTGCTGGTGGCGACCGACGTGCTTGCCCGCGGCATCGACATCAGCGATGTGCGCTACGTCGTGAACTTTGACGTGCCGGCCGAGCCGACCGACTACATCCACCGTATTGGCCGTACGGGCCGCGCCGGCGAGCTGGGCTGGGCCATCACGTTTGTGACCGAGCAGGACGTGGACGAGTTCTACGAGATCGAGAAGCTCATGGACAAGACCGCCGACATCTACGAGGCCGGCGACCTGCACGTGGGTCCCAACCCGCCCGCGGTTGACCCCGAGCGCGACCCTGCCGCCTTTAAGGTGAAGAAGAAGACCAAGCGCGGCAAGTCCAAGAGCAAGAAGAAGCTTGAGCAGGCACGTCGCGACGGCAAGCGCAACGGCGATAACTACGGCGATGTGGCCGGTCGTTCCAACCGCGGTCGCGATGAGCGTCGCGGCGACGGCGAGCGTCCGAGCCGTCCCAAGCGTGGCGGCAAGACCCGCGTGCGCGAGGGCGTTCAGGCTCGCGTGGACGAGGCTGTGGAGAGCGTGGCCCGCGAGGTAGCTGCTGAGGAGCGTGCTGGTGCTGGTGCCGCTGAGCAGCCTGCGCGCGGTAACCGTGCCGAGCGTCGTGCCAAGCAGTTCCAGGGCGAGGCACACCGCCGCCGTCGTGAGGACGAGGATCGCGGTGGCCGTCGTCGTGTCGAGCGCGAGGACGAGGGCCGTGGTTCGCGCGGTGGCAAGCGCGGCTCGGGTGACCGTCGTCGCTCCGGTCGCGATGGCGAGCGCGGTGGCCGCGATGAGCGTCGCGGCGGCGAGCGTCACGAGGGTGCTCGCGGCAATGGCGGCCGCAGCGGTGCCGGTCGTTCGAATGAGTCGCGCGATCGTCGCGACCCGCGTGCTAGTCGCGATCGTCGCGATGACTGGCGCAACTACGACGACACCCGCGAGGAGCGTCGTGGCGGCTATCGTGGCGGGCGTGGCGGCAACCAGGCCGGCTCCCGTGGCGGCCGTGCCGGCGGTCGCGATAACCGTGGCAGCTATGGCAACAGCCGTGGTGGCAAGCGCGGCGGCAGCTCCCGTCGCCCCGGCGACGGCGGCGGCAAGCGCAAGTAAGATGCGCATCGCGCGCTAGCGTGAGACAAGCTAAGGGCCCGAGCAAACAACGCTCGGGCCCTTTTGTTTGCCGTGTCCATCGCTAATTCAAACGTGATTTTCTCGGGAATGCATCTGGGGGATGCTGAGGACCTATTTTCCGCCATGCAGCAATGGGTCCTATGGGGTGCGCCGTGCATTTTTTGGAGTATTCTGCAGTTCGAGTTGTCTGCATATGATTCGACGTCGCCAACGGTGGCCTTCGGATATCCCTAGCGAGCGTTCCGAGTCAGATTTCGCCGTTTTCCGGAGCAGGGGCGCGTCATTCTCGCCATGTCGGGACTTAGAACGATACGGCGCCCTACAGTTTTGCCCACCCGCGGCGGTGCTGGTGCGGTCACGTTGCAGAATACTCCGTTTTTTGCACGGGTCAGGATGGGGTACCTCAGGAGAACGCGGCGATATCCCGTAAATATATACAATCTGTACCGTAATTTATACAAAACGAAGAGGCAGACAGCGCAGGGTGGGCGCATTGGGGTGTTTGGTGCACCAAAACGGGGATCCCACGCGCCGTATACTCTGTCTGAATGTGAAAACGGCTTGACGCGTTGCCGGGCGTAGGAGGAGGGTGCCTCGATGAGCGTATTCGAAATTGTGTTTAGTCCGACGGGTGGAACGCGGAAGGTGTCTGGCCTTGTGGCCGGGGCGCTGGACAAAAAGACCGTTACCGTCGATCTGACCGATAGCGGGCTAGATTTCAGCGCTGTCTCGATGACTGAGGACGACGTGGCCGTAATCTCTGTGCCAGCGTATGCCGGTAGAATCCCGGCTGTGGTGGCTGACCGGTTAGGCATGGTGCGCGGCAACGGGGCTCGGACTGTTTTGGTTTGTGTATACGGAAACCGCGCGTTTGAGGACACGCTCGTAGAGTTGGAGGACGTTGCGAAGCATGCGGGATTCCGGGTGATCGCGGCGGTTGCAGCCATTGCAGAACATTCCGTTGCGCGACAGTTTGCTGCTGGGCGACCGGATGCGCAGGATGCGGCGCAGCTCGCAGAGTTTGCGCAGCAAATTCAGCAAAAGCTGTTGGCTGAGGATGCGTCCGAGCCCTCTATCCCCGGCAATCGTCCTTATAAACAAGCTGGGGGTCACCGCATGGCACCCGAGGCAACAGAGGAATGCGTCTCCTGCGGTGCATGCGCCGCGGCGTGCCCCGTTTGTGCTATCGACAAGGGCGACCCCAAGCGAGCAGCTGGCGAGGCGTGCATCTCCTGCATGCGCTGCATCGCCGTATGTCCGCGAGGCGCTCGCAAGCTTGATCTCAACAAGCTATCCGCTGTTCCCAGATGCTGAGCAAGGTTTGCGTCGTGCGGAAGGAATGCGAGCTCTTCATCTAACGCATGCGAAATTGCTGCAAGGAGTGTCCCTGGGTACTGGCAGTAAAGGAACGTCCCTAAGTGTCGCTTAAATACCGTTTATCGAAGAATAAATACCGCTCACCGGTCATAATGACTATTCTGGCTTTGCTGTTGCCTACAATAACCCCCGTAAAAAGAAATGCGGAAGGTTACCGAGTCCCTCGGACGTGGGCCTAACCAAAGTCTTTGAACGGGTGTGTCTCTATGGATGCATTCGCTTGATTTTGGTTGGGCTATATTTATGAAGGGACATGCCACCATGGGTTTCTTTTCTCGCCTGATGGGCGGTTCGGATGAGCAGAAGACTGCAACCTCCGAGTTCGAAATCCTCGCTCCCGTTTCCGGCGAGCTTGTTCACCTAGAAAAAATCAACGATCCCGCTTTTAGCAGCCGTGCAGTGGGCGATGGCGTTGCTGTGGTTCCCCAAGAGGGAACGGTGTGCGCTCCTGTCTCCGGTACCGTCGCGGCACTGTTCCCGACCGAGCATGCACTGGGCATCATGTCCGACGACAGCTCTGCTCAGGTGATGCTGCATATCGGAATCGACACTGTTAAACTTGAGGGCAAGGGCTTCCATGCGCTTGTTGCCCAGGGTGATCACGTTGACGCGGGCCAGCCCCTCGTCGAGGTCGATTTCGACGTGGTTCGCGCTGCCGGTTTCGATCCTACGGTCTTCGTTATCGTGTGCGAGCGTTCGGAGAACTCGACTCTTCGCGAGCATGCTTCCGGCCCTGTTGCTGTTAAAGAGCCTGTCGTCTGGCTTTCCGAGTAAATTCTTGTGGTGGGTACCGTGGTTATCAAGCGAGTTTTCAACAATAACGTCGCAATGGTCACTTCGGACGATGGCTCCGAGCTCATCGTCATCGGCCGAGGCCTCTGCTTTGGCCGTCATGCCGGCGACGCTATCGATGAAGCATCGGTCGAAAAGACCTATGCGCTGCAGGAGGGCACTTCTCAGGATTCGCGTACGATTGACCGCTTGGCACATCTTTTGGAGTCCATCCCCACCGTCAACCTCGTGATTGCCGAAGACATTGTTCAGATGCTCCGTCGAGAGCTCAATGTCGACATTAACGATAAGATCCTCATCGCTCTCGCAGACCATATCGGCCTTGCTTTGGAGCGCGAGCGCAAGGGCGTCTCCTGTGAGAATCCGTTGCTGCTCGAGATCCAGCAGTTCTATCGCAAGGAGTATGCGCTTGCGGGCCGTGCGCTGCAGATTATCAAGGAGTATATGGGCATCCAGATGAGCGAAGAAGAGCAGGGTTTTATTACGCTGCATATCGTCAACGCCACCATGCCGCAACGCTCCGACCGTCTCATCATCTCGGTCCAGCTTGTTCGCGACGTGCTCGCGATTGTTTCCGAACGCTATGCCACGACCCTCGACGACACCTCGCTGCCTTACGAACGCTTCGTTCGCCACCTGCAGTTTTTCGCACAGCGAGCGCTCGATCCCGCGGCCGGGCAAATCAATGGCGGCGCGCTGTTCCGAATCGATGAAACGGCGTATCCGTGTGCATTTTCGTGCGCAGATGCCATAGCCGCCCACTTGTCGTCTACCTATAACGTTGTCGTTACCGATGCCGAGAAGAGTTATCTCGCATATCACATTGTTAACCTGCTTGGAGAACCTGGTCTCTAGGCATAACGTGCCCATACATCGATTGATATAAGGCAAGGCTCACGGTCTTGTCCAGGGCACATCTGTCTTAATTTGCGGAAAAGGAAGGGGAGTACCGCTATGACCGCAAAAAAGAAGTTCAATTTCAAAGCGCCGTTGGAGGTGTTCGCGAAGTCAATCGTCCAGCCGATGATGTATCTCTCGGTTGCCGGCATTCTGCTCATCGTGGGCATCATTCTAACCAACAAGACCATCTGCGCCATGATTCCCGTGCTGGGCTCCGGTCCGTTCCAGCTTGTGGGCGCCGTTGTCTATCAGTCGCTGATGTTTATCATCAACAACCTCTCGATTCTGTTCTGCGTGGGCATCGCCGGCGCCATGGCAAAGAAGAACAAGGGCCATGCTTCGCTGATCGCCCTGATGTCGTTCTTCCTGTTCCTTCAGGCCAATAACATCGTGCTCAACGCCACCGGCTCTCTTGCCGAAGCGAGCGGCATGCTCGGCCTTACCGGAACCGGCCAGAGCACCGTTATGGGCATTCAGGTGCTCGATACCGGCGTGTTTGGCGGCATCATCCTGGGCTGCATCACTGGTGCCGTGTTCAACAAGTACTCGAACAAGCAGTTCCCCATTGCCCTTTCGATGTTCTCGGGCGTTCGCTTCCCGTTCCTGATCATGATCATCATTTCCTGGATCATGGGCGCTGGCTTCTGCATCGTTTGGCCTCCGGTTCAGGGCGCCATCTCCTCCGTTGCCGGCATCATTAAGGAGTCGGGCAACATCGGTCTGTTTATCTACGGCATGCTCAACAAGCTGCTCGTTCCCACCGGTCTGCATCACCTCATCTACACCCCGTTCCAGTTCTCCGATGTGGGCGGCACCCTGACGCTGGGTGATCAGGTTATCGCCGGCGCCTATCCCATCCGTGTTGCCGAGATGGCAATGACGGGCCAGCCCTTCTCCGATAGCACCTACTTCAACAGCTACACCTTCAACAACCTGTGGCCCTACATCGGTATCGGTCTCGCCTTTATCTTCACCGCTTACAAGGGGAACAAGGATAAGACCAAGGCTGTTATCATCCCGCTGATCATCACCGCCGTGCTCTCCTGCGTGACCGAGCCCATGGACTTCCTCTTTGTCTTTGCCGCTCCCGTGCTCTTTGTCGTACACTCGGTTCTTTCCGGCATCTTCCTGGTTCTGCTCAAGGTCCTCTCCGTGCCCGCTTCGACTGCAGGCGGTATCATCAACATCGTGGTTTCCAACCTGGTCCTCGGTGTCGACAAGACCAACTGGCCGGTTATGCTGGTGCTTGGAGTCGTCAACGCCGCTCTGTACTTCTTCCTCTTCACCTTCCTTATTAAGAAGCTCAACCTCCACACCCCTGGTCGCGAGGAGGAGTCCGAGCTCGCCGAGTCCGTTGCCGAGGGCGAGGCCGCCGCGTCTGTTGCGGTGAAGCAGGGCGCTGTTGCCGCAGCTCCCGCAGAGGGCGTCGATGCGGGTATTGCCGACCTGGTCGCAGGTCTTGGCGGCAAGGACAACATCGAGGAGCTCGAGAACTGCTTTACGCGTCTCCGCGTGAACGTTAAGAACCCGGACCTCATCGATGAGAACCTCATCAACCACGTGCCCAACAGCGGCATCAACCGCAACGGCAACAATATCCAGATCATCTTTGGCATGAAGGTTGCCGAGATGCGCGACAAGGTCGAAAACGCAATTGAGAAGGAGCAGTAAACAATGATCATTACTCTGTGTGGTGGCGGATCCACCTTTACCCCCGGCATCGTCAAGTCCATCGCCCTGCGCAAGGACGAGCTCGACGTTGACGAGATTCGCCTGTACGACATCAACGAGGAGCGCCAGCGCAAGATTGGCGTGCTCGTGGACTGGATTCTGCACGAGGACCTTGGCCTGGACATCAAGCTTACGGTGACCACCGACAAGGAGACGGCTTTTACCGACGCGAGCTTCGTGTTTGCCCAGATGCGCGTGGGCGGCTACGCCATGCGCGAGCAGGACGAGAAGATTCCGCTGCGCCACGGCTGCGTGGGTCAGGAGACTTGCGGTTGCGGCGGCCTTGCCTACGGCATGCGCACCATCTTCCCCATGGTCGAGCTGATCGATGACGTTGAGAAGTACGCCAAGAAGGACTACTGGATTCTCAACTACTCCAACCCTGCCGCCATCGTCTCCGAGGGCTGCCGTGTGCTGCGTCCCAACGCTCGCATCATCAACATCTGCGACATGCCGATCGCGATCATCGACGTGGTTTGCGCCGCGCTCGATATCGACAAGAAGGATGTTGAGTACGATTACTTTGGCCTCAACCACTTTGGTTGGTTCACCTCGATTCGCCACAAGGGCGAGGAGGTGCTCCCGCAGCTGCGCGAGTACATCAAGGAGCATGAGATCCTGCTGCCCGATTCTTACCTCAAGGGCATGGGCTCGCTCATGGCAAAGAAGCCCGAGGAGGCCGCCGACGAGCACCCCGAGCAGAACCGCCACACCAAGGGCAGCTGGTACTACGTCTGGAAGGGCGAGTACGAGATCATGGAGTGCTTCCCGGAGTACCTGCCCAACACGTACCTGAACTACTACCTGCAGCAGAAGGAGTTCGTCGAGCATTCCAACCCCGAGCGCACCCGTGCTAACGAGGTTGAGGAGACGCGCGAGAAGAACCTCTTCGACGGCATCGACCACTACGAGAAGACGGGCGAGATCGACGAGAGCACGTTCTATGCGGGCAGCCACGGCGACTGGATTGCCGACCTGGCTATCGCTCTGAAGAACGACACCAAGCAGCGCTTCCTGGTCATTTGCGAGAACAAGGGCGCTATCCCCAACATGCCCTACGACGCTATGGTCGAGCTGCCTGCCTACATTGGCAAGAACGGCCCCGAGGTCATCAGCCGCGACAACATTCCGCTGTTCCAGCAGGGCCTCATGATGCAGCAGCTGAACTCCGAGAAGCTTGTGGTCGAGGCCACGATCGAGGGTTCTTACGAGAAGGCGCTTAAGGCCTTTACACTGAACAAGACCGTGCCGTCGATGAAGGTCGCCAAGGAGGTTCTCGACGACATGATCGAGGCCAACAAGGACTTCTGGCCCGAGCTTAAGTAAAAGCAACAGGGTCGCTGGTCGCATACCTAGAGCAATGCCCCGTCCACGTGATTGCGTGGGCGGGGCATTGTCATTTGGTAACGCGTTTTATCAAATATGGTATTTATCTGCGGTAATGTTCTTTTTCACCGCTGAGGGTGACATTTCATGCCGCCTGCCGAACTGCGTGGAGACCTAACAACTTTTTAGGTCAGTGTTGTGCGTGTAGCAATTTCGCCCGGCCTCGCCTCCGGGCTGCCGCATGAGAGGGGATCTTATGGCTCGACTGCATGTAATGGAACGCAGCCACGCTCAGGCCGTCATGGACGACCTGCACGATGCGCTCGGACGTCGTCTGGCGGTGAGTTCGCTCGCCCCGTGTCCCGTTGAGTTTACGGCAGCGCTCGTCAACCTGTGCTCCACCCAGAGCTGCGGCAAGTGTACGCCGTGCCGTGTGGGCCTGAGCGCGCTGAGCGACCTGCTCGCCGATGTGCTCGAAGGGCGCGCCGATGAGTCCACGCTCAACCTGATTGAGCGCACGGCCCGTACCATCTACCTTTCGAGCGACTGCGCCATCGGCTACGAAGCTGGCGCCATGGCACTCACGGCTATCCGTGGCTTCCGCGACGATTTTGAGCATCATATCCGCGAGCACTCCTGCGGCTTTGACCGCGAGGCCCGCGTCCCGTGCGTCTCAGGCTGCCCGGCGCACGTCGACATTCCCGGGTACATTTCGCTCGTCGAGGCCGGCCGCTATGCCGATGCCGTCAAGGTCATCCGCAAGAACAATCCGCTGTCGCTCGTCTGCGGCCTGGTGTGCGAGCATCCCTGCGAGATGCACTGCCGCCGCGGTATGGTCGACGACCCCATGAACATTCTCGCCCTCAAGCGTTTCGCCGTTGAGCATAGCGACCTCAACGATTACAAGCCCAGCGTGGCCGACAACACCGGCAAGCGCGTCGCCGTGATCGGCGGCGGCCCGGCCGGCCTTTCCTGTGCCTACTACCTGGCCGTGATGGGCCACAAGGTGACCATCTTTGAGCAACGTCACCACCTGGGCGGCATGCTGCGCTATGGCATTCCCAGCTACCGTCTGCCGCGCGAGCGCCTGCAGGCCGAGATCGACTGGATCTTGAGCGCCGGCATCGACGTGGAACTCGACCACTCTGTCAACGGCGAGGAGCTTGCCCGCCTGCGCGACGAGTTCGATGCCGTCTACCTGGCCATTGGCGCCCACAGCGATAAGAAGCTCGGCCTTCCGGGCGAAGATGCGCTCGGCGTGGAGTCGGCCGTCAAGATGCTGCGCGCCATCGGTGATGACGAGCTGCCCGACCTGAGCGGCCAGCGCGTGTGCGTCATCGGCGGCGGTAACGTGGCCATGGACGTGGCGCGCTCCGCCGTGCGCTGCGGTGCCGAAAAGGTGAGCATCGTCTACCGCCGTCGCATCTGCGACATGACGGCCCAGGACGCCGAGATCGCCGGCGCCCAGGCCGAGGGCTGCGAGGTGCTGGAGTTGACCGCCCCGCTCGCTATCGAGACGGGCGAGGAAGGTCGCGTGAGTGGCCTGCGCGTGCAGCCGCAGATTATCGGCGAGCCCCGTCGTGGGCGTCCGGCCCCGCGTGCCGCCGCCACGCCCGAGCGCGTCATTCCCTGCGAGCGCGTGTTTGTGGCCATTGGCCAGGACATCGATTCCAAGCCGTTTGAGGACATGGGCATCGCTTGTAAGTGGGGCTGCGTGGTCACCGATTCGGATGGCGCCGTGCCCAACTTCGATGGCCTCTTTAGCGGCGGTGACTGCCAGACCGGTCCCGCCACCGTCATCCGTGCCATCAACGCCGGCCGCGTGGCTTCGGCAAATATCGACCGCTACCTGGGCTTTGACCACAAGATCAAGCTCGAGGTCGAGCTGCCGACCGTCCAGTTTAAGGGCAAGCATGAGTGCGGCCGCTGCGAGCTGGGCGAGCGCGAGGCCGGCGAGCGTATTCACGATTGGGATCTGGTCGAGCAGGGCCTTACCGAGCAGGAGGCGCGCCAGGAGGCGAGCCGCTGCCTGCGTTGCGATCACTTTGGCTTTGGCGCGTTCCGCGGAGGGAGGAACCTGGAATGGTAGAGCCCAACAACACCACCGTCAGCGACAACACCGAAAACGGAGCGCATAACATGGTCAAGCTCACTATCGATAATTGCGAGGTCGTGGTTCCCGAGCACACCACGATCCTGGATGCGGCCAAGTCCGTCAGCATCCAGATTCCCACCCTGTGCTACCTGCGCGATCTAAACGAGATCGGCGGCTGCCGCGTATGCGTGGTCGAGGTTGAGGGCTGCGACCAGCTGGTTGCCGCCTGCAACAACTACGTGCTCGACGGAATGGTGGTCCACACCAACAGCCCCAAGGCCCGCGAGGCGCGTCGCACCAACGTGCAGCTGCTGCTGTCCCAGCACGACTCGCGCTGTACGAGCTGCGTGCGCAGTGGTAACTGCAACCTGCAGACCATCGCCAACGACCTGGGTATCTTCTATCTGCCGTACGAGCAGCACCTGGCGCGCGAGGGCTGGGACTTCGATTTCCCCATCATCCGCGATAACGACAAGTGCATCAAATGCATGCGCTGCATCAAGGTGTGCGAGAGCGTGCAGGGCTTAGGGATTTGGGACCTGACCAACCGCGCCACGCATACCGCCGTGGGCACCCGCGGGCGTGCGCCGATCGGCAAGACCGATTGCGTCGCGTGCGGTCAGTGCATCACGCATTGCCCGACGGGCGCCCTGCGCGAGCGTGACGATACCGAGACCGTGTTCGACGCCATCGCCGATCCCGACAAGATCGTACTGGTGCAGATTGCGCCGGCCGTGCGTAGCGCCTGGGGCGAGGAGCTCGGCATTCCGCGCGAGGAGGCCACCGTTGAGCGCCTGGCTTGCGCCCTGCGCCGCGTTGGCTTTGAGTACGTGTTCGACACCGATTTCTCGGCCGACCTCACCATTATGGAGGAGGGCTCCGAACTGCTCGAGCGCCTGGGCGCTGCCTCCAAGGGCGAGGGCGACAGCCGCGGCTGGCCCATGTTCACGAGTTGCTGCCCGGGCTGGGTGCGCTTTGTGAAGGCCCGCTATCCGGAGTTTGTCGACAGCCTGTCCACGTCCAAGTCGCCGCAGCAGATGTTCGGCGCCATTGCCAAGACGTACTACGCCAAGGCGCTGGGCGTGGAGCCCGAGCGCCTGTTTGTGGTGTCCGTGATGCCGTGCACGGCCAAGAAGGCCGAGTGTGCGCTGCCGAGCATGGTGGGCGAGGGCGGCGCGCCCGATGTGGACGTTGCGCTGACGGTGCGCGAGATGGTACGCATGATCCGTGCGAGCCACGTGAGCGTTGACACGCTGGTCGAGGAGCCGCTCGATACGCCGCTGGGCTTTGGCACGGGCGCGGGCGTGATCTTTGGCGCCACGGGCGGCGTGATGGAGGCAGCCGTGCGCTGGGCATATTACCTGGTGACGGGCAAGAACCCCGATGCGGACTTCTTTACCGATGTGCGCGGCCTGGACGGCTGGAAAGAAGCCGTCGCCGATATCGATGGCACCAAGGTGCGCGTCGCCGTGGCGCACGGGCTGGGTAACGCCGCCCGCCTGCTCGACGCGATTCGCGACGGCCGTGCGAGCTATGACTTTGTCGAGGTCATGGCGTGCCCGGGCGGCTGCGTCGGTGGCGGCGGTCAGCCCATCCACGACGGCTGCGAGCTGGCGGCCGAGCGCGGCCAGGTGCTGTGGGGCCTGGATGCCGCTGCGGACATTCGCTTCTCGCACGAGAACCCCGATGTTCAGGCGTGCTACCGCGAGTTTTTGGGCGCACCGCTCTCGCCGCTGGCCGAGGAGTTGCTGCATACCGACCATCACGCCTGGTCGATGCCTAACGAGGGGAAGTGCTAACGATGCGCGCGTTTGATGTTGAGATGACGCGCCGGGGGTTTGCCTCGGCGCTCGCCGTGGGCGCGTTGTCGCTTGCGCTCGCGGGCTGTGGCGGCGGGGCTGCCGGGACCGGGTCTGCTGCGGGCTCGGCTGCCGGGTCTGCCGCTGACGGTGTCGCTGCCGAGCCGGTTGAGGTGCACGTCGCCTCGCTCAAGGGGCCGACGTCGATTGGCCTGGTGCAGTTTATGGACCAGGCGGACGAGGGTGCCACGGACAACGAGTTCGACTTTGCGATCAACACTGCCGCCGACGAGATCGTGCCCAAGGTGATTCAGGGCGATGTCGACATTGCCCTGGTGCCCGCCAACGTGGCGAGCATGCTCTACAACAAGACCGAGGGTGCGGTGCAGGTCATCGACATCAACACGCTGGGCGTGCTGAACGTGGTGACGGGTAACGTGGACGTTACCTCGTTTGGCGATTTGGCGGGCCATACCGTCTACATGACGGGCAAGGGCACCACGCCGGAGTACGTCATGAACTACCTGCTGGAGCGCGCGGGCCTGACCGGCCAGGTGACGCTCGAGTTTAAGAGCGAGCCCACCGAGGTGCTGTCGGCCCTGCTTGCCGACCCGTCCGCCGTGGGCGTGCTGCCGGAGCCGTTCAAGACCGCTGCCATCGCCAAGAGCGAAGGCAAGCTGTCGGCGCCGGTGAGCCTGACCGGTGTGTGGGATGAGCTGGCGGGCGACACGGGTTCGCGCCTGCTGACGGGTGTGACCGTGGTGCGCCGCGCGTTTGCCGAGGAGCATCCCGAGGCCGTGGCGGAGTTCTTGAGCTGCCATGCGGCGAGCGTTGAGGCCGTGAACGCGGCGCCGGCGGACTGGGCTCAGGCCGTGGTCGATGCGGGTATCGTGGATAACGCCAAGATCGCCGAAAAGGCGATTCCCGGGTGCATGCTCGTGTGCCAGACGGGGAAGGATATGAAGGCGGCGCTCGGTGGGTACCTGCAGGTGCTGGCCGATGCGGACCCGAGCGCCGTGGGCGGCAAGCTCCCGGCCGATGATTTCTACTACATGGAGTAGCCCGTGTGTGCGTTTGCTCGACACATGACAAAGCGTATGAAGGCGGTGGCGGCAGCAGGTGCCGTTGCCGCCTTTTGGCTTGCCGTGTGGGTCTTCGCGGCGGCGCTGGTGGCACAGCCGCTGATTTTGCCGGGGCCGGGTGCTGTTGTGGTGGCGTTGCTGCGGCTGGTATGCGATGCCGGCACGTGGGCGATTCTGGCAGGCTCGGGCTTGCGAATTTTGGGCGGGCTGGCACTTGCCACGGTGTGCGGCGGCGTGCTGGCGGGAGTCTCGGTACGGTCGCGGACGTTTGCCCGCCTGGTGGCGCCGGCGCTTTCGTTTGTTAAGGCGACACCGGTTGCCTGCGTGGTGGTCCTGCTGCTCATTTGGTTGGGGTCGGCGCGCGTGAGCATTGCAGCGGTCTTTTTGATGGCGCTGCCAGGCGTGTATTTTTCGCTGGCCGAGGGCTTGTCGCAGGCGAATAAACCGCTGGAGCAGATGTTTCGCCTGCATGGCGTGCGGGGCTGGCGACTGTTCTTCGCCCATACCTGGCGCGAAGTCCTGCCATTTGTGCTTTCGTGCGCCCGTGCTGTGATTGGCATGAGCTGGAAGGCCGGCGTGGCGGCGGAGCTGATCGGCATGGCGGCGGGCACCGTGGGTGAGCGCATCTATCAGGCAAAGCTGTTGATCGAGACGGCTGATCTGCTGGCGTGGACCGTGCTGGTCGTTGCCGCCTCGTGGGCGTGTGAGCGCGTGCTGGTGTGGTCGCTGCGGGTTTCGGGACCCGTGGCATGGCGTGTTGCCGTGCGGGCGCATGGACATGGACTGCGCGGGCGTGCGGGGGCCGCGAGCGATGGCGCTTCGGCGGAGCTTGCGCTTGCCGTGGGCGATCGCGCGCCCTGGGCGCCGGCGCTGGGCGGTCTGGTGCTTCGTGTGCCCACCGGCGGGCGTACCTGCGTGATGGGCGCCTCGGGGGTGGGCAAGTCGACGTTGCTCGCGCTAGCGGCGGGGGAGTGCGCACCGTGCTCGATGGTGTTTCAGGATGCACACTTGGTCGAGTCCGCCTCGGCGCTGGATAACGTGCTGGTGTGCGCCGATGCGCGTGTGGATGCTTCGAGCGCCGCGGCATTGCTGCGCCTGCTGGTGCCGGGAATCGATGTGCATGCTCGCGTGGCCGAGCTTTCGGGCGGGCAGCGCCGTCGCGTCGAGATCGCTCGAGCCCTGCTGTGCCCGGGCGGCGCCGTCATTCTGGATGAGCCCTTTACCGGTTTAGATACCGCTGCGCGCGACGCATGCGCCGAAGCTGTGCTCGACCTGCTCGACGGCCGCATGCTCCTGCTTGCCACGCACGATGTCGCCGACGCTCAGGCCCTCGATATCTCGGACATCATCACGCTCTAAATACTTACTCAGCAACAAAATGATTCGTTTTCCTCCGTCCTAATGGGGTCGGGTGTGGTATTCTATCTGCGGGGTAATACTTAGCATTACCAAGTAATACCAACGCCGCAGAAACAAACTCCGGATGCGGGCCAATCGGGTTGCCTTCACAGCCCGTCGCCCAGCCGCGTGGCCCGCATCTATCCGCACTACCGTCGTTTCAAAAAGGAAGCGCCATGGCAGAACACATGACCCCCGTAGTCGCGAAGGTCTTGCCTGAGGAGAAGGCAGCCTTCGCGGCGGCAACCCAGCTCGTGGGCACCACGCCGTCCAACGCCATCCGCATGTTTATCGCCGCGTTCAATCGCTGCGGCACCTTCCCGTTCGACATCTCGCCCAGCGGGGCCTTTGGCACTGCGCCCGATTCTTATCAATAAGTGATCCGTTTTCCTCCGTCCCCATGGAATCAGCTCTCTGCCGAGTTGTGGTAGAACTAGGGAACGGTTTTGAGGAGGTTGGCATGCTCAATGCGATGATTTGGGCGCTTGCCTGTTTTGGCGTTGTTGCTGCCGATATAGCCCTGAGCGTGGTTCTGTTTTCAGTTCTCGATGCCGTATCGGTGCTGACGGGCTATCCGATCGACAATCTCGATATCCAATGGTTCCAGGCTGCCGCTCAGACGGCGTCGTTTTTGATGGCGCTGCTGTGGTGGCGTTATCTGTGGCCCCGCTCCTTCATGGCGCGCCGGCAAGGTGAACGTCCGCTCGGCGGGGGAGCAAGTGCTGCATGGAAGCGCATCGCTTGCGTTGTCGTGATTGGCCTTGCCCTGCAGGTGGTCGTTGGCTACGTGACCGACGCCGTGCTGTCGCTGTTGCCCGACGCCGCGGCCGACTACAGCGAGCTTGTCGAGGAAACAGGTATGGGCGACACCAGCTATCTCGCCGTCCTGACCACGGTGCTCGGCGCTCCGTTTTGCGAGGAACTGCTGGTGCGCGGTATCATTTTTGAGTTTTCACTCCGAGCGTTTAACCCGCAGTGCCGTCCGCTCTGGAAACGCCGGCGCCGCGCGAACGCGCAAGACGGCGCCATGGTGCCCTGGGCGGCGCCGGACAAGCGAGGCATCGCCGCGGCGATTGTGCTGCAGGCGGCGGTCTTTGGCTTTATGCATATGAACTGGGTGCAGGGCTGCTACGCCGGCGCCGCCGGTCTGGTCTTTGGCTGGGTGCTCGTGACCACCGGAAAGCTCCGCTACACGATTCTGCTGCACTTTGCCTTTAACGCCGGGTCGTACCTCATGGGCCTGCTGTGGTTTGTGAACACGCCGCTCGACGTGATAATCACGGTCGCGATCGCCGGCGTGATCCTGGTGGAGGCAATGCGCTCGCTGCGCCAAGCGTGTGGGATGGACGCAGCGAGTGCACCACTTCGCTAGTTGCGACGCCCGCCTCCGTTGGCACCCTGACGCCCCTGAGCTGCACGGTTGCGCCCGGCAGTGTTTTGCGCGCGCGACATGCCGCTGTGCCCCTTGCTGCCTTTAGGCCCCTTGCCGGCGGCGCCACCATGTGGCTTGCCGCCCTTCTTGCCGGTGCCATGCCCACCGCCAGCAGATGTCTCGCCCGGGCGTGGCGGCACGGGGCGAATCAGGCAATGCTTGGTGTAGCCGATCAGGTCGCGACGGCCAGCCTTTTCCAGCGCCTCGCGTACCAGCTTGTAGTTCTCGGGCTTGCGATACTGGATGAGCGCGCGTTGCATGGCCTTCTCGTGCGGGTCGCGCGCCACATAGATCGGTTTCATGGTGCGCGGGTCCACGCCGGTGTAGTACATGCACGTCGACATGGTGGACGGGGTGGGGTAGAAGTCCTGCACCTGTTCGGGCATGTAGCCCATGTCGCGCACGGCTTCGGCAAGGTCCACGGCTTCCTTCATGGTCGAGCCGGGGTGGCTCGAGATTAGATACGGCACCACGTACTGCTTGAGTCCGTATTCGCGGTTCAAGCGTTCAAATTTGCGGCAGAACGCGTCGTAGACGGCTCGGCTCGGCTTGCCCATCACTGACAGCACCGCATCGCTCACGTGCTCGGGCGCTACGCGCAGCTGGCCTGAGACATGATGCTCCAGCAGCTCGCGCAAAAACTCGTCCGAGGCATCGGCCATGGTGTAGTCAAAACGGATGCCGCTGCGCACGAAGACCTTCTTGACGCCCGGCAGCTGGCGCAGGTCGCGCAGCAGCTGCGTGTAGCCGCTCTCGTCGACCACCATGTTCTTGCATACGCTCGGCCACAGGCAGCGCTTGTTCTTGCACACGCCGTGCTTGAGCTGCTTGTCGCAGGCAGGACGGCTAAAGTTGGCCGTCGGTCCTCCCACGTCGTTGATGTAGCCCTTAAACTCGGGATCGCGCGTGAGCAGCTCGGCCTCGCGCATAATCGAGTCGTGGCTGCGCATCTGCAGCACGCGGCCCTGGTGGAAGGTGAGCGCGCAAAACGAGCACTCGCCAAAACAGCCGCGGTTGGAGCTAATGGAAAACTTGATCTCGGCAAAGGCCGGCACGCCGCCCGCTGCGTCGTAGTCGGGATGCCAATCGCGTGCGTAGGGGAGTTCGGCCACCTCGTCCATCTCGTCGGTGGTGAGTGTTGCCGACGGCGGGTTCTGCACCACATAGACGCTGTTGGGGTAGGGCTCTACCAGACGATGTCCGGTGATGGGGTCCATGTTCTGCTGCTGCACGTTAAAGCTGCGCGCGTAGTTGAGCTTGTCGGCGGCAAGGTCGTCCCAGCTGGGCAGCAGGTCGTAGTCGTAGACCTCGTCGAGCGAGCTGGTGCGGTAGACGGTGCCGTTGATATAGGTGATCTGATCGATGGGCAGGCCCGCGTCGAGCGCATCGGCGATCTCGACGATCGCGTGCTCGCCCATGCCGTAGATGAGGATGTCGGCGCCCGAATCGAGCAGCACCGAGCGCTTGAGCTTATCCTGCCAGTAGTCGTAGTGGGCCAGGCGGCGCAGACTCGCCTCGATGCCGCCGATGATGATGGGGGCGTCCTTGAACGTCTGGCGGATGAGGTTGCCGTAGACCGTGACGGCACGATTGGGGCGGTGCCCCTCCTCGCCACCGGGGGTATAGGCGTCGGTGTGGCGGCGGTGCTTGGTCACCGAATAGTGGTTGACCATGGAGTCCATGTTGCCGGCACTGACGAGAAAGCCCAGGCGCGGCTCGCCGAGCACCGTGATGCTGGCGGGGTCGGTCCAGTCGGGCTGGCAGATGATGCCCACTTTGTAGCCGTGCGCGTCGAGTACGCGGCTGACGATGGCCATACCAAAGCTAGGGTGGTCCACGTAGGCGTCGCCGCAAATGTAGACAAAGTCGCACTGGTCCCAGCCGCGCGCATCCATGTCGGCGCGGCTGACGGGGAGGAACTTGTCGCGGCCCGGACGCCAGGGGCGTGAGGGCGCTGCCTGGGCATGAGTGGCGTGGCCACCCTGGGCCTTGCCGCCACGCTTTTGCTGCTGGCCGCGCTGGGCATGCTTGCCGTGCTGGTTGTGCTGAGCGTCCTGGGGCTTTTTTGCCACGATTCCTCCCGTTGTTAGTATGCTGCACGTAATTGTAACCAGTCTTTTTGGGACGGGGCTAAAAAGACTGGTGGAGTGCATGAGCTGGCGGATCGGCGCGTCGATGCGGGTGCCGTTTGTTTCCAGACTGTGTATCCCCGTGTCGAAGGAGCCGTCTCGCGCGCACGCCATGTTGTCAATGGGTTACAGTATGAACGGCGGCTATGTCTCCGCCAACGCACGAGAGGGTCGTCAACAAGGAGGATGCACGACGATGCAGCGTGCCAAACAGATATCGGAGTCCATTGAGCTGGGCATCATCTTGGCGCTCGCCGGTGGCTTTATGGATGTGTATTCGTACATTGGGCGCGACCATGTTTTCGCCAACGCGCAGACGGGCAACATCCTGCTGGTGGGCGTGAGCATCTCGGAGGGCAATTGGGCACTTGCGGGGCGTTACTTCTTCCCTGTGGTTTCGTTTGCTGTGGGCATTATGCTTGCCGACCTGGTACACGAGCGGTTTGGCAGTGTGATTCACTGGCGCCAGGTGACGGTGTTCTTTGAAGCCGTCATCTTGCTGGGCGTGAGCTTTATCCCCGGTGGCGGTTACAACCTGCTCGCCAACTGCCTTACTTCGTTTGCCTGCGGTATGCAGGTCGAGAGCTTCCGCAAGATTCATGGACACGGCATCGCCACGACCATGTGTATCGGCAACCTCCGTAATGCCTTGCAAAACGTGGACGATTACATCATTACCCACAAGCGCGGCTTTTTGGAAAACGGCCTGCTGTACTTTGGTGTGATCTTTACCTTTGTGTTTGGCGCCGTGCTGGGCAATTGGTGCATTGAGCGCATGGGTCTGCACGCCATCGTCGTGGCGAGCGTGCTGCTGTTTGTCGCGTTTGCCATCATGTTCATCGACCGCGAGCGCGACTTGCGTTTTCGCTGGAAGGTTGCGGCCGAGGCTTGGAAAGAGGGCTGTCGAAAGTAACCGAATGCGGCAAAGGGACAGCCCCTTTGCCGCAATATATTTTCATCTCTATGTAGTACAGCTTCAGGAGCCAGAAAAAAACTATCTAGCTCCTGAATGTTGTTACGAACTGCTTTTTGCGATTTATTCGAGATGCTCTTCAATCCGAGCCCTAAGAAGGGCAATGGCTGTAGGTATTCCAATTGCGGCGGCTAATTCGGCTTTATCCAAAACCTGTATGCTAAAGCACGATTGTTTATCACATTGAAGGACGATAACTGAAGATAGCTTCACTTCCTGTTGGCTGAATATATCGTAATCTCCAAATAGGAAGTTACCTTTTATTGCGTAATTCGGTATGTTCGTTACGCACTTCATTTCAAGTCTGTTTAGACCATAATCGAACACCGCAACTTCCTTGTGTTCGATGATGAGCGCAACCCTGGGCATGTTGCTAAAGCCACCGTCGACGACAGTGAAGAGTTTTTCATTCGCATCGTCATAAACGGTATATTTAAGACTCGATAGCTGTCCTAGTGGACCCGTGAACCCATGTCTTTTGATGTTGAGGTTGTCTCCCGCTGGGTTGATGAGAGCCAGAGTATGCGGATAAGGATTACCTTCAATTGAGATTCGATATTCGTTTGTAGCCGTCTTGCTCGATTTAGGACCAGTAGCCATCACGCGTCATCGCCTCGATCGAATTGGAACCGTCTTCTACTTCGTGCGGAGAATTGCGCTGTACGTTGCGGTACATGCAGCTGCAATAACCGCATGGGCAATTTCTAACAAAATGAATGACGCTATTTGCTGCATACATTTTATTTACTATAAAGTATCCTTTTATAAACGTATTGTCAAACATATATTGCTAAAACAGAAACAATTTATAGACTGAGTTGGTCGTATTCTTTGGGCGATTGCTCCTATAATCTAGTCTTCGCTGCTGTCGGGAGGGAAGGACTGGGGCTCCGTTATTATGTTGAAACGCTTTAACAATTTTGATGTTCTCACGTGTTTTTTGTTTCAAAAGCGTTAGGATGGGACTCATAGCGTGGGGCGTAATGGGTGCCCCGCACACGATGGGAGGCTATCAATGGCTAATCGTTTCGTTCTCAATACCATTTCTTATCATGGTTCCGGCGCCATCAAGGAGATCCCCGGCGAGCTCCAGCGTCGCGGCTACAAGAAGATCTTCGTCTGCTCCGATCCCGACCTGGTCAAGTTTGGCGTTACCGCTAAGGTGACCGACGAGCTCGACGCCGCCGGCATCGCTTGGAGCCTCTACTCCGAGATTAAGCCCAACCCCACCATCCAGAACGTCAAGGACGGCGTTGAGGCCTTCAAGGCCGCCGAGGCTGACGCTATCGTGACCATCGGTGGCGGCTCCTCCATGGACACCGCCAAGGCTATCGGCATCATCATCAACAACCCCGAGTTCGCCGATGTCCGCAGCCTCGAGGGCGTTGCTCCCACTAAGAACCACGCCGTATTCACCATCGCCGTGCCGACGACCGCCGGTACCGCTGCCGAGGTGACCATCAACTACGTCATCACCGACCCCGAGAAGGTCCGCAAGTTCGTGTGCGTCGACACCAACGACGCCCCCGAGGTCGCCGTCGTCGACCCTGACATGATGGCCTCCATGCCCGCCGGCCTTACCGCTTCCACTGGCATGGACGCTCTGACCCACGCCATCGAGGGCTACACCACCAAGGGCGCCTGGGAGCTCTCCGACATGTTCCACTTTGAGGCTATCAAGCTGATCAGCGAGAACCTGCGCGACTCCGTCGCCGAGGCCAAGTCCGGTCAGCCCGGCTCCGGCCGCGAGGGCATGGCTCTTGGCCAGTATGTCGCCGGCATGGGCTTTTCCAATGTTGGCCTGGGTATCGACCACGCCATGGCTCACACCCTGTCCGCTCACTACGACACCCCGCACGGCGTCGCCTGCGCCATGCTGCTGCCGATCGCCATGGAGTTCAACAAGCCGGTTTGCACCGAGCGCCTGGCCAAGGTCGCCGTCGCCATGGGCGTTGACACCACGGGCATGAGCACCGACGAGGCTGCCGACGCCGCCATCGCCGCCGTCAAGCAGCTTTCCGCCGACGTCAACATCCCGCACGTCTGCGAGGCCATGAAGGCTGACGAGATCGAGGTCCTGGCCAAGGACGCCATGGCCGATGCCTGCTTCCCGGGTAACCCGCGCGAGGCGACGCTCGACGACGTCATCGAGCTCTTCAAGAAGATCTGCCCGGCTGAGTAAATTACTCCCGTCGGCGGTCCCGGGCTTCCCTCCGGGCGCGTCCTCGGACATGTAAAAGGCCCCGCTGCGCGCGTTGCGCGGCGGGGTCTTTTACGTCCTGCGGAATGCGCCCGGAGGGAAGCCCGGGATCGCCTGCGTTCTTTTCTCAGATGCCGGGGTGCCGGAAAGGCGGGATGTGAGGGGCGCATTGTTGGATGGCGCCTTGTATCTGCTTATCGTGGCGGGCGCAGTTCTGAAGAGCTCGATGGGTCATCTCGCTAGGTAAAAAGATGGCTCGCGGTGGTATTGTTGCTGTGGGTTTAATTCGATATGAAAGGGTGACTTTGGTGTCCAAGATGGATTCTACGCTCTCCTATATTACTGACCAGTTGAAGGCGCTTACCTCGATTGCTTCACCTACGGGCTATACCCGTGCGGCTACTGACTATCTAATGGAAACGTTGCGCGATATGGGCTTTGGCCCCGAGCGCTCCAATAAGGGCAACGTGTTGGTTGAGCTTGGTGGCGAGGGTGAGCCGCTCGTGTTGGCGAGCCATGTCGATACCCTGGGCGCCATGGTGCGCTCCATTAAGGACAATGGTCGCCTGCGTCCCACGACGCTTGGCGGGCATCAGTGGTCTACGGCCGATGGCGAGAACTGCACCGTTTACACGCGCGATGGCAATGTCTACACGGGTGTGGTTCTCAATACCGAGCCTTCGGCGCATGTGGCCGATGAGCCGGTCAAGACCATCGAGAAGAACATGGAAATCCTGCTCGACGAGAACGTCGACAGCAAGGACGACGTGCTCGAGCTGGGCATTCAGACCGGAGACATCATCGCTATGGATCCGCGCACCACGGTGACGGAGAGCGGCTACATTAAGAGCCGCTTCCTGGATGACAAGCTGTCCGCGTCGATTCTGCTGGGTCTGGCTCGCGCCGTTGCTGACGGCGAGGTGACCCTTTCGCGCAAGGTGTCGCTGCTCTTTACCGTGTACGAGGAGGTCGGCCACGGCGGTGCCTTTGTGCCGGCTGATACGCGCGAGATGATCAGCGTGGACATGGGCTGCGTGGGCGACGACCTGGGCTGCACCGAGCGCATGGTGTCGATTTGCGCCAAGGATTCGGGCGGTCCGTACAACTACGACCTGGTAACCACACTATCCAACATCGCGCGCGAGCTGGAGCTCGATTACGCCATCGATGTGTACCCGCATTACGGTTCCGACGTCGAGGCCACGCTCTCGGCCGGCTACGACATTCGCCATGGTCTGATCGGCCCCGGCGTGTACGCGAGCCACAACTACGAGCGCAGCCACATCGACGGCGTGCGCAACACCTACGAGCTCGTCCGCGCCTACGTGCAGCGCTAGGGGAGCAGCTTGCGACTCGGCTGACCAATCGCTAAGGCCCGATTTCTCGGGCCTTTTTTCGCTTTGGGTCGTTTAGTATTATGATGTATGTAATCTATTAACTAAACGTTTAAATTACTTAACGAGGTGATGCGGCATATGGATACATCTGAGTACTTGTCTATGGGTGATGCTGCCCACCTGTTGGGCGTTACGAAAGCCCGCATATCTCAACTTGCCGCATCGGGAACGCTCGCGTGCGATATTGTGGGCGGACGGAAGATGGTTGAGTATGATTCTGCGGTTGCTTATCAAAAGGTCCGCAAACGTGGACGCCGTCCTGCGGCCGATGTGGGGCGCAAGTTTACGCTGATGTCCGCCGATTACGAGGTTGCACGTGTTTCGTTTGATCCGACGCGCGAGTTTTCCTTCGAAATCGCCGAGGTACTTGATGCGCAGAGGATGCCGTTTGGCACGTGCTCGAGCTCTTCTCCAACGGTGAATAAACGGGAGCTCAACGTGTGGTGGGGCCATCGGTCGGTGCCTGACGTCCGCCCCGGACTCGTCTCGCGCTATCGTGAACTGGGAATTGCCAGTGGCATCGAGGTTCCGGTTCGGTGCCTGGGCCTATCACTTTCGGATTGTTATTGGCTGCGGCCGGCCGATTGCGCCGAACTCAAATGGCAAAACATCAATTACTTTGAGAACGAATTTGAGCGATCGGCGCCCGAGGGGCGTTCGGGTTGGCTGGAGGGCATCGGTCTTAAAAATCCCGACAACACATCCGAGGGCGAGCTTCCTAAATCGTGGATGATTCGCAACGGTGTTCGCGTTCTGGTCAAGGGGTGCGGCATGGACGACCAACGGCCCTTTAACGAGGCGGTTGCAACGGCCCTGCATCGTCGCTTGCTTCCCAAGGGGGAGTTTGTTCCTTACACGGTTGAGCGCATGTTCGATGGCCCCGTGTGCCTGTGCGAGGATTTTCTTGACGGCCGCGAGGAATATGTTCCGGCTGTTTACGTTAAGAACGCCCTTGGCGGCCAGCGAGGAAGCTCGACATACGATCGATACTGTCGCTACCTCGGCAAGCATGGTGTCGATGAGGCCGCTGTGAGAAGGTCTATGTCGCAGATGATTGTCTGCGATGCCCTTTTGGCCAACAGCGACCGCCATTGGCGAAACTTCGGCATCATCCGCAATGTCGACACCCTGGAGATAAGGCCTGCTCCGCTATTCGATAGCGGCAACTGCCTGTGGTACAACGTACCAACTGCAGTGCTCGCAGCTGAGGAGTTTGGGTTTTCCGCTAAGCCGTTTGGGCCCGACCCTTCCGTCCAGCTGGCGCTTGCGGACTCGCTCGATTGGTTCGATTCATCACGACTCGACGGATTTGTTGATGAGGCGATCGAGATTCTTTCGCAGAGCAAATGGGCCACGGCGGAGGGCCGGCTCGAGTCCATTCGTCGCGGCCTGGAGCGTCGCGTTATCGAGGTGAATGCTGCTGTTGAAGTGCTTCGACACGTGCGGCGATAATCCCGCGGCTACTTGATGGCTGCCGTAACGGTGCCGCCGCCCAAGACGATGTCGCCGCGGTAGACTACAACGGCTTGGCCGGGGGCGATGGCTCGTTGCGGCTCGTCAAAAGTTAGCAGCATTTGCCCATCTTCGCCACGTGTAAGGGTCGCTGCCTGGTCCTTTTGACGGTAGCGGTACTTGGCACTTACGCGAATGCCGCCGGCGTCGAGCTCCGCCTCCATGCGTGCGTCAGGGGCGCTCCAGATCCAGTCGTCGGCTGTGAGCGCTGTGGCCGTCAGGTCCTCGGCCTCGCCCAGATGCACAATGTTGTTGGCGGCATCGACGCCCGTTACGTACACGGGATGCGCCATCGCGACGCCCAGACCCTTGCGCTGGCCGATGGTATAGCGCAGCGCGCCGTTATGGCGTCCGACCACGCTGCCGTCGCGCCACACAATGTCGCCCGGTGCAGCGGGATGTCCGCAGCGGCGCTCGATATAGCCCGCGTAGTCGCCGTCCGCGATAAAGCAGATATCCTCGCTTTCGGCCTTCTTGGCGTTGATGAAGCCCTGCTCGGCGGCAATCCGGCGCACGTCGCGCTCTTTGTCCAGCCCAGCCAGCGGAAAGATCGTGCGTGCCAGGCGCTCTTGCGTGAGCGAATACAAAAAGTAGCTTTGGTCCTTTTTGGGATCTTCGCCGCGGTTCAGCTGCCAGGTGCCGTCGGACGCCTGGCTCGTTTTGGCGTAGTGACCTGTGGCGATGTAGTCGCAGCCCATGTCCAGCGCCGCATCGAGCAGCGCGCCAAACTTAATGTGGCGGTTGCAGATGATGCACGGGTTGGGCGTCAGCCCCTTCTGATAGGCAGTCACAAAGCGCTCGATAACGTTGCGGTCGAATGTCTGCTGCAGGTCGAGCACGTGGTGGGGTATCCCCAGGTGCTCGGCGACGGCCTTTGCATCGGCGATGTCGCGGTCGACTTTGCTCATACCCGTTGCAGGATCGGGCGCGGGGCAGGTGAGGCGCATGGTGGCACCGACGCATTCGTAGCCCTGGCGCTTGAGCAGATGCGCGGTCACGCTGGAATCGACGCCGCCACTCATGGCGACGAGCACGCGCTTGTTGTGCATGGGGAGGTTCTCCTTGGTGGCATGTGGCCAAAAAAGAAAAGCGGCGCGGGAGGCTGGTTCCGCGCCGCAGACATTGTAGCAAGTTCGGACGTCTCGTGGGACACCCTGATTGGATGGGCTCAGGCTGCCGGGAGAGAGGAGACCGGCTCGTCCCTGGGCTCAACCTATGGGCGACAGACCTTAGTCCTGGAACAGTGCCGTGGACAGGTAGCGCTCACCGGTATCGGCGAGCAGCGCCACGATGGTCTTGCTCTCGTTCTCGGGACGCTTGGCCAGCTGCAGTGCGGCCCACACGGCGGCGCCGGACGAAATGCCCACGAGCACGCCCTCCTTGTGGCCCACGGCGCGGCCGGTGGTAAAGGCGTCGTCGTTCTCGACGGGGATGATCTCGTCATAGATCTGGGTGTCGAGTACGTCGGGCACAAAGCCGGCACCGATACCCTGGATCTTGTGCGGGCCGGCCTGGCCCTTGGAGAGCACCGGGGAGGTGGCGGGCTCGACGGCGACGACCTGAATCTCGGGGTTCTGCTCCTTGAGGAACTCGCCCACGCCGGTCACGGTACCACCGGTGCCAACGCCGGCGACGAAGATGTCGACCTTGCCGTCGGTGTCGTCCCAGATCTCGGGGCCGGTCGTGGCCTTGTGAATGGCGGGGTTGGCGGGGGTTACAAACTGGCCGGCGATGATGCTGTTGGGAGTCTCCTTCTGCAGCTCCTCGGCCTTGGCGATAGCGCCCTTCATGCCCTTGGAACCGTCGGTGAGTACGAGCTGTGCGCCATATGCCTGCATAAGCTTGCGGCGCTCGACGGACATGGTCTCGGGCATGGTGATGATCACCTTGTAGCCGCGGGCGGCCGCCACCGAGGCGATGCCGACGCCGGTGTTGCCGCTCGTGGGCTCGATGATGGTGTAGTCGCCGCCGCGCACAAGCTTGCCGGCCTTCTCGGCCTCGTCGATCATGTTCTTGGCGACGCGGTCTTTGACGGACCCGGCGGGGTTGAAGTATTCCAGCTTGACGAGCACGCGGGCCTTGAGGTCCTCATCGGCCTCAAAGTGAGTGAGCTCCAGAAGCGGGGTGTGGCCGATAAGCTGATCGATGGACGTGTAAACCTTGCTCATGGTGGACCTCCAAAGTGTTCAAATGACTGGATACCGTGTGGTTTTACGGTGTGTGTAGCAGCGAAACCCACAAACCTTATGGGTTGTTCGTTTTGCTGTTGGCAAGCATAGTAGACAGTAAAGCCTAGTAACGCAATAGGAAATAGAAGATTATTACGAGTCGATTAACCATCTTGACGGGAATAGGTATTTTCAAAACCAATATTTCGGCTAGAATTTCTACGAATTAAAAGACCGAAAGGCAGCAATATATATGTTGGTTTCCACAAAGGGCAGATATGCCCTGCGCGTTATGGTCGACTTGGCCGAGCATCAGGCGGCAGGTCGTATTCCCCTCAAAGAGATCGCCGCGCGTCAGGGGATTTCGGAGAAGTATCTGGAGAACATTTTGGCCACGCTCGTCCGCGCCAATATGCTCTCGGGCATGCGCGGCAAGGGCGGCGGCTACGTGCTCACGCGCCCGCCCGAGCAGTACACGGTGGGCGAGATCCTGCGCCTGACCGAGGGTAGCCTAGCACCGGTCGCATGCCTGGACGGCGACTGCAAAGGTTGCTCGCGATCTGATGAGTGTCCCACACTCGATGTTTGGAAGAACCTGGACAAGCTCATCAACGACTACCTCGACGGCGTGACACTCGATACACTCGTTGCCCCCAACGAGGGCTACGACTACGTCATCTAGCCCCACCTGCCATTTGGGGACGGGGCAGAAATGGTAGATTTTCCTGCCCTCTGAGGCTTGGCAAATGACAAGGCCGCCCATCGTTGCGATGGACGGCCTTCGTTTTGGCGTGTTGTGGCGGCCCGTATCCGGTCGCTTTAGTTCCTGGCGATGCTGTCGAGAATGCTGCGCATGATGGATACCAGGATGCTGCCCATAAACGCCGATCCAAAGCTGGCGATGGAGATACCCGCGCCCAGCAGATTGACCGACAGGTAGCTGGCCAGCTCGAGCATAAAGCTGTTGACCACAAGCTGAAAAATACCAAGCGTGATAATAGTGAGTGGCAGCGAGATGACCGTCAGGAACGGCTTAACGAGCGAGTCGACGATGTTGAGGAACAGTCCCACGAAGGCAAAGCAGACCCAGGCGTCGGCCATGCCGAAGGGCTGAATGCCGGGGACGAGAAACGTTGCAATCGCGATGGCGATTGAGGTCAAAAGCCAGTTGAGCAAAAAGCGCATGGTGGAGATCCTTTCTTGCGCAAGACGTGGCAAAGAGGCGTGAGGGGCACATGCCTTTGCAACTTGGATGGGTGCGGGGCACGGCCTTGTTTGGGCGCCCATTGTCTCAGATATTCGTGTAGCTTGCGTGCGCATTCGGTTTCAAAACGGCGCTCGTCCTAAAAAATGCGCCGCTGGCAGAGAGTCTTGTCGCTTTAGTTTGGTGGTGTGCTAAACTGCTACGGGCAAAAGCCACAGGCGTTGCCCTATTGCATAGAACGGGCGAGCGATGCCCGATGTCAGTATCAACTTCGATGCCTTTTGGCGGGTTTGGCGGTGATCGATGAATATCGAGAACATGTTTGACAAGCCTGATGTCAAGCAGCTGGTCCACGCATTTAGCCTTTTGGACGACGAGAAAGATATCCAAGCGTTTTTGACCGATATCTGCACGCCGCGCGAGATTTGCGATCTATCGCAGCGTCTGCAGGTCGCGCGTTACCTGGACGAGGGCGAGCCCTATGTCGAGGTTCAGGCGCGTACCGGCGCTTCGTCCACCACGGTGAGCCGTGTGTCCAAGGCGCTCAACGGCGAGTACGGTGGCTACCGCAAGATCCTCATTAAGCTGGAGGATGGCGAGTAAGCCGCGCCAAAAAACCGATTTGTACAAAACCGCTCCTCCGGGGGCGGTTTTTTGATCCCCTGGGGACGGAGGAAATCTGTTGGCGTGGGGCAAATCTGTCCGCTTGGGCGGGTAGGATGGATACATTGATTATTGCGAACAGTTTGAGCGGAGGACCATGCCTGTTCGAATCTATACCACCAATGCCGGCACGGATTTGAGCGATGCCGAGTCGGCGTTGCTTGCCGACCTTATTGCCCGCCACGGACGTGCCGTGCTGCTGGCGCCTACGTTTGCCGAGCTCGACCTGTGCCGTCATGATGCGGCGGAAGCCGGGGTTTCACTAGGTATCGACTACAAGACGCCTACATCGTGGCTTCGCTCGCTTTGGGAGCTTTTGGGCGACGGGCGCGGTTTCGTGGACAACCTGCAACGCCAGATGCTGTTTTCGGACATGGTAACGCGTCTCGACGATGCCGATTTGCAGCCGCTTTCGCGCAGCCAGGGCACGGTGCGTATGCTTGCGCGCATGGCCCGCGACGTGCTGCCGGGTGTGGCGGGGACGACGGCCGAGCGATGCCGTGGAAACAATTGCCAGCCTGAGCCAAAAAGCGATGCCGAGGCTCGTGTGTTCGAGCTTTTGCGCGCATATGCGGACGGTTTGGACCGTCGAGATATGGTCGAGCCCTGCGAGGCGGCCGACATTATGGCCGGTGTCCTGGCCGATAGCCTGCCGGCGTGCACCCGCGCCGTATGCGTGCGCGGTATCACGTCGTTTACGTACGCACTGCTCGAGCTACTGTCTGCCGTGGCGAACAATGGGGGAGAGGTCGTCGTGCTGCTTGCCCGCGAGCAGGCGGCGATGCGTGAGGAGCTTGCCGCGGCATTTGATGCCCGCGGCGTGCTGTTTGAGGCCGCGCCGCTGGGGGAGGACGCCGTCGCGTCTGATGTCGCTTGCGGGACTGCCGCTCAGCCAGTCTTTATTGAGGTCGCCGGTCCCCATGCCCGTGCTCATGTCTATGCGGACGCAATTGATGATCTGGTAAAAACGTGCCGGGGTTCCGAGGTCAACGGCGCCGCCGGCGCCTCTGCCGACCCCGCGCGCGTGCTCGTTGTTTCTGCCCGGGCACCCCAGCTGTTCGGTGAGCTTGCCTCTCGTCTGGCGGCTCGTCATATCGCTGCCGAGACAGTTGAGTTCACGGCGTTTTCCCAATCCATTGCGGGCAGGCAATTTGCGGCGCTTGCCGGCCTGATCGAGCGCATGAAGGCCGCCGATGAGGGCACGGCGTCAAAGACCGAGTGGTGGCCCGCGCCGGAGCTTACCGACTGGATCTACAGTCCGCTTTCGGGCGCTGATGCCGTCAATGCCCGTACCTTCGATAAGAATATGCGTCTCTCGCGCAGCAAGACTACCGCGGGCGTTAAGAGCCTGCTGCAGAGCGCTCAGGGCCAGGTGAGGGGCGCGCGCAAGGCGGCGAGCGACGATAACTGGTTTAAGAACGTGCCGTGTGTGGTCTCGGACGTGTTCCAGGCGCTGTGGCGTGACAAGCCCGTGACGGCGCTCAAGGCCATGCTCGCCGTTGCCGAGGCGTTGCCCGATCGCTCGCTGGGCAGCTTGGATGGCCAAGCCCGTCGCCAGGCGGAGGTGGCCCTGCTGCGCCACGTCATCGACATCCTTATGAATGGCGCCCGCGCGCTCGACGTGTCGCAGGCTGCAACCGTGCCCGTGCTCGATGGCATTCGCACCAAGGTGGACAAGCGTAGCACCGCCTACGATTACGAGACCCACGAGGTCGACCGCGCGCCGCGCGCCCAGGTGCGCTTTGCGTCGCTTGCCGATGCGGCAGCCCTGCGCCCCGACAGCTACGATGCCGTGCTGTTTGCCGATGTCGATCTGGACAGCTATCCGCTCTCACACGAGGAGGGGCCGCTGGCCACGCTGGCGGCGAGCCTTGGTCGCGAGGGCGTGACGCTTGAGCCCGCGGCCTTGCTGCGCGTGCGCTTTGGCCACGCGATGCAGGCGGCACGCGGCCCGGTTGTGCTTGCGCGCATGACGCACGATCGTCAGGCGCGCGAGTGCTATCCGGCGGCCGTGTGGACCGAGTTGCGGGCGCATGCCGAGGTTGCTGAAGCTAAGGTCGCTGACGACGCTAAGGCCACTGACGCTGCTAAGGCAGCTGACGCCGACAAGGCGAAGTGCGTGGGTGAGGGCGATATCGTAAGGGACTTCGATCCCGCGGCAGGCGAAGGTCTCAAGCGCGAGCGCGTGACCTGTGAAGCCCCTCAGCATCTGAGTGCCGAGGCCGTGCCGTATTTGGTCCTGCGTCGTCGCGATGGCGAGGGCGAGGACGCGCCGCTCGTGCCGCGCCTGACGTCCGCCTCGCAGATCGAGGCCTATTCCACCTGCCCGCTGTGCTGGTTCGTCTCGTATCGCGTCAAACCTCAGTCCATCGATGCGGGCTTTGGCAACATGGAGAAGGGCAACTTTGTCCATGACGTGCTGGAGCACTTGCATGCACGTCTTCCGCAGGAGGGCATGGAGCGCGTGACGCCCATGAATCTGCCGCGCGCGAAGGAGCTGCTGCACGAGGTCTTTGCCGAGACCCTGGCCGAGCACGCCGGCAAGCGCGGTACCGAGGGCCCGCTGGTGCCGCTCTCTCCAGTGGAGGAGCGCCAGGCGGCCGAGATCTTGCCGCAACTGGAAGGCGTGCTCGCCTACGAGTCCGAGGCGCTCGCGCCCTTCGCGCCGCGCTACCTGGAGTTTGCGTTCAACGAGCTCCAGGTCGAGTATGCCGGTTGGCCGCTCGGTGGGCGCATCGACCGCGTTGACGTGGATGCCGAGAATCGCGCCGTGGTAATCGACTACAAGCATCGTTCGGGTGTCGAGGAGTTTAAGCTCGCCGACCCCACGGTGCGCGACGAGGAGTCGGGCGAGGCCCCCATCGACGACCCGCGCTGGCTGCCGCCCCATACCCAGACACTCATCTACGCCCGGGCCATGCGTCGGGCGCTGGGCCTAGATACCCGTGCTGCGCTCTATTTTTCGACCAAGGGCGGCAAGCCCGCGCTGCGTGGTGCCGCAAGTGCCGAGTTGCTCGAGGAAGAGCGCGGCGACGGTCGCATCCCGGGCCTCAAGAAGGGCTTTCCGGGCGAGGGCGGCAACATGGACTTCGATGCGCTGCTCGACCGCGTGGAGGCCGGCATTGCCGAGCGCCTGCGCGAGCTCGAGGCGGGCGACGTCGCCGCTGTCGATCCGACGTCGGCGCAGGCCGCGCATGCGCGCTGCTCGTATAACCACGAAGGAACGTTTGTAAGGAGGGACGTGTAGACCATGGATCTTTCGACTTTGATGCCGCAACAGCTGCAAGTCGTCAAAACGCTCGACCGTCCGCTGTTTGTCTCGGCAGGTGCCGGCTCGGGCAAGACCTTTACCCTCACGCGCCGCATCGTCTATGCGCTCTCGCCCGAATCCGGTCCGTTTGTCGAGCATCTGGACCAGGTGCTCGCCATTACCTTTACCAAAGACGCCGCGGCCGAGATCCGCGACCGCGTGCGCCGTGCGCTTATCGACGAGGGGATGGACGAAGAGGCCCTGACGGTCGATGACGCTTGGATCTCGACCATTCACGGCATGTGTTCGCGCATTCTGCGCGCGCATGCGTTGGAGCTGGGCATCGATCCCGAGTTCACGGTGCTCACCGATACCGACGAGCTTATGGATCAGGCTGTCGAGCATGTGCTGGGGCGCGCGACGGCGCCCGATGCCGCGCCCGAGCTCGCCACTTCGCTTAAGGCCCTCTACGCCTGGTATCCCATGGCGGGCGAGGGCGGGACGTTTGGCGCCGGTACCACCATCAAAGGCCTGGTGCGCGACTTGCTGGAGCTATCGAGCCAGCTTCCGGGCGGCATGGACGATGTGTGCGTGGCGCGCGGCCAGGCCGACACCTCGGCGCTTGCCGATGCCTATCGTGCGGCGCTGGGCGCAAGCAAGGCCACGACCGAGAAAGCGCAGGTGGCACTCGACGCCATCGACGCGTTTGAGGCGAGCGGCAAAACCATGGAGGATGCGGCGCGACTCATGATGTCGTGCAGTATGCCTCGGGCGAGCAAGGCGTTTCCTAAGGAGCAGGTGGAGCTACTCAAGGCCGAGGCCGCCGATGCGTTTATCAATATCGTGCTTGCCTGCGGCGGCCCGGCGCTCGATGCGCTGGTGGGGCTTGCCCGTGCCGTAGAGGCGGAGTACCGTGCGCTCAAGGCCGACCAGTCCGCGCTCGATAACAATGACCTGCTGCGTATGGCGTACGAGGCGCTGCGCGACTACCCGGCTATTCGAGCTGCCTATGAGGGCCGCTTTAAGATGGTCATGATCGACGAGTTCCAAGATACCGACCAGATGCAGGTCGATCTGATTCGCTATTTGACGGGTGCGGGCGAGCGCGCGCTGTGCACGGTGGGCGATGCGCAGCAGTCGATCTATCGCTTCCGTGGTGCCGAGGTCGAGGTGTTTCGCCGCCAGGAGCGCAAGGTGGGTTCGACGACGGCGTCCGAGACGGTCACCACGTCCGATGCTCCCGCCGGCGAGCTCGTCAAACTCGTGCGCAACTTCCGCAGCCACGACGAGGTGCTGCGCTATGTGGCGCGCGTCTTTGACGGCGACACCGGTGGTTTGATGCAGGGGTTCTTGGATCTTGAACCGAGCGACAAACGCAAGGACATGCTCAAGGCAAAGGCTTCGCGCCGCCAGGCGCTGTTCGTTGCCGGCGGCAGTATGCAGGAGCGCACGCAGGCCAAGGCCCGTGCGATCGCCGAGCGATTCCATGCGCTTGCCGATGCCGGCCAGCCCCAGGGCGGCATGGTGCTGCTGCTGGGTCGCATGACCAATGCCGACGTCTACGCGCAGGCCTTCCGCGACCAAGGACTCGACTGCGTCATCGCAGGCGGCTCGGTCTTTGCCCAGGCGGCCGAGGTGCAGACGGTGCGTGCCCTGGTCTGCGCGCTCGCCAATCCGGCCGATACGGCCCAAGGCCTTATGCCGTTGCTGGCCTCGCCGATGTTTGCACTCGGCGCCCAGGAGTTCCTGGCGCTGGCGACCAAGCTCGACGAGCAGACGGGCGAGACGTCGCGCCGCAATATCGATGTGGGCATCATGAGCGATTCCGATGTGCCGGGTTTGCAGAGCCTGCCGCTCGTGACGCGTGCCCGCGAGGTGCTGCGCTACGCGCTTCGTCGCGTGGGACGCGATTCGTTCGCCGCCATCGCGCGCGATGTGGTCAATGCCTCCGGCTGGTTCGTGCGTCTGGCGCAGCGCGGCCCCGAGGGCAAGGCCATTGCCGCCAACGTGCTCAAGGCGCTCGACGCCGTGGCCGAGGCAGAGGCCGAGCTCGGCAATTCTCCGCGCTCCATCGCGCTCGCCTTCGACCGCTTCTTGGCGGGCAAGGAGGCCCCGGGCGCCCTCAACGAGGAGGGCGACGGCGCGGTGCGCATCATGACCGTGCATGCGTCCAAGGGCCTGGAGTATCCGGTTGTAGCGGTTGCCGAGTGTTTTGGCGTGCGCAAATCGTCCGGTGCGGCACAAATGGGTCGCGTCGACGGTGGGGCGCAAGTCGTGGCGCTGCCGGCTCGTTTCGATGGCGTTAAGCTTGCCGACGGGACCTTCGTGAAGGGCGATGACGTCAAAAAGCAGTTTGAACACGCGTTTAAGGGCAAGGGCACGTCGCTGTGGTTGCCGCCGGAGCTCATGGAGGACGTCTGCGCGACGGGCTCTCCCGCCGAGGCATTTGCCCGCCTGCGTAACGACGACCTGCAGCTTTCGCTCGAGGAGCGGGCTCGTCTGCTCTATGTCGCCATGACGCGAGCGCGCGAGTTGCTCATTCTGGCGATGGATGCCGGCGTGAGCCGCGGCAAGGTGATGGCGCCGACCTTCGATGTCGAGACGGATCTGACCTACGACGTGCTGCGCCGCATCCTGCCGACCGATAGTCTGGACATGCCGCAGCTCGATAGCGACCGTCTGGTGTTCGACAACTCCCAGCCGGGCGACTACGAGCTCATCTCGCTGGCGGACTTTACGTTTGGTGAGCAGGCGTTTGAGGCTAACGCTTCGCTGGATGCCGAGGGCAGGCTCGTTCGCGGCGATGTCGATGTCGCTGATAATGCTGCGCACTCAACTGTGCCCGGTCCTGCCGACCCCAAGCCCGATGCGTTTGAGCTCGTGTATCCCCAGGCAGTGGGCGTGCGCATGGGCATCTGTCCGTTCCCGGTGCGTGACTCGTATAGCTACTCGTCAATTGCCGTGGCGCTGCATGCCGAGTCCGAGGACCGTGCCGCCGAGGCGCTTGTTCCCATGGACGAGGCCGGCGATGATGCGGAGTCGGATGGTTCCGAGATGACGGATGCAGGCGTGGCCGCCGTTGAGCCCGCCGGCAACCCCATGGCGCTGGGCTCGGCGTTCCATGCCGCCTGCCAGTGGCTGATCGAGATGGGTGCCGATGCGCTGCCCGCTGAGCGTGCCGATGCGCTGGCGCGCCTGTGGTGCCTGACGCCGGAGCAGCGCGAACGCTTCGACGTTGCCCTGGACCGCTGGCTCAAGTCGGCGGTCCGTGCCGAGCTGCTTGCCTGGCCGTGCATCCGTGCCGAGGTGCCGTTCTTCTCGCTGGGCTGCGAGGACGAGGACATCGCCCGCTACGGTGCATATGCCGAGGGCGCCATCGACGCCTTGGCGACGAACCCGGCGGATTCGTCACGCGCGCTGGTCATCGACTACAAGACGGGCGGCACACCGGACGAGACGCCGGAACAGCTGCGGGAGAAGCACGCCCTGCAGGCGCGCGTCTACGCCGATGTTCTGCACAAGGCGGGCTTTGAGGCCGTGACCGTCAAGTTCGTCCGCGCGGAGCAGGTCGACCCCGCCAACCCCTGCGAGCCCCAAGTGGTCACCTACAACCTTTAGCCCTCAACAACCTGCGGTGGAATCCCTATCGATTCCACCGCAGTCTTTTTGGGACGGGGCTTTTTTAGCTACTTTGGGCAAACCAACGCGGCCGCCCCGGATAAAGCCCTCAATCGTCCAAATAGCACCGCAACGCATGGGAGAGCCTGGGACGGTACAATAGCTCGAACGGTTCAAACGAATAAGGAGCCATATGCAGCTCACCAAAACGCTTGGGGTGACGCCGGAGGAGCTTTTTGACGCCCTAGCGGGGTCCATCATGCAGGATATCGAAAACGCCACGGGCAAGCGCTCCAGCCGCAACAGGCTCAACGGCAATAAGTACGAGAAGCGTGCCCAGGCCGCAAAAAGGCAAGGTAGCTCTTCATCGGAAACTGTGAACACTTCAGGCTTCGAGTCAGTAGCGAGCGGCCCGACAAAAGTAGTTGATGGAAGTGCCAAATGAATAAGAATGCCGCTACGCAACTGCACATCTATTCCGCCTTTTTCGTTCTCGCGGGATTTGTTTTAAATCGGGGAGTGTTTCTACTTTTCCTTGCGGAGAAAGGAATGTCTGTCACGGAAATCGCGCTTTATCAAGCCCTGTTTAACATTACAACGGTCGTCCTCGAGCTGCCAACAGGGCTGATAGGCGATTTCTTTGGAAAGAAGTTTTCGATTCAAGTGGGCGTGCTGCTGCTTTTCTTCCATACGGCTGGCATGCTGTTGCTCTCAGGTCCCTTTCTTGTCGTGCTTTCCCTTGTTGAGGCACTCGCCTACTCCCTTCAATCGGGATCCGAACAAGCACTTTTATATGAAATTGCCCGGAATGCCGGTCAAGGAGAGCGTTTCCTCACCATCAACGCTCGGCTGCTTGCCGCGCAATCAATCGCTACGGGAATGGCGATTGTGCTCGGATCTTTCATTGCCCAAGTATCTTGGAGCGCCCTCTACGTATGTGTCTCCGTTTTCTATCTCCTGCAGCTTTTCCTTCTGTATCCCATTGAGAGGACGGAAGCGACCCGTTCTGAAAGCTCTGAAAAGGGAAGGTTTGACGCGGCCAAGATGTTCAGACGCGAAACCTGGCGTGTTGGAGAATCCGCTTTTGCGGTATTGCTTCTTCTAATCGGCACAAGCATGCTCGATGGATTCTATGGGAGTTATTACAACTTGAATCAGTTGGTATTCGACGCATTTGATGCTCCCGTCTCCATAATAGGAATCTTTTTCGGTGCATCCTATGCAGTAAATGCGACGGCCTACATTGCAGCAGATTTCTTCTCATTGCGTTTCGGGAAAAGAAATACCATGCTCGGCTCGATGCTAATCGAGGCTGGCCTTTTCATGATTCTTCCGTGGTTCGCTTCAAATCCGCTGTGTTTGTTTGGCCTTAGCATGGTGCTTTGTTTTCTCCCAGAAGTGGTGTACATCACTTCGGAAAACTTAATCCAAGACGCGATAGCGGACGATCTCCGCGCGACGATCCTTTCCGTCGCGTCTCTGGTAAGGGCTCTCTTTTCTGCAGTGTTTTTCTCCATATTTGGACATGTGTTGGGGTTATATCCCATTCAGATAGCGCTCGGTATTATTGGTGCAATCGCGATAGCAATTACCGCCGTTGTTTCATTAAAAATGGTTGGAATACAGGTCTCCAAGAATTGATATATCGATTGACGAGCTATCCGAAGCGTCGAGCCTTCTTGATGGACATGACTATTCGTCACAAATCATTCCGCGCATCGCCGGGGTTCCAGTAATACTCGATATATCTGGATGCCCTCATTCCCCTTTTTGAAGGTCCCAAATTGACTACCCGTGTTGGTTTGGCTAGGTTCGGGTGCTATCCGCGCCGTGCGGTAAAATCGTTCAGTCAGAACACGAACCCGCATCGGAGCTCATCACATGGCATTCGTCCATCTGCACAACCACACCGTTTTCTCCATGCTCGACGGCGCAACCCGTATCCAGGATATGGTCAACCGTGCCGTAGAGCTGGGCATGCCCGCCGTGGCCATTACCGACCACGGCTACATGTATGGCGTACCCGACCTGGCGCTGGCCTGCGACGCCGTCAACCACAACACGCCCGAGTACAAAACCTGGAGCCACGACAAGGCCTTTTTGGAAAAGGATCGCCGCGACGAGCTGGTGGAGCCCGATCCCGAGGAAAACCCGCGCGAGCATGCCCAGTATGTGAAGGACATGGCCATGTGGGACGAGAAGGGCAACATCGACGAGCTCAAGCCGCCTCTGGTCATCAAGCCCATCTTTGGCTGCGAGGTCTACTTTACGCCGGACGAGACGCTTGCCCGCGACCATAAGCCCGAGCTCTACCACATGATCCTTCTGGCCAAGGACCAGGAGGGCTACGTCAACCTGATGCAGACGGCTTCCGAGGCAGCCGTGCAGGGCTTTTACTACAAGCCCCGCGTGACGCTCGACAACCTGCGCCGCCACGCCAAGGGCATGATCTGCACGAGCGCCTGCATCGCGGGCATCATCCCCAAGTACATCGACCGCGGTGACATGGAGGGCGCCATCAAGTGGGCCGAGACCTTCCGTGATACCTTCGAACCTGGCGACTTTTATATCGAGATCCAGGAACACGGCATCACCACCGACAACGGCCTGACCGATGAGCAGATGGACCGCACGCTCATCGACATCGCCAAGCAGGTGGGTGTCAAGGTCATCGCCACCAACGACTTTCACTACCTGCGCCGCGAGGACGCGCCCGTACAGGACGTCATCATGTGCATCGGCATGAACGCCAAGGTCGACGACCCCAACCGCATGCGCATGACCGGCTCGGAGTTTTACATGAAGACCGAGGAGGAGATGCGGGCGATGTTCCCGTATTGCCCCGAGGCCTGCGACAACACGCTCGAGATCGCCGACAAGTGCTACGTGGAGCTGGACTGGGATTCCATCATCCTGCCGCGCTTCCCGCTGCTCGACCCCGGCGAGACGCACGAGAGCCAGTTCCGCCGCGAGTGCGAGAAGGGCCTGCGCCAACACTATGGCGATGACTGGGCCACACGCGAAATCGGTGGCGTCAACATCAAAGAGCGCTTTGAGTACGAATACAAGGTCATCTGCGACAAGGGCTTTGCTGCCTACTTCTTGATCGTTGCCGAGTACGTGCAATGGGCCAAGGACAACGGCATCGGCGTCGGCCCCGGCCGTGGCTCGGCCGCCGGCGCTATCGTCGCCTACGCCATGAACATCACCGCGTTCGACCCGCTCGAGAACGGCCTGATGTTCGAGAGGTTCCTGTCCCCGCAGCGTACCGAGATGCCCGATATCGATATGGACTTCGACGATGAGCGGCGCCTCGAGGTCGTGGAGCACGTTCGCCAGCTCTACGGTCCCGAGAAGGTCACCCACGTTATCACCTACTCGACCATTAAGGCCAAGCAGGCCATCAACGACGCCGCGCGCGTGCTGGACTACCCGGTCTACATGGGCCAGCGCCTGTCCAAGATGGTCTCGAGCGACCCCAAGGTCAAGCTCAAGCAGGTGCTCGAAAAGCAACCCGGCAAAGAGGATCTGTTTAACCCCGACTTTGCCGAGGCCTATAAAAAGGATGACGACGCCCGCCGTATCATCGACACGGCGCTCTCGATCGAGGGCCTCACCCGTGGCGAGGGTGTGCACGCGTGCGCCGTCCTGATCTGCCGCGATCCCGTCAACGAGCATGTGCCCACCAAGCTCGATACCAAGGGCGGCGTCGAGATTACCCAGTACGAGGGCCATACCGTTGCCGACATGGGCCTGCTCAAGATGGACTTCCTGGGCCTGCGCACGCTGACGGTTATCTCCAAGGCCAAGGCAAACATCAAAAAGAATTTCGGCATCGACATCAAAGAGGAAGAGATTCCCTTTGACGACCCCGAGATCTTTAAGCTCATGGGCTCCGGTCACACCGCCGGCGTCTTCCAGGTCGAGTCCGCCGGCATGACGGCCACGATCAAGAACATGAAGCCCACCGAGTACAAGCACGTCGTGGCATTGATCGCCCTGTACCGCCCGGGCCCGTTGGGCGCCGGCATGGTCTCGTCCTACATCAACCGTATGAATGGTAAGGAGCCGGCGGTCTCCTACGACGACCGCCTGGACGACATCCTGGGCGAAACCTACGGCACCATGGTCTACCAGGAGCAGGTTATGCTCATCTCCGTCGAGATGTGCGGCTTCTCCAAGGGCGAATCGGACTCGCGTATCCGTAAGCCCGTGGCTAAAAAGAAGATCAAACTGCTCACGTCAACGGTGCTCCACTGGGAGGATGGCTCGGACGAGACCACCTACGACCACTGGATGAACGGCGCTATCAAGAACAACTACACGCGCGAGGTCGCCCAGAAGATTTGGGACGATGTTCTCGAGTTCGCGTCCTACGCCTTTAACAAGTCGCACTCCGCCGGCTACGCCATCCTGGTTATGCAGACGGCGTGGCTCAAGGCGCATTATCCGCACGAGTACATGGCGGCCGTTCTGACGTCCTATACGGGCAAGACCGACAAGATCGTGCACTACGTCTCGGCGTGCCGCCACGACGGCATCCCCGTGCTTTCGCCAGATGTCAACGAGTCCGGTACCGAGTTCACGGCTACCAAGGAAGGCGTGCGCTTTGGTTTGGCTGGCATCCGCGGCGTGGGCACCGGCGTGGCGCAGGCGATTATCGCCGAGCGCGAGGCGGGCGGTCCGTTTAAGACGCTGCACGACTTTGTCGAGCGCGTGGACTCGGGCCAGGCCAACCGTCGCGTGATCGAATCGCTCATCAAGGCAGGCGCCTTCGACTCCACGGGGTATCCGCGTCGCCAGATGATGCACTTTGTGGATAAGAACAACCCCGAGAACATCATCGATGCCGCGGTAAAGCGCCAGAAAGATCGCGCGAGCGGCCAGACGTCGTTCTTCGATATGTTTGGCGACGTTGAGGGCTCGGGCTTTGAGGTGAGCGTGCCCGATCCGGATGGCCAGGAGTGGGACCGCCACCTTAAGCTAAGCCAGGAGAAGGAGGTTCTGGGCATCTATGTCTCGGACCACCCGCTGCGCCCGTTTGAGTATGCGCTAGCCAAGGCACGCGACTTCTCGTTCTCGCAGATCGATACCGGCTACGAGGTGCAAAACCCCACGGGCGGTACCATCAACCAGGAGATTCCCGAGGGCAAGGCGCTGTGGTGGGCCGGCATGGTCTCGAGCGTGTCCAAGCGCGTGACCAAAAACGGTGACCCCATGGGCATCGTGCAGCTCGAGGACATGGAAGGCGAGGCCACCGTCGTCGTGTTCCCCAAGACCTACAAGGAGGCCGAGGGGTATCTGTACGGCGAGGTCGATCCCGAGACCGGCGCGCAGCTGTCCGACGCCTTTGTGCGCATCAAGGGCAAGCTCGAGCGCTCGGACCGCGGCGACCAGATCATCGCGCAGGAGATTGTGCCGCTGGAGCTCAACGAGGAGAACAACAAGCCCAAGGTGTTTGAGGTCATGGTGCCCAACAGCCGCTTTAGCCAGGGCAATATGGCGCGTCTTGCCACGGTGCTCACCGCTAACCCGGGCGGCGACCGCGTGGAGATCTTTATCGAGCAGGTGGACGGGCGCGTGCTGCGCGCCGAGGTGCCTGCCAAGGTCAACGCGCGCTCGATTCCGCTGCTGGCCGAGGCCAAGGCCATTGTGGGTAACCAGGGTCGCGTGACGGTGATCTAAGCTACCCCGGGTGAGATTGGAGGAAGTGATGGCGCAGGGGACGTTTGTGCAGGCGCTTCGCAAAGAGGCGGCGTTGAGCGGCACCTTTATGAAGGGGCGTTCGCTCATGCTCAACGGCGCCGTGCTGTCGATCGAGGACAGCGGCTCGCGCTTCTCCAAAAACGTGACGGTTGAGGGCTCGGTGCGCGGCTCGCGCGGCGACCTGTACAAGACGCACGTGGCGCTCGATATGGACGAGCACGAGGTTATCGACTACGACTGCGACTGCCCCGCCGCATACCGCTATCCCGGTATGTGCAAGCACGCCATCGCCACAGCGCTGGCGTACCTGGACACCAGCGGCATTGAGCCTGTTGAGGGGCTGCGCACGCCGGTTCGCACGTTTACGGCGCAGCCGAAACAGCCCGCGCGCGCCGCGTCCGCCGCGCCGGCCGTCAACCCCAACTTTCCCTTCCCGGCGCCCGTCCCCACGAGCCCGAGCCTTGTGGCGGCGCTTTCCGATCTTTCGGACGCGCGCATGGATGAGCTGGCGAGCATGCGCCGCAAGCTTGCCGGTGCCGTTGATCCCGACGCTCCCAAAGCGGCGTTGGAGCCCTCGTTGGTGCCGTACTACAATCCGCTGTTCGCTGACCGCTTTAGCTGGGCGCTCGAGTTCCGCATTCGCTGTGGATCGGTGTCCTACGTGGTCAAGGACATCGACGGCATGGCCGATGCCTACGTGCGCGGCGGCACGTTCTCCTATGGCAAGAAGCTCACGTTTGTCCATTCACCTGAGGCCTTTGACGAAACATCGGCAAAGCTGCTCAACCTTGTTGCGACGACAGTTGCCTATCTCGATGACATCACAAGCTCGCGTTCGGCGTCGTACGACTTTGCCCGCAGCGGTTTTGTTGCCGAGCGTCAGTTGCCGCTGTCCGAGCATAGCATCGTATATGTGCTGGACCTGCTGCGCGGCCAGACCATCTCCTTTGAGCCCGCCTGGTCGCGGGGGGTGACGACGCATCGCACCTACGACGTGGCGGTTGAGCTGTCTCCGCAAGGGGAGGACGGGGCATCCGCTAAGCGCCCACCGCTGCTTGCCGCCAAAATCGCGCCGGCGGCTGGTGGTAGCTATGACCTGCGCCTGCCCGCCGATATGTACTGCTTTGCGTCGGGCGATGCCGCCTACTTGGTTGACACGCGCCGCGCGCGCCGTACCGACGCTGCATTTGCTCAGCATGCCGCACCTTTTTTGTCGCGCTTGCTGCCGTGCCGCACGCCCGCCCATATTGCCGCCGAGCAGGTGGGGGAGTTCTGCCGTATGGCGCTGCCCATTTTGCGCGACTATACCGACCTTACCGCGCCCGCTGCGCTCGATACCGTGGCGCCCGAGCCGAGCTTTGCCATGGCAATCGGCGTCGACGATGGGCTCGTGACCTGCAAGATTACGGTTACCTACGGCGACTGGTCGGCGGATCTCTTTGGCCTGGGCGCTCCGGGCAGCCCCTTCGAAGAGCAGCGCCCCGGTGTGCCACCCCGCGACGAGGTGGCGGAGTTTCGCGTTATGGATACGGCGGCCCTGTACTTCGATTTCTACGAGGGCGGTCTGGCGTTTGAGGAGCGCGATGACGCCCGCTTGTTCTGCCTGCTGACCGAGGGCCTGTCCGCCCTGTCCGAGCTGGGTGAGGTCATGCTTAGCGACCGTCTGCGCCAGATCTCGGTCCGCCCCGCGCCCAAGCTCTCGGTTCGTGCGACCGTTAAGAGCAATCTGCTCGATGTCGAGCTGGGCGCGAGCGGGCTTTCGGCCGCGGACCTTGCCGTCTATCTCGATTCGTACAAGCGCCATCAAACGTTTGCGCGCCTTACGTCCGGCGACATCATTCGCCTGGACGAGGGAGCGCGCGCCGCGTTTGGCCTTGCCGAGGACCTGGGTGTCGATGCCGTCGACCTGCTCGACGGCGTGTCGCTTCCCGCGTCGAGCACCCTGTTCGTCGACAGCATGCTCGCACGCACGCCGGCGCTCGAGGCCGATCGCGACGCTGCGTTCCGCCGTACCGTCGAGCGCCTGGACACGCTCGGCAAGATGGACTTTACGGTGCCGGCATCGCTCAAGGCAACGATGCGCGGCTACCAGGTCGACGGATACCAGTGGCTCGGCTCGCTTGAACACCTGGGCCTTGGCGGCATCTTGGCCGACGACATGGGCCTGGGCAAAACGCTCCAGATGATTGCGCATATTCTGGCGCGCGTGGAGGCGGGGGACACCAAGCCCACGCTCGTGGTATGCCCGGCCTCACTCGTGTACAACTGGACTGCCGAGCTGGAGCGCTTTGCCCCGTCGCTCGATGTGTGCGCCATTGTGGGCGCCAAGGCTCAACGCCGCGTGCAGATCGCCGGCGTGGCCGAGCATAGCGTGGTCGTGACGTCGTATGACCTTATGCGGCGCGATATCGACGAGTACGTCGAGCAGGATTTTGCCCGCGTGGTGCTCGATGAGGCACAGTACATTAAAAATCCGCTCACGCAGGTGGCGCGCGCCGCCAAGCGCCTGCCTGCCGGCGTGCGCTTTGCCCTGACGGGCACGCCCATCGAAAACCGCCTATCCGAGCTCTGGAGCATCTTCGACTTTTTGATGCCGGGCCTGCTGGGCACGCGTGAATCGTTTGCAAAGCGATTCGAAAGCCCGGTCGAGCATGCCGAGGGCGATAGCGCCGCTCGCCTGCAGGCGCTCGTGTCGCCGTTTGTGCTGCGTCGCGTTAAGGAAGACGTGGTGGCCGACCTGCCCGAAAAGATCGAAGACACGGTGATGGCACAGCTTACCGGCGAGCAACGCAAGCTCTACCTGGCCAACCAGGACCGCATCGCCCAGCAGGTGCAGCACCGCGAGGCTGGGGAGTTTAAGAAGGACAAGCTCAAGGTGCTCGCCGAGCTCACCAAGCTGCGCCAGATCTGCTGCGACCCGCGTCTACACTACGAGGATTACAAGGCGGGGAGCGCCAAGCTCGATACGTGTATGGAGCTCGTGCACGGCGCACTCGACGGCGGGCATCGCATCCTGTTGTTCAGCCAGTTTACGGGTATGCTCGATATCATCGGTAAGCGCTTGGCCAAGGAGGACATCGCCTTCCTTAAGCTCACGGGCGCTTCGTCTAAGGAGAGCCGCGCCAAGATGGTCGCGCAGTTCCAAGCGGGCGAGGTTCCGGTCTTTTTGATTTCGCTCAAGGCGGGCGGCGTGGGCCTTAACCTGACGGCGGCCGACGTGGTCATCCACTACGACCCGTGGTGGAACGTGGCAGCGCAGGACCAGGCGACCGACCGCGCGCACCGTATTGGCCAGCAACATACCGTGACCGTGTACAAGCTCATCGCCAAGGACACGATCGAGGAGCGCATTATGCAGATGCAGGAGTCCAAGCGCGACCTGGTCAACAGCGTGCTCGGCGGCGACGGCATCTCGTCGGCGCTGTTTACCCGCGAAGATGTTCTGGCGCTGCTGGGCGGCGACGGGCGCTAACCCGCTCGGGTGGGGCCGCCAGGGCGGATAGCGCACGCTGCCCCATCGTCCCCGCCCGTTATGTGTTCATTTGCAATGCCGTGGATGGTTTGTCTGCCTTTGGGCATAAGAACCATCAAGAACATTGGCACGTCAGCAAAGGAGAACATCATGGCGAAATTCTTTAAGGACCCCGACGGTAAGCTCATTGCCGCCCTTGGCAACGACGTTGCAGCCCCTGCCGGTTGCACGGAACTGACCGCAAACACTGAGGACGCGGCGCACGAGAAGCACGTGCCTGTTGTCGAGACCGAGCGCGACGGTCACGTGATTCGCGCACGCGTTGGCTCGGTCGAGCACCCCAGCCTGCCCGAGCACTATATTGAGTGGATCGCCCTTGAGGCCGAGGGCCGCTTAGAGGTCCATTACCTTGAGCCCGGCATGAAGCCCGCGACGTTTTTTGCCGGCGGTTCCAAGACCGGTACCGTCTATGCCTACTGCAACCTGCACGGGCTGTGGTCCGCGACGTTCTAGGAGCGCGCCCCCGCTCGGGGTATCATAGCTAGCATATGCACATGCGAGCGCCGACTGCATCATGCGGCCGGCGCTTTTACTACGATTTCGATGGTTTACGACGGAAAGGGCTGAGCCATGAAGCTCGCGCTTGCACAGATCGATATGCGCCTGGGTGATATTGAGGGCATTTGCGGCCGCATCGAGGACCAGGCTCGTCTGGCCCACGAGCGCGGGGCGCGCGTGCTGTGCGTTCCGGCTCCGCTCTTTATGGGCGCCATGCCCGGTGGCCTGGTGGGCGCTGCCGACTTTGAGCACGACATGCTTGCCGGCTTGACTGGTGTCGCCGAGCGCATCCAGGAGCTTGACATGATCTGCATCGTGCCCGCGGCGGTTTCGTTTGAGGGTCAGCCGCTGCTCGACTACATGATGCTCAAGGACGGTCATGTGGTGCCGGCGCGTTCGAGCATTGCCCTGCAGCGTGGCGAGAACAACGACACGCGTTGGGCGCCGCCGGTGTTCGACGTGGACGGCGTGCGCATCGCCGTGATTTTTGACTTGGACCGCGAACTCGAGATGTTGCCGACCGGTGTTGACCTCATTGCGTATTTCCAATTCAATGCGTTTGACATGACCGACCGCGAGACTGCTGCCATTGCCGCCGTTCGCAGCGGCGCCTACCGCAAGATCGCATCCAAGCGCAGCGTGTGGTTTGCCTGCATGGCGCCGGTCGGTGCCTATGACGAGTCGGTGTATACCGGCGGTTCGTTTGTGCTCGACGACTGCGGTCGCGTGGTGGCCCAGGCGCCGTGTTTTGAGGAGAGCCTGCTGGTTCAGGAGATTCAGCGCGGCGTGATGCTCGATGCCCTGGAAGATCACGAACTGCCCGAGTTCCGTTCCGAGGAGTGGCTGTGGCAGGCGCTGGTGCTTGCCGTGCGCGACAACGCCCGGGCCCACGGTGCGTCGCGCGCCGTGGTGGCACTCGAGGGCGACTTGCCGTCGTCCCTGCTGGCGGCGCTGGTCGTCGACGCTCTGGGCCCACGTAATGTGATTGGCCTGGTGCTGGGGCGCAACCGCATCTTTACGCCGGCGCAGGAGGAGGCCGAGGCTGCTCGCTGTGCCGCCGTTCGCGCCATTGCCGAGCGCCTGCATATTCGCACGGTTGAGCGCGATGCGCCGGATGCCGCGCGCGTGCTCGACCGCGATGTGTCGGCGGGCGACGCCGAGCGCCTGCGCTCTCGCACGCTGGGCCTCATGCTGGAGGATACGGCGCTCGAGCTGGGTGCGATGGCGTTGAGTCCGCTGTCCAAAACCGAGTACGCGCTGGCGGCGCCGGCGCTTTGCGGCGGCTACCAGGGCGATTATGCGCCCTTTGGCGATGTGTACCTGTCGACGCTTGAGTTTGTGGCGCGCGTGCGCAACCGCACGTCTGCCGTGGTGCCCCAAGAGCTCGTGACGCTCAACGCGGTGGAAGATTGTATGGAGCGAGTGCTGGCGCAGGCGCTCTCGACGCTCGACGGTCCGGTCGATATGCTCGACCGCGCGGCACAGCTGCTCGGCGGGGTCGAGCCGGGTGAGATCGATGGCGCGCTTGAGGCGCACGTGGACCGCAATCGATCTTTCGACGACATCCCGATGGCCGCTGGCAAGCCTGAGGCCTGCTCGCTGCTGCTGATGCTCGTTCGACAGGGTGAGGCTGCCCGCCGCATGTTGCCGACGGCGCCGATCGTTTCGTCCCGTTCGTTTGCCGAGCGCTCCTGGCCGTACATGCTCGCGTGGTCCGACCTGGGGCTTAACGGCAAGGAGCGTATGACGGTCGATTCGCTGGCGCGCGCCGAGGTGCGCCGTTTTGCTGACGAGGATACTAGTGAGCGCGTGCGAAACGAGATGATGGGCGTGCTGGGCGAGCTACTGGGTATTTCGCCCGAACAAATGGAGGAGTTGCGCTCTGAAGACGGTCAGCGTCGTTTACACGAGGGAATGAAAAAGTTCGAGGGCGAGGTTCAGGACGCCATCGATAAGATGATGGGCGGCCAGGGTGGCCCGCAGGGTGGGCACCAGGGTGGCCCGATGCCGCATCCGCCGGTTGATCCCCGACAGTTCCCATTCTTCTCGCAGAACTAAACTGGGGATGGGATTCGCTCTCAACCCCGATACTTCAACTAAGCATCTTGACCCCGTTGTGTTATTCTAGAACAGACGTTCGTGAGTAGTGCGCGGGGTCTTGCCTTGCGCTTGGTAAAAGACGAGGGGAGGTTGGCTTGGTTATCTTGGGTATCGACCCTGGTTTGGCCCATACGGGTTGGGGGATTATCGAGGAGCGGCGCGGCGAGGTTCGCTGCCGTGCCTACGGTTGTATCGAGACCAGCGCGGGCAGTCCGCTCGCGGTGCGCCTGTCGCATATCGCCCGCGACCTCAAGGGTGTCGTGGAGCGTTATCGACCCGATACCGCTGCTATCGAGAGCATCTACTTTGGCGCTAACGTTCGCTCGGCCATTCCAACGGCGCATGCCCGCGGTGCTGCGCTCGTGGCGCTTTCGGAATGCGCGCTCGAGATTGGCGAATACACGCCCATGCAGATCAAGCAGGCCGTGGTGGGCACCGGTGCCGCAGATAAACGGCAGGTTGCCTACATGGTGCGCACGCTCACGCAGCTCGATCACGACCCTCACCCAGACCATGCCGCCGATGCGCTGGCCTGCGCCATCTGTCACGTAAACCTCAGCCGCACCCGGGCGCTTACCGGCGGCGAGTTCTATCAACAGAGAGGAACCGGATACTGATGATCTCCCAGCTCCATGGAACGCTTGTCGAGGCCACGATGAGCTCGGCCGTTGTCGATGTATCGGGCGTGGGCTTTGAGCTCGGCATCTCGGGCAGCACTGCCGCCACGCTGCCTACACCCGGCGGCGAGGTTCGCCTCTATACCCGTATGCAGGTGCGCGAGGACGCCATGACACTCTTTGGCTTTGCCTCCAAGGACGAACGCACGATGTTTGACCGGCTCGTGTCCGTGTCTGGTGTTGGCCCGCGCCTGGCGCTTGCCGTGCTTTCCACCTATACCGTGGGACAGCTGTATTCGCTGGTGATGGCCGAGGACGACAAGGGCATGGCCAAGGTGCCCGGTGTGGGCAAAAAGACCGCGCAGCGTCTGATCCTGGAGCTCAAGAGTACCTTTGCCAAGGACAAGGGCTTTGTTCCGGTCGACGTAATCCCCGGTCAGGTTGCGATGCCGGTTCCCGCCGCCGCTCCCTCGGCCATCGATGACGCCCGTGCGGCGCTCCTCTCCATGGGCTTTAGCCCGCAGGAGACCGAGGTTGCCCTGAGCGGGTATGATGGGCAGGATATGCGTGTCGAGGATCTGCTCGGCGCGGCGCTTAAGCGACTCGGAATGGATGCGTGATGTGGGAAGCCGATGACTCTCAGGACCTGTGGGCGACGCCCGGCAACTCGCCGGCGGCATCCATGGCGCACGGTGAGCGCATGGTGGGCTCGGAACTAACGCCCGAAGACCTCGATGTCGACCGTACCCTGCGTCCCCAGCGCCTGGACGACTACTGCGGCCAGGAGCATATCAAGCAGAGCCTTCGCGTGCTGATCGAGGCGGCGCAGAGCCGTGGCGAGACGCTCGACCACGTGATCTTCTCGGGCCCTCCGGGTCTGGGCAAGACCACGCTGGCCACGGTTATCGCCAACGAGCTGGGCGCTCAGATCAAGACGACGAGCGGCCCGGCCATCGCGCGTACCGGCGACTTGGCGGCTATCCTTACCAACCTGCAGCCGGGTGATGTGCTGTTTATCGACGAGATTCACCGTCTTAACCGTTCGGTCGAGGAAGTCCTGTATCCCGCTATGGAGGACTTTGCGCTCGATATCGTGATCGGTAAAGGCCCGGCCGCACGTTCGATTCGCCTGGATATCCCCAAGTTTACGCTGGTGGCGGCAACAACCCGCTCGGGTATGCTGACCGGCCCGCTGCGCGACCGCTTTGGCATTTCGTATCGCCTGGACTACTACACGGTCGAGGAACTCGCTCAGATCGTGACGCGTTCGGCGACCATCCTGGGTGTGACGATCGACCATCCCAGCGCACTTGAGATCGGCTCGCGCTCGCGTGGCACGCCGCGCTTGGCCAACCGTCTGCTCAAGCGTGTGCGCGACTATGCGCAGGTGCGCGGTAACGGTCCTATTGAGCTTGATATCTGCCGTCAGGCGCTCGAGTTCTTCGAGATTGATGAGCTTGGTCTGGACTGGATGGACATTCGCATCTTGGAGACGCTTGCCAAGACGTTCTCCGGCCGTGCCGTGGGCCTGACGACCCTTGCCAGCGCGGTGGGCGAGGATCCGGGTACGCTCGAGGATGTCTATGAGCCCTATCTGCTGCAGTGCGGCTTGATGATCCGCACGCCCCAGGGCCGTCAGGCAACCTTGCGCACCTTTGAACACTTGGGGATTGAACCTACCGTTTAGGGCGCTTTGTTTTGGCGGGCTGTTAGGCTATCGCTGGACATTGGGTAAACATATCGCCGTTTGTCGGTTACGGGTGCTTTACTATTGCGCGCGCGTGCTATGCTGGATTGGTCTTTTTCTCATTCGGTAACGAAAGGACCGCCCATGCCTACTGACATCGAAATCGCACGTTCTGTCACGCCGCTGCCTATTACCGAGGTGGCCAAGAACGCCGGCGTCGACGTTAAGCATCTGATTCCGTACGGCTTTGACAAGGCAAAGGTCGACTATTCCCTGCTCAACGAGCCAACTGATCACCAGGCCAAGCTTGTCCTCGTGACCGCCATCAACCCCACGCCTGCGGGCGAGGGCAAGACCACCACGACTATCGGTCTGGCCGATGGCCTGCGCCGTCGCGGCGTCAAGAGTGCTGTGGCCCTGCGTGAGCCTTCGCTCGGTCCCGTCTTTGGCGTCAAGGGCGGTGCCGCCGGCGGCGGCTGGGCGCAGGTCATCCCCATGGAGGACATCAACCTGCACTTTACCGGTGACTTCCACGCTATCGGTGCCGCTAACAACCTGCTGGCCGCCATGCTCGACAACCATATTCAGCAGGGCAACCAGCTCGGTATCGATGTTAAGCGCATCACCTGGAAGCGCGTCGTCGACATGAACGACCGTCAGCTGCGCCATGTCATCGACGGTATTGGCGGCAAGGCCCAGGGCGTGCCGCGCGAGGACGGCTTCGATATCACCGTTGCCTCCGAGGTCATGGCAATCCTGTGCCTGTCCACGAGCATCAATGACCTCAAGGAGCGCCTGGGCGAGATTGTTGTCGGCTACAGCTATGCCGGCGAGCCCGTTCGCGCCCGTGACCTTAAGGCTCAGGGTGCCATGGCGGCCCTGCTCAAGGATGCGCTCAAGCCCAATCTGGTGCAGACGCTCGAGGGTACGCCCGCGTTTGTCCACGGCGGTCCCTTCGCCAATATTGCCCACGGCTGCAACTCCATCATGGCCACGCGTATGGCGATGCGCTTTGGCGATGTCGCCATTACCGAGGCCGGCTTCGGTGCCGATCTGGGTGCCGAGAAGTTCCTCGACATCAAGTGCCGCATGACGGGCGTTCGCCCCAGCGCCGTCGTGGTCGTCGCGACCGCTCGTGCGCTGAAGTACAACGGTGGCGTCGCCAAGGCCGACCTCAACGAGGAGAACCTCGAGGCACTCAAGGCCGGTATGCCCAACCTGCTGCGTCACGTCGACAACATCCAGAACGTTTATGGTCTGCCCTGCGTAGTCGCCATCAACCGCTTCCCGACGGACACCGAGGCCGAGCTTGCGCTCATCGAGTCCGAGTGTCAGAAGCTCGGCGTCAACGTTAAGCTTTCCGAGGTTTGGGCCAAGGGCGGCGAGGGCGCGCTCGAGCTTGCCGATGAGGTCATGCGTCTGATTGAGCAGCCGAGCGAGCTCAAGTTTGCCTATGAGGACGGCGCCGATGTGGCCGACGCTCTTGAGGCCATTGCCACCAAGGTCTACCGCGCCGACGGCGTCGACTTTACGCCGGCCGCCAAGCGCCAGCTCGCCGAGCTGCGCGAGAACGGCTTTGGCAACCTGCCGGTGTGCGTGGCCAAGACGCAGTACAGCTTTAGCGACAACGCCAAGGCCCTGGGCGCTCCCGAGAACTTCCGCATCACGGTGCGCGAGCTCAAGGTTTCCGCCGGTGCCCACTTTGTGGTCGCATTGACTGGCAGTGTTCTGACCATGCCGGGCTTGCCCAAGGTCCCCGCGGCTGAGAACATCGACGTCGACAGCGACGGCAACATCACCGGCCTGTTCTAAGCCTGTTGCCCCTAGCTGCCTGCCCGCCCCGCCGTGCCCCCAAGGCCCGGCGGGGCTTTTTTATCCTTAGGCCCGCGCATGTCTTGTAGATACCGACGGGCTCTGCCCATCATAGGCTTTTGCGCGGGTAGAATGCATGGATAACTTGATGCTCACGCGCGACGGAAAGGAATCGTTGCATGGATCAGGACAAGACAACCGTGATGGGCGGCTACGGTTCCGCGCAGGCTGGCGATAGCGCCGATGCGACCCGCGTTGTTCCCAACCTCGGTTATACCGACCCCGCCGCGACGCAGCCTTCTGCCGAGCCCACCCGGGTTATGGGCTATGGCGACACGGCGCAGGATTCTTACGCTACATCTTCGCAAGGCCCCTATGGCAACGCAGCTCCGGACCCGTTTGATTACGCGCCGCAGGATTCTTATGCCGCCTCGACGCCGAATCCCTATGATGACCTGCCGCAAAATCCCATTCCGCAGCCTCAGCAGACGACGTATATGCCTCGCACGGCGCAGTCTCGCTACGAGTCGCGCGAGCCGTATCGCGAGTACCCCAAGTCGATTCCGCAATATGGCGAGGACGAGGAGAAGAAGCCGTCGCGTTCGTCGAGCGTGATCAAGAAGATCCTCATCGTGCTGGCGATCTTCTTTGCGCTGTCGGTTGTGTTTGCCATTGTGTCGGGCATGCTCAACAAGCGAGGGAGTTCAACGGCCGATACCGCTGCCGAGCAAACCGAGTCCGCCTCGTCTAGCACCGTCGATCTGAGCGATATCCCGGGGCAGTACTGGTCCAACGCCAAGAAACTTCTCAAGTCGCGCGGCGCCAATCTTTCGAATGCCGTGGTCCTGACTGATGATGGCTCAACGCCCGTCATCGATGCCAACTGGGTCGTTACTTCTGCTTACTATAACGACAGCGGCAACCTCGAAATTCAACTCACGCACAAGAATAGCTCGGGCAACTCGCCCGACGGCCAAAGCGGTACCGACAGCTCGAGTTCCAATACGCTGGAGGACTTGAGCAACAAGGCACAGGAGCTTGGGGATAAGGCCCAAGAGCTGGGCGACACGGCCCAGAACCTGGGCGACACCGCTCAGAACTTGGGCGGCATGGCGACGGATGCCTGGAACGCTCTGCAAAACGGCATCTCGGGCGCTCAGGGAAACTAGCTGTTAAGCGGGCTACAGCTGCTCGGCCGGACGGTCGGGCGAGCTAAAGCCCGAGTCAAACGTAACGACGCATGAGGCATTGGGTCGGCGCTCGTGCACGATGCGCGTGACGAGCTCCAGCAGCTCCTCGTCGGATATGTCAAAGCCGTCGGGACGCACAAGGTCAAACGAAACGAACCCGTCGTGCTCGTGCAGGTCGTGGATGGAGAGCGCGGGATCGATCTGCATGATGCCGCGCTTGACCCAGCCGCGCAGGTCGTCGCCGGTGGTGGCGATGGGGTCACAGTGCAACGTGATGCCGATGCCCATCTGACGCTTGATGTCGTGCTCGATGGTGTCCAAAATCTCGTGGTGCTCAAATGCGTCGCCCTCGCCGGGCATCTCCACGTGGGCGCTGGCAAACTGACGACCGGGGCCGTAGTCGTGCACCATCAGGTCGTGTGTGCCCAAGACCTGCGGATAGGACATGATCTTGTCGCGGATTGCCTGAACGAGCTTGGGGTCGGGCGCTTGTCCCAGCAACGGGCTGATGGCGTCGCGCACTAGACCCATGCCGCTGATGCAGATGAAGACGCCCACACCCAGGCCTGCCCAGCCATCGAGGTCAAAGCCGGTCGTCTGCGAAATAAGCGCCGCCATCAAGACCGAACCCGAGGTGATGACGTCGTTTTTGGAGTCCTGTGCTGTGGCAATGAGTGTTTCGGAATCGATACGGTTGCCCAGCGCGCGGTTGAATGCGGCCATCCAGAGCTTAACGAGCATGGATGTAGCCAGTGCCGCAAGGGAAACGAGCGTGTAAGCGGTGGGGGAAGGCTTGATGATCTTGGTGACCGACTCGAGGATCAGGTTGATGCCGACGGCGCAAACCAGGACGGCGACAAACAAGCCGGCGAGGTACTCGTAGCGGCCGTGGCCATAGGGGTGGCCTTCGTCTGCCGGGCGGCTGGCGAGGCGGAACCCGAGCAGGCTCACGATGTTGCTCGAGGCATCGGAGAGGTTGTTGAAAGCGTCGGCGATGAGGGAGACGGAGCCAGCGAGCAGGCCCGCGATGCCCTTGGCCAGGCACAGGGTGATGTTGAGGCCAATGCAGATGAGGCTTGCGGCGAAGCCCGCGTTGGTGCGGCAGGAGGTATCGACCGGCTCGCCCTCGCTGCCGGGAACAAGCGTATGTACCAGCTGATTTACAAATAGCATAGCGGTCGTCCTCACAATCATGTTTAAGGGGATAGTGTAGCTCGCGCGGAGGCGCTGTGCACCGATGCTCAGAAAATGCAGCAATGGTCTGCCGGTGCTAACGAGCGAGCCTTCTCGTCTGCCTGGGTGGTCCATTTTGGGCCACATGGGTATGGGCATGTGCCTGTTTGCTCGACATACTTAACGTCGACAGCCCCTGTGCAAAGGAGGACGTTTCCATGGACGAGATGTTTGCCATTAAATGTCAAAACTGCGGCGGCCCTATGTACTCGCACCAGGCTAAGCGCAGCTTTGAGTGCGCCTATTGTGGTGCGGTCATTCCGTGGCAGGCGGACGCCGGAGAGCCCAAGAGCGCTTTGGGCATTCGCCATACGCCGTTGACGGTGGTGGATGGACTGCTCAAGCTCACGCATGTGTCGCAACTCGAGCGCCCGGAGGACCCGGACTGGTATTTCTTCAATTCGCATTGGCGCAACCAGTCGGTCCTGGAACATCTGCTGTGGGAGGATCGCGGCACGGCGCAGGAGTTCCAAGAGGCCACGCATGTGAGCATTCCTTGCCCCTTCTGCGGAGCGTCCTTTGAGGGCGAGTCAACGCAGCGTGTGTTTGAGTGCCCGTCCTGCGGCAACAAGATCGGCATTGCCGACCTGCTCAAGCCCGGTACGTTTAGCAAACGTCTGACCATGGGCGTGGGTGCGGAGTATGTGCCGGAGCAGGGTATTCCCTGCGAAATCTCACCGCAGCAGGCACGTGCCAACGCGCTGCAGCTGGTGCGCCAGTACCCGGATGCCTTTGCCGGGCACGACGTGGAAGACGCGATCCAAAACGACATGATGCTCTTCTATTTCCCCATGGCGCTGGCGGACCTGCGTATGATGGCGAGCTTCCCGGGCAAGGGCCTGAGCAAGGAAACCCTGGTGTACTACGAGGTGCTCGACTGGGCGTATCCGCGGGCAAACTATCTGGATGTTCGCCTTATGGGCATTTTGGAGCCATGGGACTTTGCCAAGGTCGGCCCGTTCGATCCCGCCATGCAGGAAGGTGACTTCCGCGTCGTCTCCGTCGATGCGTCTACCAAGGACCAGGTGGTCATTGATAAGCTGGCGCTCGACATTGCCGGCAACGATGCCGAGGCGGTGCTGGGGCTCAATAAAAAGAGCATCCGAACCTGGGCGCGCAAGGCCCGCAAGCATAAGGATGGCCTGGTGATGGTGCCGGTGTACTTTGTCGACCGTCCGGCAACGGACAGCCGCGATGGCGAGCAGGTGCGCATCGCCGTGAACGGCCAGACGGGCCGCGCGGCCGCGGTGGTGTTTAGCGACAAGCGCGAGACGCATATCGTGGCACCGCTCAACCCGAGCCTGCATCTGTCCGGCGAGAGCACCGTGCACGCCACGCCCATCGAGGTCAAATACGTTAAGTCGCCGTTTCTGTACCAGATCGTGCGCCGTGGAGGCGGCGAGCAACCGCGCCAGGTTGCAGCGGCAGCTGAGGGTTCCTACCGAGAAGAAAAGCCCAAACGCAAGGGATTGTTCGCTGCGATTTTTGGTAAGTAGGGGAGTGGTGCCGGGGCGTCGGGCTGCATCGCAAGGTCATGAGACGAACTTAAGACTGCTGGGAACGTGCTACCATTGCCGATAGCCTTAATCTTGTAAGAAGCGGAGGCCAGATTATGGGTTTTGCGGATCAGCAGCTTCAGCTTCAGGTACCGTATTCTCCTGACGACACGTTTAATGCCTTGAAGGCAGCTATGGAAAAGCTGCCTAAAGTAAAAGTTGATAGTGCATCGCCCACAACAAGAACAGTTGCAGCCGAGATTGGTATGAGCCTTTGGTCTTGGGGCGAAAATATCAGTATTTCGGTTGTTCCAGTTGAAGGCGGATCTGGCGTTACTGTCAAGTCGTCATCTAAGGTCAGGGCAAACGTATTAAACGGGGGCAAAAATGCAAAGAATATTGCCGAGATAGTCGATGCCCTATCGAAGGAGCTTGAGCGGTATCCGCAGGTTTCACAGACTATTGAGACGCTGGCGGATAGTGATTGATGTAGTTGCAAGGCTTGAGAGGCTTGCAACGCTGCGTGATAGTGGAGTGCTTACCGAGGAAGAGTTTGCTGCAGAAAAGGCAAAAATCTTTTTGTAATCAGACACGGTGGTTGGATTTGCATTCTATTATTGAACTTGGTTATACCAGGCTGAAAATATCGTGTGTAATAAAGGTGCGTAGTAGTCTCGTCTTGATTGGCAGATGTAAATAAACGGTGGAACGGCTGTAAAAGAGCCTTGCCACTGGGTAAAATCAGGATGTGCCGCGGAACCCGCTCCTCAGTCGGTCAACTTTGGAAGCGCGGGCAACGCAGGTGCTATCGTCTTAAAGGGTCGGCTGCAACCGACCCTTTTCTATGACTCCCTTCGCTATCCGTTACTGCTTATATTCCCGCCAGATCGAGTAGAGGTTCCGGGCAATGCCGGTCACATACATCGAGAGGCGCAGGATTTCAAGAAACAAGTTCATAGTTTGAATTGAGCCAGCATCTGCCCGAAGGTGCTGAGCTCGAACGGCTCATAAATGAGCGAATCGCCGTCCGCGGTCCTGTAGACCCCGCAGGGGAGGTAACGCCCGTCGGGGAGGATATAGAGGCTGGCTTCTTCCTTCAGTCCTACTGGAAATAGCGGAATCCCGTTTCGTCCACTTGGAACTCGTCTATATTTGCGACCTTCCTCTCCATGATGCCTCCTGCCTTATTTCTTGAATGGCGCCCTAAAACAGGCAGCTCTCAATCAACTCTTTACCGCGCAGGGTGTCGACCCACTCCTGCGGGATGGCGTCGATGCCGTATGCCGTGCCTGCGAGCGCGCCGGCGACGGCTGCGGTGGTGTCGGCGTCGTCGCCTAGGTTGACGGCGGCAAGCACGCATTCTTCGTAGCTGTTGGTGTTCACAAAGCACCAGGCGGCAGCCTTAAGCGTGTCAAGCACGAAGCCGCCAGACCTGATTTCGTGCTCAGGCACGCCTTTCAGGTGGAGTGCCCACGAGGGGAGCGCGTCGTTCATCACGGTCCTCATCAGCTCGACAAATATGACGCATGCATCGGTTGACGTTCTGTGGGCGTGCGTAATCGCGGAGACCTCGCTGACCTCTTCGTCTGTCGCATCGGTGAACGCCAGGGGCGCGATGCACATGAGCGATCCGTTGCCGTTGTCGCGCTCGCCGGAGCCTCCTTTGCCGGTGTGCAAGGCGCGGGCGGTTGTGCCGCCGTAATCGAAAACGCCGTCGATTGTATACTCGTCACGGGCAATCCAGCCGACGAACTTGTCGCGCATGTCCGCGGTGTCGATGTGCCCGAGCTCCCTAATCGAGTCGCAGGTAGCAAGCGTCATGGACGTGTCGTCGCTCCAGGTGCCGTCGGGCTGCCCATGCGTGCCGTAGCCGATCATGTCGGTGCATTCGAATGTGCCGCGGGGCCTGAACTCGTAGGGAACGCCCAGCGCGTCGCCGACGGCAAGCCCATAGATGCAGTCGCGCAGTGTCGTTTTCGGTCTGTCTGTCATGGAGCGCTCCTCTTATGTCGGGGGATATGAAACGCCGTCGGGGGTATCGGTCGCAACGTGCTGCTATCCTTGCACTTCGCCATTAGTCGCTTCGTTGATGGCGCGGTACTCGGCACTCAGCTCGCGTGCCAGCTCTTCCTTGCTTGGAAGATACGGCAGGTATTTGGCGGCAAACACTTGGTCGTTGTCTTCGGGCAGCGTGTACTCGACGATCGAATCGCTTTTGTCCGCGCAGAGCACGATGCCTATGGGCGGATTGTCGCCTTCGTTCATGAGCTCACGCGTGTAGTAGTTCACATACATTTGCATCTGGCCCAGGTCCTGATGCGTAAGGTCATCGGTCTTAAGGTCGATGAGCACGAAACAGCGCATCAGATAGTTGTAAAACACAAGGTCAATATAGAAATGGCGCCCATCAAAGGTGATGCGCTTTTGGCGCGCCTCGAAAGCGAAGCCACGGCCAAGCTCCAGCAGGAACTTCTGAAGATGCGTGATGAGCGCCTGCTCTAGATCGCTCTCGCGAAACGCAGTATCGTCCGAGAAACCTAAAAACTCCAGCACATATGGGTCGCGGATGATATCCTCGGGGCGACGAGCCGGGGCGCGCTTTTGGATTTCCTGGGTGACGGCCTCCTTGTCCTTGCTGGCAAGTAGGCGCTCTCGGAACATGGTGTTGATCTGGCGCTCGATCTGGCGCGTGCTCCAGCGAGAATTGGCGCATTCGTTCATGTACCAGGCGCGAGCATCAGGGTCGGGAATGCGCATCAACCTGCGGTAATGAGTCCAGCTCAATTCGCTACGCAGTGCGTCGCGAATTGGAAACGCAAGAAAGAACTGACGCATATTGCGAAGGTTTGCGATGCCAAAGCCTCTTCCGAAATCCGCGGTAAGCCTTCTGGAGAGGCCCGCAATCAATGCCTCTCCATATGCTGCGCGCTCCTCTCCGCCCTGTTCATCAACAATGCTCTTGCCGATCTCCCAATATGCCTCAACCATCGCAAAGTTAACGGCGGTATATGCCTTGTTGCGAGCGGCGTTGAGAATCGAGGAAACCTGCTTGTAAAAAACTTCTGGCACGATTGTCGATTCCCCGCGGTTTACCAGTTCACCCATCAATATCGCCCGACTTTCCTCTTGAGGAATGCATCTTTATTACATTTAGTTTAAAGCCTCGCGCGGACACGAATTGCTGCGTTGTCTGGCACCTTCGCATGGGGGCCTTGCGGTGGTTAAAATGTGACCATAAAGGCCGTTTTAGCGAACCCCACGGGAGTGACATGCATGGACAAGAACACGCTGCTATTCCAGGACAAAGGTTCGGGTAGGTTTAAAGACGTCAAGATCTACCCTAACCGTATTGAGGTGCTCAAGAAGGGCACTTTTGGTGGCAAGCACGCCGAAATTGTCTATCTTAAGGACATTACGGGCGTCAATAGAATCAAAGGCCGCGATGTTTTTCTGCGCAACAGGCTGTTGACTGCTTGTGTCTTTAGCCTGAGCAGTCACGCGAGGGCGCAGGAATTCGTCAACGTGCTCAATATGGTGATGTGACCGGGCGCTTTCGAACACAAAAAACCGGGATGCAAGGAGTCGCACCTTGCATCCCGGCTGAGCTAAAACGGCGCTGCTGCATGCCGTTGGAGCTTTAGCGCTTGATCTCGATATCGTCGAGCTTGACGTCCATGGCCTCGGTCTTGGCCTTGGCGATATCATCGGCAAACTCCAGGGACTTCATCATGGTCTCGACGGCGTCCTTGTGCTCTTCGACATTGTCGATGCGCACGTACACGCTGCCGCCGTCAACGTCGGTGAAGTACTCGGTCGTCACGCCGCCCGTGTGCGTGTAGGAAGCGTTGCGCCAGGTCTTGCCGTTGTACTTAACGGGATCATTCTCGGTCCACTCAAAGTCGGTCTTCCACTTGGCCTCGTAGTCAAACAGCTCGTCGGCGTTCTTGTCAGGGTCGAAGACGGGGATGAAGCGGTCGCTGGCGTGCTCGCTCTTGGTGAACTTAAACTGGGCCCTGTCGGCCGTGTCGCCGGCAACGTCGGTAATCTCGACGCCCTCGGGGACCTCGACCTTAAACCAAATGAAGTCGGTCCTCATATCCACGGTTGGCTTTTCCGCGCCGCCGCCACCGCTGCTGCCGGTAGCGCCACCGCTTCCGCCACAACCCACCAGGGCAACCGCGGCAAAGAGGCTGATGCAGAGGGTGAGAATCGCTAAGGCCTTCTTTTTCATGGTCGTGTCCTCCTCAATCTGTAACCGCCCATGGATTACCTGCCTTTACTGTACGCGTGGACGGCTCGCTAGGGTGGGCCATGTGTCCCATTCTGAGGGCCGGATTTGCGCCGTTAAGTGGCAATATGCGCGGGTGTAAAAGAGGGGAGGGCCGATACTGTCGGCCCTCCCCGGGTTGGGTGCCCGTTGTTTTAATGGGGCGCATGTGCACGGGTGCGCGTAGGCGCGTGCGGGTGTCCCGTTACTTGATCTCGATGCTCGAAATCTCGACTTCGCGTGCCTCGGAAACTGCCTCTTCCATGTCATCGGGGAACTCGATGGAGTTGAGGAGCGCCTCGGCTTCTTTCTTGTGCTGGTCGAAGTTCGAGATGAGGACGTAGACGCTTCCCGGCTCAACATCGGTAAAAAGCATGGTTGAGATGCCACTGTTGTCCTCGTATGTTCCGACGAGCCACGTCCTGCCGTTATACTCGACGGACCCGCCATCCTTCCACTGGAACGTATTCCCCTTCTTTTCCGCCTGGTCGGCGTGGGATTCCTCGGCCGTCAGCGCTTTTTTCCAAACGGGGATAAAGCGATCGGCCGAGGCGTTCTCGTCTTCGGGGAAGGTGAGCTGGACCCTGTCGGCATTCTTGCCGGCGGAGTCGCTTACGCCAACGCCCTCGGGCATCTCGACCTTAAACCAGATAAAGTCAGTCTTTTCGGCGACGGGGGCCTTTTCCTTGCCTTCGCTCTTTGAGGTGCTGCCGCCTCCGCCCGATGCGATCCCGCCGCAGCCTACAAGGGCAAACGCGGCAAAGAGGGCGATGCAAAGGGAAAGGATCGATAGGGTCTTTTTCTTCATGATGGTGTCCTCCTTGTCTGTCGATGACATCGTGTGCCGCGGATTGCTGGGGCGGCGGTTGCGCGTGCACATGATGACTTTGTTTGCTGTGCGGTTATTCCTCCATTCGTCGTCCGGTGCCGTGATGAGCGTTGCCCCAACATAGGGCTCCTTACCTATATGTATGCCCCAGCTTGTGCTGCCCGGGAGTCTCGAAAGGTGGACCATGTGTCCCATGTTTGGGGCGCTGGGCGCATGGGACGGCACGGCTCAGCATCGTCTTTTCCATGTTGCGCAACAGCGTCTTGGGTGGGGGCGTATAGACTTGGCTGTGACAAAAGCTAAACCACGAAAGGTCGAACGATGTTCTGTCAAAAATGCGGACAGCAAGTTCCCGATGGATCGACGTTTTGTACGCACTGCGGGGCCTCGCTGGCGGGTGGTTCCGTGCCGACGCCTACGGGCGCTGGTCCTTCCTCTGCCCCGGGCCTAACCCAGTCGATGCCGCCGGTCGCGCCTGTGCCTCAAAAGCCTAAGAGCAAGGCGCCGGTCATTATCGCTGTGGCATGTGCTGCTGCGGTCCTCATCGGTGGCGGCACGGTGTTTGCACTCACGATGCTTAACGGGTCCAAGAGCTCTGGCACACAAATCTCGATGATCGATACCGGGTCTTCGGACGAGAAAGATTCTTCTGCCAAGAAGAAGAGCGACAAGTCCAAGTCCAAGGAGTCTGCGTCGTCGGATGACGAGGCCGTTCCCGAAGACGAATCGGCATACTACGGCTCGGGCGATTCGGACGATTACCTAACCGACGTGTATACGTACACGAACGACATGCATCCTTATAGCATGTCGATTCCCAATCGCTTTGAGATGGAAGATACTCCCAGCGGCAGTGGCGCCAGGTATGAGGATCCGGAGACGGGCTTTGTAATCAACCTGTTTGGCTACGTCAACATTAACGACGAAACCTCGCACGAGATGTTCGTCAACGCGGACACCTCGGGCAAGGCTGACCTCTATACCGCGGAGGGCGACAACTGGTACGTGGTTTCGTGGCGCGAGGGCGACACGATCATTTACGAAAAGACGATCGTCACGGATTCGACGATTGCCACGGCGCATTTGGAGTACTCGACTGCAAACCGCGACATGGGGTCGAAGATTATCGACACGCTGCTGCCGACGTTTCAGGTGGACTAGGCACCCGCGCCTATAGCAGGCAATCGGAAACGCCGATAGCCAGAGCTCCTGACAGCCTTTGTCTTATGGGCTAGACTGACTTGGACAAGATCGATGAATGGGACAACCGCTTCCTGGCGTCGTTGTCCCATTTTTTATTATGCGTGCGGCCCGTGGTGGCCGGCGCGGTGGGCAGAGGTGTTTCGATGAGCCAAGAGATGATGGATAAAACCTGCCGAGGGTTTGCCGAGGCGCTTGCCGCGCGCGAGCCGGTTCCCGGCGGCGGTAGCGCGAGCGCCTTTGTGGGCGCACTGGGCGCCTCGCTGTGCGGGATGGTCGCGCGCTACGGCGCAACCAACCCCGCGCTTGCCGATCGCGCAGACGATCTGACGCGCGCATTTGCCCAGGCAGACGAGCTGGCTCAGGAGCTCGTGGGTCTGGTCGCCGAGGACGTTCGTGCGTATGGCCAGGTGTCTGCGGCATACGGTATTCCTCGTGATGACCCGGCTCGACCAACTGCGATTCAAGATGCGTTGCATGTGGCAGCCATGCCGCCGTACCGCATTATGGATGCGTGCGGTCGTGCGCTGGCGCTGCTTGAGGACATGGCAGACAAGGGCTCGCGCCAGCTGCTGTCCGACGTGGCGTGCGGTGCCGTGTTCTGCCGCGCCGCCATGCAGGGTGCGAGCCTGACGCTCTTTGCCAACACCACATCTATGAAAGACCGGGCGCGCGCCGAGGAACTCGAGGCAGCGTGCGACGATCTGCTGGATACGTGGCTGCCGCGCGCCGATGCGCTGGCGCGCCGCGCCGCCGACGCCGCAAGGAAGAGGGGATAGCCATGGCCGAGCTGCTCAAGGGTGCTCCCGTTGCCCGTGCTTTGACCGAGGAGCTCGCTGCTCGCTGCGCCGCCCTGCGCGAACGGGGCATCGTGCCGACACTGGCCATCGTTCGTGTGGGCGAGCGCGAGGACGACCTGTCCTACGAGCGCGGCGCCCTCAAGCGCTGCGAGAAGGTTGGCATTGAGGCTCGCCGCGTTTTGCTTCCTGCCGATGTTTCGCAGGATGAGTTGCTGGCGGCTATTAAGGGCATCAATGCCGACCCCGCTGTTCACGGCTGCCTGATGTTTCGTCCGTTGCCCGCTGGGCTTGATGAGGATGCAGTTGCCGCGGCACTCGATCCCGCCAAGGACGTCGACTCCGTGACACCGGTTTCGCTGCTCACCGCGCTTTCGGGTCGTGGCGAAGGCTTTGCTCCCTGCACGGCCGAAGCCGTGTTGGCTTTACTGGACCATTATGGCGTTGAGCTGGATGGGGCCAAAGTTGCCGTTGTCGGTCGGTCCCTAGTGATCGGCCGTCCCGTTGCCGCCATGCTTACGGCTCGCAACGCCACGGTGACGACGTGCCACACGCATACGCGCGACCTTGCTGCCGAGTGCTGTGCGGCCGACATCGTTGTTGCCGCGGTTGGACGCGCGCGCACGATTGGCACGGATGCGGTTCGCGAGGGCCAGACGGTCATCGACGTGGGCATTAACTGGGACGAGGCCGCCGGCAAGCTGGTCGGTGACGTCGATTTTGATGCTGCGGAGCCAGTTGTTGGCGCCATCACGCCCGTGCCGGGCGGCGTGGGCGCTGTGACAACGGCGATTCTCGCCAAACACGTGATTGAAGCGGCGGAGTGCGCATCGAAATAGGCGTTTTAGGCTGTATAGAGGGTCAGTTATATACCCACTGTGCAAAAAACGCCAAATATGAGTACTGTTGCAAAGATAGTCACATATGTTTTATGACATTTGGGCTTCCTAATGATATGCATTATCGTTAGGAAGCTCATTTTATTGAACCTATGGGGAATAACGTTGTCTTGCTTTTGGACAAATAGGGATTTTCGGCACTCATTACAAGGAAATTTGCTGCTACTAAATTGGTGACAGTACTCATATTTGGCATTTTTTGCACACAGAGGTCCCGAGGGGGTTCCGAGGGGTCGCGGTTTCGCCCTTTTTGCGCCGAAGCGATACACTGGTACCGTTTGATTTCTTCGCTCAAGGAGGATGCGCATGCCGTGCACAACGATTTTGGTTGGTAAGAACGCGAGCTACGACGGGTCGACGTTGGTTGCTCGCAACGAGGACTCGTCCAACGGGGTGTTTGAGCCCAAGCGTATGCGCGTGGTGCATCCCGACGAGCAGCCGCGCGTCTACACGAGCGTCCTGAGCCACCTGACCGTTGAACTGCCCGATAACCCCATGCGCTACACGTGCGTCCCCGATGTTGTCCCGGGCCACGGCATCTGGGCCGAGGCCGGTTTCAACGAGCTCAATGTGGGCATGTCCGCAACCGAGACGCTCACCACCAATGAGCGCGTTCGCGGCGCCGACCCGCTCGTGGACTACGTGCCCGCCAAGGGTAACGAGGGTGAGGACGGCTATGTGCCGGCGCAGCCTGGTGGCTTGGGTGAGGAGGACATGGTGACCCTGGTCCTGCCGTACGCCAAGTCCGCCCGCGACGGCGTGCGTATCCTGGGCGACCTGCTCGAGCGCTACGGCACCTACGAGAACAACGGCATCGCCTTTAGCGACGTTGACGAGATCTGGTGGCTCGAGACCATCGGCGGCCACCACTGGATCGCCAAGCGCGTGCCCGATGACGCCTATGTGACCATGCCCAACCAGCTGGGTATCGATAGCTTTGACCTGGACGACGCCGAGGGCGCTCAGGTCGACCACATGTGCTCCGCCGACCTGCGCTCCTGGATGGCCGAGTGGCATCTGGACCTGACGCTGGGCGTTGAGGGCGACGGTCCGGCGACGGTCTTTAACCCGCGCGAGGCCTTTGGCTCGCACAGCGACAGCGACCACGTCTACAACACGCCGCGCGCCTGGTACATGCAGCGCTGCCTCAATCCCAGCGATGTGTGGGACGGTCCCGACGCCGATTACACGCCCGAGAGCGACGACATCCCCTGGAGCCGCGTGCCCGAGCGCAAGGTGACCATCGAGGACATCAAGTATGTGCTTTCGAGCCACTACCAGGGCACGGAGTACGACTGCTACGGCAGCAAGGGCACGCCCGCCACGCGCGGTGCCTATCGTCCCATCGGCATCAACCGCAACAGCCAGCTCGCCGTGCTGCAGCTGCGCCCCTATGCGCAGCCGGCGTATCGCGCCGTTCAGTGGATGGCGTTTGGCTCCAACTCGTTTAACGCGCTCGTGCCGCTGTACGCCAATGTCGAGACCATGCCCGAGTACTATGCCGACACGCAGGCTCGCGTGACGTCCGAGAACTTCTACTGGGCAAATCGCCTGATCGGTGCCCTGGCCGACGTCCGCTTCCATGAGTGCGGTCGCGCGGTCGAGGATTATCAGGAGAAGGTCGGCGGCATGGGCCACAAGCAGATCCACGACGTCGACGCTGCCGTGGCCGCCCTGCCCGAGGCCGAGGTGTCTGCCGAGCTCGCCCGCGCCAACGAGGCCTTTGCCGAGCTCGTGCGCGTGGAGACCGATGCCCTGCTGGGCAAGGTGCTCTACACCACCAGCTGCGCCATGAAGAACTCCTTCGCGATGAACGATAACGTAAGGTAAAGACGACCTTGCAACGAGCGAGCGGGACAAACGCCGTCAAAGGCTTTGCCCCGCTCGATTTCTATCTTGGCGGTAAAACGATATTGTGTCGTTCACCCAATCTTGGGTACAAGAAGGCCAATGCAGTTGTTCATGATTGGAGCCAACCATGGTTATGAAATTCGATCAGCTTGTTAACGGTGCCATCAACGTGGGCTTCGGCGCCGCCGCCGTTGCCGTCGAGGGCGGCAAGAAGGTCCTCGACGACCTCAATACCAAGGGTGAGCAGGTCCGCAAGGACGCAGGCGCCCCCGATATCGCCCGCAGCGTGTCCGACATGTTCGAGCAGGCGGGTGGCACCATCTCCGACCTGACCGAGCGCCTGGGCATGCAGGGCGAGACCGCGGCACAGCGCGTGCTCGACGAGCTCATTCTGGCTCGCGTCCGCGTTATGACCGCCCCCGAGCGGACGGCCTTTTTGGCCCATGTGCGCGATATCGTCGATTCGGTCGAGGACAACGTGACCTCGGTGCCCGTCGAGTCTGTTGAGCCCGACGACGCAGAGGACGCCAAAGAGGCCGAGTAGCAGCGCAGATGGCAGATTCCACCACCGATTACAACAATCTAGACCCCTTGGGTGACGAGACGTCGGTTGTCGATGAGGTTGAGGCCGTTGTCTCGGGCGCTCGCAAGAAGCCGCGCGCTGTCGATATGGTCCCCGAGGAGCCCGACGCGATGGCGCCGGACGAGGAATACCAGCTCACGCCGGCAGGCCGCCGCGAACGCATCGGTCAGATCGTTCGCCTGGTCAAAAAGTATCGCGTGTGGGATAACCTCACGCCGGTTCGCCTGCGTCGTCTGCTCGAAGAGCTCGGCCCCATGTTCGTCAAGATGGGGCAGATTCTGGCCAACCGCTCCGAGATCTTGCCGCAGCGGTTTTGCGACGAGCTGCGCCGCCTGCGCTCCGACGTAGAGCCGGTGCCGTATGAGGTAGTGCTTCGCTGCCTGGAAGAGGAATACGGCCAGCGTTTGGGGCAGATGTTCGACGCGATCGACCCCAACCCACTCGGTAGCGCGTCGCTCGCGCAGGTGCACCGCGCCCGCCTGGTGACCGGCGAGGACGTGGCCGTCAAGGTGCAGCGCCCCGGTGCGCAGCAGGTTATGGCACAGGACATCGATATCATCCGCTCGGTGGTGCGTATCGTTTCCAAGTTCGTCAACACCGATCAATTCGTTGACCTGCACGGCGTAGTCGAGGAGTTGTGGACCTCGTTTCGCGAGGAGACCAACTTTTTGGCCGAGGCCAAAAACCTCAACGACTTCTACGAGTTCCATAAGAGCGTTCATGGCGTGACGTGCCCTAAATCCTATCTGGACCTGTGCACCGAGCACGTGGTGGTCATGGACTACGTCGACGGCATTTCGATCGCCGATCCTGAACGCTTGGTGGCCGAGGGCTATGACTTGGAAAAGATCGGTGCCGCAATCGTCGAGGATTACTCGACGCAGGTGCTCGATGACGGCTTTTTCCATGCCGACCCGCATGCGGGAAACATTATTCTCAAGGACGGCATCGTTTACTTTATCGACTTGGGCATGGTCGGACGCATGTCGAGTCACGATCGCGGTATCGTCAAGGACATGATTTTCGCCGTGGCCGAGGGTGACGTGCCCAAGCTCAAGGATTCGCTCATGCGCTTCGCCGTGACGCGTGGCGACTCGGCTGAGCTCGATCATTCGGCCTTTTTGTCCGATTTGGACTTTATCGTGGCTGACTTTGCAGGCCTTGACCTGAAGGATCTGGATATCGGCGAGTTTTTGACCTCGCTGTTAAACCTGGCGCGCAAAAACGACGTTGAGCTGCCGAGCGTGGTAACGATGTTCGCGCGCGGCATGGTGACGCTCGAGGGTTTGCTGACCGAGTACATGCCCAACGTCAACATGATCCAGATCATCCAAACGCACATTAAAAACGAGAAAAGCACCTATACGCGCGTGCGCGACATGGGGCGCGATCTTGCCGCGAGCAGCTATCGCGCGGCGAAGGGCTCGCTCGAGGCGGCCGAGTATCTTGGCCTGGCTTCGCGCATGCTCACGCGCGGCCAGCTTAAGGTGAACACGCAGATCATGAGCAGCGATAAGGCGCTGCGACAGCTAGGTGGGATTATCGACCGCATGTCGATGGCTATTGTGATCGCCGGCCTGTTTATCGGTTCGTCGGTGGTGTACTACGCGCGCATCGAGCCGGTTGTGTTCGGCATTCCGGTCATTGGCTTTTTGGGCTACGTGAGCGCGCTGGTGCTGGCACTTATGCTGGGCCGCAATATCTGGCTCAACAGTCACGGCGGCAAGCACTAGAGGCCGCGACCGTCACCGCATTTTCCTATCGCAAACAATAGCTTTTACCTTGGGCTTCGCCTGCGTGCGAGGCCCTTTTGCGTGATACCATTTTGACGGTAATAATCGATGGCCTAGATGGTGGTGCGGAGACGCATGAATACGCGGTTTACCTGCGCGTTTGGGAGAATTGGGGTGCAAGTCCCCGGCTGTACCAGTAACCGTAATTCCTCTTGGCTCGGGATGTTCGCGTCGCAGATCGGACGACGTGCCCGAGTCGTTAAGGTTAAGTCGGATCGCCTCCCATCTTGCATGCGGCTGCGGCGTATGCCGCCGGTGTGCATAGGGCTCTGGAGGGAAGGGGGACCCCGATGGGGGAACTCGAGCGCAACATGCGCGATGACGTGGGGCAACCTCAAGGCAACGCTCCAAGTACAGACAATGGGAGGCAAATGGATATGTTTGTGGACGAGCGCCAGCGCGTCTCGCATCGCCGTGGCGCAATTGCGCGCGGCGTAGCCAAGCGCGGCCTGGTGGCATTCCTGGCCTTCGCGATGGCCTTTGGCACCACGCCGGCTCAGCTGTGGGCCGAGGGCGCCGAGGGCATTGCCGAGGCTGTGGCTCAGGCTGCGACGCCGGGCGAGGACGCAGCGCTTGCGGGCGGTGCCGCTGAGCAGAGCGGCGCCGAGGTTTCGGATTCTGGGAGCGCGCCTGCAGCTAGTACCGCCGCATCAAAGGCAGCAACTGGCGACGAAGGCTCGGCGACGGGGGAGAGCCCTGCCGCGAGCGAGCAGTCTTCAGCGGCATCCGCTGGCCAAGCAGGATCTGCCGCCGCGGCTGCCGTTCAGACAGAGAACCCGACAGAAACCGGCGATGTCGCCAAGAAGCAAGTCGAGGTCTCGTTCTCGATTATCGGCACCGATGCCGACGGCAAGGCTCAGACCTGGGTGGCACCCACGCAGCTCAAGCTCGACGAGGGCGCGACGGCTGCGGATGCCTTCGTTAAGCTGCAGCAGAAGACGGGCTTCAAGGCAGACTACGATCCGAACACGGCATACGGTTTCTACCTCAAAAGCATCACATCCCCGAGCGATGGCCGTACGCTTGCCTTCGATCCGACGACTTATGCCTTCTGGCAGCTGTTCGTCGACGGTGCGTCTTCCTCGGTTGGCGCGAGCAGCGTTAAGCTCACCCAGGGGCAGAAGGTTGAGTTTGCCTATACGGCTGGTAGCTCGTCCCCTGTCGTTAAGGACCAGGTTGCCGCAAATGTGACCGTCATTGGTCGCGATGCCCAGGGCAAGACTCAGACTTGGGTCGATAACGCGCAGTATGTGGTGACGTCCGGTTCGAGCGCACTTGACCTTACGAAGGTCGCGCTTGAGGCGAATGACATCGACGCCGTTGCTGCTGGCTCCTTCATTCTGAGCCTTAAGTACAACGGTGTTGAGCTGGGTACGCCCCAAGATTATTCGACCTATTGGCAGCTGTTCATCAACGGCAAGTCGAGCGACTACACGGCAGACAATGTCACCATTCATGCTGGCGATACCGTTACGTGGTTCTACGGTGGCTGGGGCGATAAGTTGCCGTCCGATTCCGTCCATGCTTCCGTTCAGGTCCTTGGTAAGGACAAGGACGGCAAGCAGCAGGTTTGGGCTTCGACGGGCCAGACGAGTCTCAAGGCGGGCTCTACTGCCAAGGATCTCCTTGAGCAGACCGGTCTTACTCTCGATGCTGGCGAATCGTCTTGGGGCTGGTTCCTCAACGGCATTACTTCGCCGTTCGATAGTAAGTCCTATGGCTGGGATGCTGCGACTAATAGCTATTGGCGCTTCTATGTAAATGGCAAGTTCGCCGACGTTGGCGCCGGTGCCTATGAGCTCCAAGAGGGCGATGCCGTCACCTTTATGTATGGTGCTGACGCCGATGCCCTTCCTGGCCAGGTTCTTGGGTCTGTCGATGTTATCGGTCCCGATGTCAACGGCAACAATACTCGCTGGGGCTCGGCAAGCAATGTTTCCCTGCCCGAGGGCTCTACGGCTCAGAACCTTATTGAGACGGTCCTGAAGGCCAAGGGCGTTACGTACAACGGCTCCCAGAGTAGTGAGTACTGGTTCCTCAATTCCATCAACTCGCCGTTCGATCACAAGCCGTATGCCTGGGATGCTGCGACCAATAAATATTGGCACCTGTATATCAACGGAGAGCCCTCCTTACTCTGCGCCAATCAGATTACGCTCAAGAGCGGCGATAAGGTTACGCTTGCCTATACCACCGACGATTCGGCCATGCCCGATCCCGACAAGATTGTCGTGGACCCGAGCGCGACGACTCCTGATTGGGATGCCGAGTGGGCCGGCTACGGCAACAGTGGCAACGGTTCGACCGTAACGGATGCCAAGACGCCTGCGCAGGCCGCCGGTCTTAAGTGGGCCTTCGATTGGAAGGCCGAGTCTGGTCAGCAGTATGCCAACTGCAGCGAGCCTGTCATCGCTAACGGCTTTGTGTACATCGCGACCGAGAACGAGCTCATTAAGATCGATTCGTCCACGGGCAAAAAGGTTGCCTCTGCGCCGCTTGCCTCCAAGGTGAGCTACACCTCTCGTCCGATCTATACCAACGGCCTTATCATCGTTCCGCTCAACGGCGGTGCGGTCCAGGCGATTACTGCGGACAAGCTGATCTGCAAGTGGCTGACGCCCGGTTTGACGGACTTGACGCAGAGCTCCTGCACCGTGATTTCGGACGGCGAGTACGTCTATGTTGGTACGGTCGATATTTCGTATGACGAGAACTACAACGCGACCTACGGCAACGGCTCCCTGAAGCGTATCAAGATTGCCACGGGCGAAGTTTCTTGGCAGAACATTGACCCCTCCGAGGGCTATTATTGGACTGGCGCTGCGCTGACGGATAAGTACGCCATTGTTCCTACGAGCGCGGGCACGCTTAAGTGCATTGATAAGACGACGGGCGATGTCGTTTCGACCATGAAGCTCGGCGCTGTCGCAAATGCCGATTGCATTGCCGATCCGTCCAATGGTTCGACCTTCTATCAGATGACGCACGACGGAAAGCTCCATGTGATTTCGCTTTCGGCAAAGGGCGTGCTGAGTGAACAGAAGACGGTTGATCTGGGCCTTACGAATAACATGAGCGCCCCGGCGGTGGCTGGCGAAAACTTGATTGTCGGCGGACAGACGGCTACTGGCTCTGCTCTGGTTCTCTATAACCTGAAGACGGGTAAGACCACGATGGTCGCTGCTGCCGACGGCAAGGCGCTGCCGGCTGGCCTCAACGGTATTGCTGCTACTCCGCTGGTGAGTGTTCAGGACGGCAAGACCTATGTGTACTTCACTGTTAACAGCGCGGATAGCAAGGATTACGTCAACTACTCTGCTGGTGGTGGCGTGTATCGCTATACGCTCGGCGATGCAGAGGCGACGCAGATTTATGATGCGGCTGGCCATTACCAGTACTGTGACTCTCCGGTCATTGCCGATGCATCTGGCAACCTGTACTACATCAATGACTCGGGCACGCTGTTCAAGCTCGGGGCCGTTGAGTCTTGGACGGTTGCCTTTAATTCCAACGGCGGGTCTGCTTGCGACACTAAGTTTGTTGCTACGGCCGATGGCAAGCTGGTCAAGCCGGCCGATCCGACGCGCGATGGCTACACTTTCGGCGGTTGGTATACCGATGAGGCTTGCACGCAGGCGTATGACTTTAGCACGCCGGTGACGGCCGATCTGACGCTGTATGCCAAGTGGACCAAGAATGCTGTTAACCCTGGCGGCAATGGCGGTGCTGGTTCCAACGGCGGTAGCGGTTCTGGTACCGGTTCCGGCACTGGCACTGGCGCTGGCGCGGGTTCTGGCTCCGGCTCGAAGGGCGGCGCTATTGCCCCGGGCAAGAAGCCGGTGACCAAGACGACGGTGTCGACCAAGAGCGAGACCAAGGACAACAAGTCCAACAAGAAGGACTCCGATAAGTCCGATAAGAAGGACGAGAAGAAGTCTGACAAGAAGGACAGCAAGTCCGACAAGAAGTCCGATTCCAAGTCCGATACGGGTGCTGCTTCCACGACCACTGCTAAGAAGTCCTCTAGTACTGCCGAGCAGGAGACTGGCACCAACCCGCTCGCCATCGTTGGCATCGCCGCCGGCGTGATTGGCCTTGCGCTCATCGCCGTCTTCGTGCTGACCAAGCGCGGCAAGGGTGACGGTAATGCCCGATAAGCCCAAGGAGACTAACGGGCAACAGCCCGACCCCTCGTTTATCCAGCTCGATGATCCAAAGCAAAAGGGCGCCGCTTCGGCGGCGTCCGCCCCTCGTCGCAAGGCGCTCCTTGGTGTTCTGACTGCCGTGTGCACCATTCTGATCGTCGTCTCGCTGGGTTTCGTCCATCCTTCCACAAGCGGTGCCTGGTCCATCGACTGGATCATTCAGACCGTGACGGGGGAGAGCGTCGTCACCAAGGACACCAAGGCGTCTGGCTCGACTACGACTTCGGTCGAGGCCAGTTCCAAGGATTCCAAGTCATCGAATGACGCAAAAGACGAGTCCAAGGACGATTCCGAGTCTTCAAACAAGGAATCGGATAAAAGCTCGGATAGCAAGAAGTCCGATGGTCGGGACGGCAAGAAGTCTGGAGATAAATTCGCTGCCCAGAATACGGGAGCCGGCGATACTTCTAATGTGTCTGGCGGTGCTTCTTCGGGCGGCGGTCAGTCGTCTGATGGAGCCTCCGGCTCTAATGGCGGAAGCGCTCCCTCGGGCGGCCAGGGCGGCTCGCAGGAGTCCAACTACGTAACGGTAACGGTTTCGGTCACATCGAGCGCCGTGGGCAATCCTGTGTCCTCTGGTGGCACCTTTACCTTTAACGAAGGTGCTACCGTCTACGATGCCCTGTGCGCGCTGGGCCTTTCTGTCAACGCACAGGGCTCGTCGTACGGCACGTATGTCTCCGCGATTGGTGGCTTGACCGAGAAACAGCACGGCGGCACGAGCGGCTGGATGTACTCCGTCAACGGCACAACGCCCATGACGGCCTGCAGCAACTACGTTCTCTCCAACGGCGACAACGTGGTCTGGTATTACGTTACAGGCTAGAGACCTCGACATAGCGCGCCAGACGGGCGGTTCGGATAAACATCCGGGCTGCCCGTTTTTTCATGCGTAGAGGACTGGGTCGCCGGGGACCTCGACAAATAAAAAACCGGCTGGAACGAGAATTCCAACCGGCTATACATTCAAGCAAATGTCGAATCGACTACGAGCGAGCGCCTTCGAGGAAGAAGCGACGGCTAAAGTAGTTGTACCAGGTGACCAAGAACGTGGCGATGGCCTTCATGGCCTGGTAGCCGATACTCAAAAACGTGACACCCACAAACATGTACAGGTCGTTGAGCCCCAGACCGATCACCGACAGGATGGTGAAGATCGTGAACTCGCGCTTGCGGCTCATGCCCTCGCGATGGTCGAACACGTACTTCATGCTGAGCCAGTAGTTGACCACGACGGACGTGATGAACGAGACCGTGGTGCTCATCAAAAAGTCGAGGTGGAACAGCTCGACGAGCGCAATGAGCATACCCCAGTCGATGCCAAAGGAGATAAGGCCCACGACAGCGAACTTGAGGAACTGCTTAGTATGAGGTTGTGCCAGTGCCTTGCGCACGTAATCACATCCAATGCGTTGATGAATCGAGCAGAGGATACTTTAGAGCTTTTGCAAGGGAAACGTAAGGTCTTTGCCAAGAACTATACGAACTCGCCAAATTATCAAGTGCTAATCCGCAAACGTTGAAAATTTGCCCGTAAACGAGCGGCACCCACGGACGATACTGCGCTGAGCGCGCGTCGTCCGTGGGCGCCGTAATGCTGCAGGGGTGTCGAGCTATTTGGTCTCGTCGCCCTCCAGGAAGATCTTTCGGGTCACAAAGTTGTAGACCATGACAAGCGCGGTGGCGCAAATCTTGGCGATATTGGCTTCGAGCCCCAGACCGGCGTTGAGCGCCAGCACGATACCGTCGTTGAGCACCAAACCAATCATGGACAGCACGACAAAGATAATGAACTCGCGGCGGCGGCTCATGCCCTCCTTGTGCGCAAACACGTACTTCATGCTGGCGACGTAATTAAAGATGAGTGAGACGATAAAGCCGCTGGTGTTGGCGATTAGGATGTTGAGGCCCAGACCGTAGTGGAGCAGATTCATAATGCCAAAGTCGATGACCGTGGCAATGACGCCGACGACGCCAAACTTCATAATCTGCGCAAGGAGCTTTTGCATGGTACCTGCCTTAGGGTGGCGCTGGGGCGCCGTGGGGATGACAAACCCAGCAAGTTTAGCCAATCCCCGCGGGTGGAGCTAGGCGCGCTCCTCGATAGCACCGTTTCTATATGCATCGAGCAGTTGGCGTAGGTCCTGGATCTGGCTGCGGATCTTGGCGCCGGTATCGGTGTCGCTCACCATGCGGCGGCGGTCGGCCTCGTCAAAGCGGTTGGTCTCGCTTTCGATATCGATGTTGCGGGTGAGCGCCTCGGCAACGGTGGTAAAGGCCTGGTGCGACTTGAGGCGGCACCCTCGCGAGCTCGAGATAAGCGTGTAGCCGGCGATGCCCGTCTTGGGATGGTAAGCGCGGCAGAATCCGCCATCGATGACCAGCAGCTTGCCCTCGGCGCGGATGGGCTGCTCGCCCTTGGTGGTTTTAACGGGCGTGTGGCCGTTGATGATGTGACCGGTCGGTGAGCATGCCATGGGCGCGACGCCAAACTCGCGCATGATGTCGTCGCAGACCGAGGGCGACTTGGTAAGCGTAAAGTACGGGTCCATCGGCTCGACCCAGGTGCTCTTGTCGGCGATATAGGCGCGCTCAAAGGTACGCACCAGGCGTCCGCTGGCGGGTGAGTTAAAGCCAATCCACAGGTACCACATCCAGTCGAGAGCGTCGCGGTCGCCCACGCGCCAGGCGCGGCGGGCGATGTGGTCGCAAAAATCGAGATAATCGCGGCCAGCGTGCCAGGTGCCCAGGCAGTTCATGCTGCTAAAGGTGCCGTCTTCGTTGAGCGGCACGCAGCCATGGAACAGCAGGTTGCCGTTGGCGACCTTGTACATCGAGCCGTGGGAATAGAGGAAATCGATATGGCGATGCAGGTGATCGGCGGTGACAAACTCGGACACGAGCTTGTCGATGATGTGCTGCTCTTGGGGCGTGAGCGAATAGGGGTCCGCCGGGTCGACGGTGGGGAAGTCATTGGTCGTGAGCGGCCACACGCTGCCGTCGGCGAGCGTGACCGTGCCGGTGTCGTGATCGATTTTGTCGAGTAACAGGCGGTCGGTCATATCGAACTCGGGGTGGCGCTGGATAATCTGGCCCTCGAGCTTAAAGAGTAGGACGTTGATGGCCTTGATCAGCGGGGTGATGGACTCACCGGCGGTGTAGGTGGCATCGGCAAAGGCGACAAGCTCACGCAGCGAGATGCCGTAGTCGTTCTCCAGGATCTCGTAGTTGTCGTAGCGTAGGTTGTTGCGCAGCACCGTGGCGATGCAGGCGGGCTCACCGGCCGCAGCGCCCATCCACAGCAGGTCGTGGTTGCCCCACTGGATGTCGAGTGAATGGTAGGTGAGCAGACGGTCCATAATCTTGGCCGCGCCGCCGCCGCGGTCGAAGATGTCGCCCACCAGGTGCAGGTGGTCGACGGCCAGGCGCTTGATGAGCGAGGCGAGCGACTCGATAAAGTCGTCGGCGCTTGCGGTCTCCAGGATGGACTCCACGATGCGCTCGTGATAGCGCACACGATAGTTGTTCTCATCCGGATGCGTGTGTAGCAGCTCGTCGATGATGTAGGCGTAATCGCGTGGGATGGCCTTACGAACCTTGGAGCGGGTGTAGCGGCTTGAAAGCGAACGAGCGACCATGATGAGCTGGTCAAGCATCGTTTTGTACCAGGTGGGCGAGTCCTCGCGCTGGCTGCGGACCAGCTCGATCTTCTCGTGCGGGTAGTAGATGAGCGTGCACAGCTCGCCCTTTTCGTCAAAGGTGAGCGTGTCGCCAAAAATCTCGTCGACATGCTCGCGCACGACGCCCGAGCAGTTGTTGAGGATGTGCATAAAGGCCTCGTACTCGCCATGCACGTCGCTCATAAAATGCTCGGTGCCTTTGGGCAGGTTGAGGATGGCTGAGAGATTGATGATCTCGGTAAACGCGGATTGCTCGGTGGGGAACTGTCTCGACAGCAGGCGCAGATACTTAAAGTCTTGCGGGTTGCGATCGAATGCGACCATGAAACACCTTCCGATGGAGCTGGTAAAACTGATAAACAGCGTCAAACGTTTATCAGTATGCGCCGCTTTTGTTTCGATTTTGCGCCAGCGGCTGAATTGTCGGCTGAACGGTTTGGTAAATCGATTTAGTTGAGGTAGATATGGCGGTTGAGTGGAGACGACAGAGGGTGTTTTCTCAGATATTTATGCGTGGGGCCGGTGGAGACGATGGTGGTAAAGATGTTCGCTATTTTTGGTTCGATTTGGTAAATAGTGGACATATGTACCGTATGTAGGCTCACTGTGCGATAATTTGCGCAGCAATGAGTAAGGAGCCTCATATGAGTGATTTTGTCCTGACCTGTGAATCCGCCGCCGACCGAACCCGTGAGTTCTTTGCGTCGCGCAATATCCCCGTCGTGTGTTTTCATTACGAGATCGACGATGTTGTCTATACGGACGATCTGTATCAGTCGATTACGCCGGACGAGTTTTTTGCCCAGATTGCCGCGGGCGCCATGCCCAAGACGTCTCAGGTGAGCGTGGGCGAGTACGAGGAGTTTTGGGAGCCGTTTGTTGCCGAGGGTAAAGACGTGCTGCACCTGACGTTGTCGTCGGGTATTTCGGGCACGTATGGATCGGCCTGCGTTGCGGCGCAGATGCTCGCGGATCGCTATCCCCAGGGCGGCAAGGTGCGCGTCATCGATTCGCTGGCAGCGTCTTCGGGCTTTGGCCTGCTGGCGGAATGTGCCGCCGACGTGCGCGATAGCGGGGCTTCACTCGACGAGACGGCCGCCTGGATCGAGGAGCACAAGCTCAACCTGCACCACTGGTTCTTTTCGACCGATCTGTCGAGCTACCTGCGCGGCGGTCGCATTTCGGCTGCGAGCGCGATCATCGGCACGGCGCTTAAGATTTGCCCGCTTATGACGGTCGATTGCGAAGGTGGGCTGTCGCCACGTGAGAAGATTCGCACTAAGAAGCGCGCGATTTCCGAGATGGCTAAGACCATGATGGCACACGTGCAGGACGGTGCGGATTATTCGGGTAAGTGCATCATGTCGCACTCGGCGTGCCGCGAGGATGCCGAGGCGGTTGCGGCGCTGATTGAGGAACAGGTTCCGCAGCTTAAAGGCAAGATTGAGATCAATAACATCGGTACTCTGATTGGCTCGCATACCGGACCCGGTACGGTGGCGCTCTTCTTTATGGGCGACAAGCGCGTGGATTAATTTGCCCCATCACGTCGCTGCATGATTGCTCAAACGAAAACGGCCCGCCTCACGTTTGTGGGGCGGGCCAAGATGTTTTGCTAGCGTTTCTTTCCGCGGAAGAAGAAGCCGTGCAGCGAGGGCTTGAGTCCACGGTTGGCGCGACGCTCCTCGATATGATCGTGGATCGAAGCAACGCGCTCGATGACTTCGTCGGGAATCGGCACGTCGGGATTCATGTTCTCGACCTGACTGACCTCGGCGGCGGCAACCTGGTCGATAATGGGTACATCGTCGTGCGAGATGACGGGCGTGGCGTCTTCCTTCATCTTGCGGTAGCGCTGCATCATGTCGGTCTGCAGCTGCTGGGCCGAAGGCGGCGTCCAAATGATGGCGTTGGCACCGGCGGCGATGGTTTCACGGATGCTCTCGGGCGTCTTGCCGCCCGGTGCGATGAGCGGCAGGTTGGGATAGTGCTCGCGCAGCTCGCGCAGGACCTGTGGCGTGTTCTTGCCGGCCGCGATGTTAAGGATCTTGGCGCCGGCGCGCACTTTGGCGTGAGCATCGTCGTCGCAACGAACGACCGTGGCGATGACGGGGATGTCGGCGATGTTGGTGATGTGCTCGACCATCTCGGCGGTGGCGGGGGAGTTGACCACGCAGCCCGCCGCGCCCTGCATCTCGGAGACGGCCGCCATCTGCACGGAGCGCTTGCCGGTGGTGGTGCCGCCGCCAACGCCCACAAAGACCGGGCACTCGGCGACCGTCAGCAGCGCCTGCGTAATGGCGGGTTGCGGCGTAAAGGGGTAGACCGCAAACACGGCGTCGGCATTGGAGTTGCGGATGACCGCCACGTCGGTGGTGTAGATGAGCGATTTGATGCGGCGGCCAAAGAGCGTAAAGCCGCTGGCCTCCTCAATCTCATCGGGCATGCGAAGGGCCGCCTTGCGCAGGCGCCCGTCGATGGGCAGCGGCTCCATGGGCAAAAGACCGTTGGGAGTTACGGCCACCTGGGGCTCGGTAAATTCGTCCGCAAGCTCGACCTCGGAGAAATCGACCGAGGCGACGATGTCCTCGTGAACCTCGGCGGGCACATCGATGGGAGCTTGGTCGTTTGCCGCGGCGGGCGTGTCGAAGGAGCTGGTGCCGACGAAGGCGTCGACGCGTTCGTTTAGATCGTTGAGGGTATCCATGGAGGCTCGATTCTATGTGATGACGGCCGGGAGGGTGCCGGCGGCGTTGTGCTTGCTAAATCGTTTGACGAGTTGATTTTTCCCCGCCGAGTCATCCGTTAGACCGAAGGGCCGGCGAACGTGAAGGAGCTGTGGTGGCGGGAATCGAGGTGCTATCTTGAAAGTCCCGTATGCAAAAGAAAGGTGACGCGGTATGGAATTCTCGGCAATGTTGGGCTCGATTGGCCTGTGTGTGGGCGCAATCGTTGCCGCCGCGGTCATCTACTTTGTGGTCACGGCCATTAAGGGTAAAAGGGCCGAACGCAAGGAGCGCGCGATGCTTGAACAGCATCGCGACCAGCAGGGCAAACGCGCACGGAGATAGCTTGTTGAGTTTTGGATCCGTGCGCTAGCTGCGTTTTCGGATCAGGGCAATGTAGAAGCCCTCAAAGTCGCGGCTAGGCGGAATGGTGAGCGTGCCGGGCATACCGTTGGCGACGGACGAGACGTGGCCGGCGGCGATGGCCACGGTGAGGGCGTTGCTCTCGACGCGTGGCTCTTCGCCAGCTTCCTGGGCGCGGCGCGTTTCACTTTCGCTCGGCGTGCCATCGAGGGGGATGAGCTCGCAGTCCATATGCTTGTCGAGGGCCTCTTGCAGGGCGTCCTCGTTTTCCTGCGGCAAGATCGAACAAGTCGAATAGACGAGCGTGCCGCCCGGTTTGAGGGCTCCCATGGCGCGGTCCAGAAGTGCTCGCTGCGAGCGGGCGCACTTGCTCAGCAGCTGCTCGGTCAGGCCGCGCAGGCTTTTCTCGTTGCCGCTGATGACGGTGCCCGTGCCGGTGCAGGGGGCGTCGAGCAGGATGCGATCGAAGCGGAAGAACTCGTCGAGCTCGCGTGCGTCGATGCGCATGACGGGCACGTTTTTGGCGCCCTGGCGGCCCAAGTTGGCCTCGAGCTTTTCGGCGCGGGGAATGCTCATCTCGCAGGCGGTGAGGTGTGCCTGTCCCTGGGTGAGGGCGGCGATCTGCGTCGTCTTGCCGCCGGGGGCTGCGCACATGTCCAAGATGTCCTCGCCTGCCTGGGCGCCCAGGACCAACGGCGGCATCATGGACGATAGACTTTGTAAGTAGATCTTGCCGTCGCGGTAGATGCCGAGGCCCCACAGGTCGGAAACCTGGGCCTCGGGCAGGATGAAGGCGTCTGGGTACCAGGCGACGGGGTTGTGGGCGATGCCGGCGGCATCGAGCGCCGCAGCGATGTCCTCGGCGGTTGCCTTGAGCGTGTTGGCGCGCAGCGTGACCGGGCGTGTGGCTGCAGCACCGAAGCCCTCGATCATGAGCTCGGCATCGGCGGGCGCATAGGCGCCGGCGATCGTGTCGACCATAAAGCGCGGCAGGTCGGCGGCGCAGGGAAGGGCGGCAAGCTGGTCGGAAAGCTCGGTGGCGGCAAACTGCCTGAGCTTGAGCTCGGCCTTGACCTGCTTTTTCTGCTTACGACGACGCGGCTTGGACATCCGTCTTTCCTTCCCATTCCATTACATGTCGAGTGTTTAGTACTGGCTCTCGTGCTTGCTAAAGAAGTCGAAGCGCGGGGGCAGCGGCTTCACGCGGTGCTCGCCGGGCTTCTCGCCCAGGATCTCCACGAACTCGTCCGTGGAGGCAAAGATGTTATCCCAGCTAAAGAAAGCGACCGGGTCGACGTCGAAGTACTCGCAGATGAGCTCGCAGCCGGCCGGCACAATACCGTGCATCAGGACGGTCGCCACGCGCAGCTCGGTAAAGGCGTCGACAAGGGCCTGCGTCATCGCGGCGTTTGCCTCGTTACCCTCGAGCTTGTTGGCGGCCTTGGAAGCGTCGCTCCAGCGCTTGTTGGCGGCGCGCAGGTAGTCGTCGCACACGGCAAGCGCGCGGTGCGTCTCGAACTTGTACATGGCCTGCTCAAAGGCGAGGGCTGCCTGCTGGGCGGCTTCGACCACGGTGTCAGAAGCGGCACCGGCGGGGATGCAGCCGTTGCGATAGGGACTCTCGTCGCCCTCCTTGACGGCGACGCCGTAGAAGCAGCTGCGGGCTAAGCGGTTGAACACGCCGGTCAAAAGGGCGCTCTCCTTAAGGGCGGGGTCGATGACGCGCTTGTCGTCGCAGGCGCGCACCTCGTTGCCGTCCTTGTCCTTGCCGGTCACGCGGGTGTCGTATGCCTTGGGGCTAAAGCTCACCGGCTTCTCGGACAGGCCGAGCGACAGCCAATGCGCGCGCATCTGCTCGCAGGTGTAGTGATTGAGCAGGTCGTCTGCCGGCGGGGGAGGCGTCTGCGAGGACGAGCTGGCCTTTTTGCCCATGTAGAGCAGGTGGTAGCAGGCGCTGACGGTGCTCTGCGTGAGGTCCCAACCCAGGGCCTCCCACATGGCGGTCTGCGCGATGCAGTAGAAGTAGATGTTGTCCTGACCGATGAACTGGTAGATCTGTGCGTCGTCCGAGCACCACCAGTCGCGCCAGTCGAGTGAGCTGTGCTGGTAGGCGGGCGCGGGGACCTGCGTGGAATCGGCGGCGGGCTCGCCCATGAGGGCGGCATCCTGGGCGGCGACACCCTCGGTCACGCCGGCGGCCTTGGCATCGCGTGCGAGTACGGTGCGGGTGTAGCTGATGGGCGCCCACAGGCTCTCGGGCCAGCACCAGCAGGTGACGTCGGAAACGCCGTCGACCTCGGGCACCGGAACGCCCCAGCCGATGTTGCCGGTGATGCGGAAGGGCACGAGCGCCTTACCGCTGCGGAAGCGCACGCCGCCGTTGGCGAGCACCGCGTGGGCGTCGTCGCGCTCTTTCCAGCTGGGGAAGGTGACGGTAAAGCTGCTCTTGTTGCCCTCGGGCTCCAGCACGGTGTGCTCGGGCAGCTGGTCCTCGACGGCGTCGAAAGCCTCACGGAACTTGTTCTGAATATAGAGTTGTGCCGGCAGCAGCCACTCTTCCATGGTTTTGGAGACCACGGAGCGAACCTGCGGGTTCTGGGCGAGCTTGGCGGTGTAGGTCTTCATAAAGTCGAGGTAGGCCGGAAGGTCGAAGTAGAGGTTGTCGACCGGGCGCAGCTCGGGCACCTCGCCGGTGAGCTGGCTCTTGGGCGCGATGAGCTCCTCGGGCTCAAACTGGTGACCCAGGTCGCACTCGTCGGCATAGGCTTTCTCGGACTTGCAGCCCTGAATGGGGCAGCGGCCGATCACCTGGCGGCCGTTGAGGAACGTGCCGGCCTTGGCGTCGTAGAACTGCAGCGTGGAGCGCTTTGAGATAGTACCCTGCTCGTGCAGGCGCTCGATAATCTCGGCGGTTACCTCGTTGTGAATCTGCGCAGCCGGCTCAAGACCCGAGCCGCCGTAGATGTCGCAGCTGATGTTGTAGTTGTTGAGGGTCGCGGCCTGGCGGGAGTGATTGGACTCGACATACTCGCCGATGGACTTGTCGTAGCCCTCGTTCTCCTTGAGCTTGCGGTAGCTCTCCATGATGGGCGAACCGTAGCAGTCGGTGCCCGAGGTGAAGATGACGTTTTCGCGGCCCAGGCGGTCGCGCAGGAAGCGGGCGAAGAAGTCGGCCGGGACAAAGACGCCGCCGACGTGGCCAAAGTGCAGACCCTTGTTGCCGTAGGGCTCGCCGGCGGTAACGATGGCGCGGCGCGGCCAGCTGGGACGGTCGTTCATGGAGTATTTGGATGCCATGGGACTCCTTCGCATATAGGTAAGAGCGCGGCCGGGCACGGGGTTCGGCGGCGCGGTGGTCAATTCGTGCATATCGTTCGACATTATCGCACATGCGGGCGGGTGCGTGGCAGGGGCGCTATCCTAAGATGCTATGAATGAGATTTCCAACATACATGCGTTTGAGGACGAGGATTTTCTACACGCTTGCTTCGTGTGGGGGATGGCCGTGATCGCAGTGTTTGCCGTGTGCCTGGTGCCGGTGTTTATGCTGTTGGGCGGGCCTGCGGACTTGGACGCGGCTGAGGCGGGCGGCTGGATGGCTGTCGTGGGCTGGATAGTCGGCTTGGCTGCGGTCTCAATGGCATCGTTTGCCGTGCACGAGCTGGTGCATGCGGTGTTTTTTAAGCTGCTGGCGCCTGCGGGCGCGCAGGTGACCTTTGGGGCGAATCGCGAGACGGCGATGATCTATGCCTGCGCCGAGGGCGTTGTGTATTCGCGCCGGCGGTACATGGCGGTTTGCCTGGCGCCGACGGTTGTTGTGACGACAGCGTTTGCCCTGGGGTTTGCGTTCTCGGACTATCCGCTGCTGTGCTACCTGGCGGCTGGTCTGCACTTGTCGGGCTGTGTGGGTGATTGGTATTACGTGCGGACCATTCTGCGCGACCGCCGTATCGTCGCCTGCGAGGATACGTCCTTTGGCGTGCGCTTTTTCGCAAAGTAGTCTTTTTGGGACGGGGCTATTTTAGCTGCCATGATGTCGGGGTGAGTTTTCTGGGACGGGGATGTCGATGAAGTCGTTGTTGCTGCATGCGTGCTGTGCACCATGCTCGCTTGAGCCGGTTCGCCTGCTGCGCGAGGAGGGGTTTGAGCCCACGATTTGCTGGACCAATCCCAATATTCAACCGCGCGATGAATGGCGGCGGCGTCTGGACGAGCTGCGCCGGTGGTGTGCCGATGGCGACATCGAGCTCATCGAGGCGGGGGAGGACCGCGAGCGCTGGGAGGCCGGCGTGGCCCCGCTGGGTGCCGATCGGCCCCGTCGCTGTCGCTCGTGCTATGCCTTGCGCTTGGCCGAGGCATGCCGCGTTGCCCAGGAGCGCAGGTTTGAATATGTGGGTACGACGCTCGCCGTCTCGCCGTATCAGCTGTTCGACACCTGCAATGATGTTTTGGAGCGTCTGGCTGCCGCCCGCGGTCTCACCCCGGTGATTCGCGATTTTCGCCCGTATTATCCCGAGGCTACGCGCCGTTCGCGTGAGCTGGGCATGTATCGGCAGAATTACTGCGGCTGCCGTTTCTCGGCGGTCGAGGCGGCCATGGATCGCGCCCGCATCCGCGACGAGCGCAAAGCCGCCAAAAAGTAGTTCGTTTGGGACGTCAGCCTGCTAGGATGTAGAGCGGACTTTAGCTATATAAGGAGTATCCGACGTGTCTATGCGTACCGATGATTTTGACTACAACCTTCCTGAGGAACTGATTGCCCAGGCTCCTGCCGAGCCGCGCGACTCCTGCCGCCTGCTGGTGGTGGATCGCAAAGGCTCCCAGGCGGGGAAGCCGCTGGAGCACGGCGGTACCGTTGAGCACCGCATCTTCCGCGACATTATCGACTATATCGAGCCGGGCGATGTGCTCGTCATCAACAAGACGCGTGTGATGCCGGCCCGCCTGATCGGTCGCAAGACGGGCTCGGGCGGCGTGGTCGAGACGCTGCTGCTCAAGCGCCGCGAGGACGTGGATCCGCTCGGCCATGTTTGGGAGTGCCTGGTCAAGCCGGGTAAGCGCCTGAAGCCCGGTGCTCAGATTGAGTATCGCGCCGGTGGCGCCCATGCGCCCGAGGGGGCTCCCGTGGTGCTGACGGCCGAGGTCATCGACTTTGTCACCGATAGCCGCGGAGGCCGTCTGGTGCGCTTTGAGCCGGCCGGCTGCAATGCCGCCGGCGAGCCGCGCACGCTCGACGAGGCCATTCATGCTGCCGGTCACGTGCCGCTGCCGCCCTACATTACCGATTACGAGGGCGATCCCGAGAAGTACCAGACCGTCTACGCCATGAAGGAGGAGCACTCGGCTGCCGCTCCTACGGCGGGTCTGCACTTTACCCCCGAGCTCATGGCCGCTATCGAGGCCAAGGGCGCGAAGTTTGCCGCCGTCGAGCTCGAGGTGGGTATTGATACCTTCCGTCTGGTGGAGGAGGACGACCCCACGCAGCACGTCATGCACACCGAGCGCTACCACGTGTCGCAGGAGGTTGTCGACGCCGTGCATAAGGCGAAGGCCGAGGGGCACCGCGTGATCGCCGTCGGCACCACCGCGGTGCGCTCGCTCGAGAGCGCCTTTGACGCTGAGGCACCGGTGTCCGATCCGGCCGTGACGGCGCGCTATTTTGAGGGCCGCGAGGATGGGGCCGATACGCTCGGCCGCGGCGACATCGTGGCGCGCGAGAACGCTACGACGCAGCTCTACCTCATGCCCGGCTCGACCTATCACGTGGTCGACGCGCTGATCACGAACTTCCACGTGCCGCGCTCCACGCTCATGATGCTCGTAAGCGCGCTTGCCACCCGCGACCAGATCATGGATGCCTACGCCGCTGCTATCGAAGAGCGCTACCGCTTCTTCAGCTTTGGCGACGCGATGCTCATTTTGTAGGTTACGGCGTTTTACAAACGCCGTAACCGGCCGACGCTGCAAACCCCCCTAAGCGGCAATCTGACGTTCAATCGTCGGGCATGACCAGAAGGTCAATGCCCCCCTCTTTCACGTCACCTTGCTCGCTTAGGGGCGTTTTCGCTCATATGACCCAATCCGCTGTCAAGAGCCACAATGGCCCCGCCGACCGC
>CABUEK010000008.1:0-95540 GCA_902490565.1 uncultured Collinsella sp. | reverse complement strand
GTGAGCCCGCGCGTCTCGAGCATGTAACCCATGGGTTCGTCCTTTCTCTTCCGGGTGCGCGGGCCGAGTCGCCGTGCCCGTGCGCCTTACCTTTCGGGTTCACCATCCATGGTGGGGCGCGTTTCTAACGAAGCTGTAACGGCCGTTGGGCTCTTTTGGCGCCAGCCCTTTTCGACCCGTACGCCACTCATGGTATGTTTATCGCGATAACAAGGACGGAGGTGCCCGTGGCACGCAATAAGTACCCGGAGGAGACGGTCGAGAAGATCAGGGGTGACGGCCCAGCGAGTGTTATTTTGCGAGCTAGGCGCATCGAAAGCGACCTTTCGTGGTATAAACTACTTGCCGGAAGCCGCGGCTTTCAGAGTACGGCTTACGTGTACGTTTAACCTCCGTGGGCGACGGGGTGCCGCAAGGCGTAGAATATCGCCCACCTGTAGGGGCCTGCAGCGATGCGGGCCCCGCTTCGTATGAAGGGGGGGCGCAACCGATGAAGATCGTATCCATCTCCCAGGACTTCTTCGACCTCGTCGATGGCGACCGCGAGCTCATGCTTAAGCACAATCGCCCCTGCATCGTGGTGGTGAGGCTGCGTTTCCGCGGAAAGCGCAGGGACTTCGCTGTGCCGCTGCGTTCCAACATCGCCCCTAACGTGCCCAAAGACCAGTACTTTGCGTTGCCACCCCGCCCCACGACGCGCCCCGGCTGCCGCCACGGCATCCACTACATCAAGATGTTCCCCATAACCAAGGCCCACCAGCGCCGCTTCAGGACCGAGGGCTCGGCCTACTACGAGACGCTCCAGCGCATCATCGATGGCAACACCAAGCGCATTGTCTCCGAGTGCCAGGCATACCTTGACCGCTACGAGCGCGAGGGAAGGCCTCGCTTTGCCGTCGACATCGACCGCATCGTGGGGCTGCTGGAGGGCGAGAAGTAGGGCATCTCGGCTCAGTCTCGAGCCATGCGGAGTCGCTCCGCATTTTTGAACGCCGCGTGTGCGTCCCAAATACTTGAGAAACAAGCTGTGAAGTGCGGTGGCGCGCCCGTGCCCGTGCATAGCCGTCACCATCAGCGTCTACGCGGCGTCGGCTTCAAGTGGAACTGGCGCCGCTGCTGTATATGGTTTGCCTTGCTGCAAATGGCGATCAATGCCCGCGATGCTTCTGCTTGCGCTTCAACTTTCGCTGCTCGAAGCGCGTCTCCGCCTCATCCGCGCGACGCTGACTTCTTGCTTGAGCCGACTCCCGCTTCATTGCTTCCCGCTGTGCCGCGAGCGCCTGTTGCGCCTTGGTGCTCACCGCGGGCCGTTTAAGGGCTTTCGCTGCCTCGCGAGCGCGCCGCTTGGGGTTCTTCGCGGGCTTGCTTGTTTCGGTGGCCTTGTCGCCGAAGAACGAGAGCTTCTCCCATTCGCTTGTAACGAATCGCAGAATCTCCTCATCGGACGGCTCCGCGCCGAAGACGATGCGGGCGACGCCATACCTTCCGCTCTCGACGTGCTCCGCCAGCCCGACCCAGAATTGACCGTCGTGATATACGGTCAGGGTGGACGACACGCTGATCTGCATGGTTGGTTCCTCCTTTATGTAGATGACCATGCAGAGAAGGGACAACCAAGGAGGCAGGTTACTGATGCGGACTAGCGCACGCCCACGACTACCCGACGGGGACTGTGTTTTCATCTCTGGTGGTTGGATTGTGGCACGTGCGAATGCGCCCGGCATCGCTGCTGACATGGCGCTACTGGGATTCGCTCCTCGATGCATCCTTGTGTACATTGCCTTCTCGGTTTCGAAACTTTAGAAATAATCGAGTTTCGAAACCGAGAAGGAGTGGATTATGGCTTGGGTAGACCGCAATACGTACCGACTCCACCGTGTTGGAGAGGCTGGCCGAGTACATGATGGACAACTCCGGCAACCTCAACTCGCCCAACAACATCGCCAACGTCCTCGACGCCAACAAGGTTCCCACCAACCACGTCATCGTCGGGCGCTACATCTCCTACCTCCGTGACGCCTTCGTCTTCTATGAGGCGAAGCGCTACGACATCAAGGGAAAGAAGTACATCACTAACCGAAGAGGACTCCTCACCGAATTCCCTTGAGATCGGTCGGCATTATCGAGCGTGCGCGTTCTCGTAGGCGCCTTTGATTTCTTCCGGCAAATTGTCGGGAATCAGCGCTTCCAGCCTATCCTCGCTGCCATCTTGAATCGCCTGCTCGTAGTACCAGCATTTGAATCTCAGCATATCCAGCGCACGGTTCATGTTCGCGATTTCCGACTCCATGTGGGCCTTCCGCTCCTCGAACATGGCCTTGCGCTGGGGGTAAGTGGACGGGCCCTCCGCACACCATTCCATGAACAGACGGATGTCCTTGATCTCCATCCCCGCTTTCTTCAGACATTCGATGACCCGAAGCGCCTCGAGTTCCGTATCGCCAAATTGGCGAATGCCGGACGTCCGCTCCAGCCCCGGGAACAATCCCTGCTTGTCGTAATACCGCAGCGTTGAGGCGGGCAAGCCGAACATTTCCGCCACCTGTCCGATTGTGTACATGGCCCCTCCGAATAAATCTCGAATTCATTCCTTGACCTAAAGTTAGGTTTAGGTATTACCTTCATTCTCGTCAATACAAATCGGTAGCGCAAGGGGTGGTCCGTAATGGGCAAAACGGTTTTCGCCGGCGGCGTGAACGGCGTGGGCGAAATCGCTGGGCACCCTGCTCTTGAGCAGGCGCGACGAATGGGCATGGGAATCTAGGCGGGCCACTTGGCCATGCGTAAACAGATTCGTGTCCAGAACCATCGATAGGAGGAAATCGATCATGGCAATTAAACAGACGGCGGGCAGAGACGCCCTGGGGGATTTTGCCCCCAAATTCGCTCAGCTCAATGACGATGTGCTGTTCGGCGAGGTGTGGAGCCGAGAAGATGGGCTTTCCCTTCGAGACCGCAGCGTGGTGACGGTGGTGGCCCTAATGGCGCAGGGGCTGACGGACTCTTCGTTCCAATATCATCTGATGTCCGCAAAGAGCAACGGGGTGACCAGGGCTGAGATAGCGGAAATCCTTACGCATGCGGCGTTTTACGCGGGATGGCCCAAGGCGTGGGCGGCCTTTCGCATGGCGAAGGAGGTCTGGGCGGACGAAGATGACGGCGCCGACGCAAAGGCCCGACACCAAAACGAGATGGCCTTTCCCATCGGTGCCCCCAACGACGCATTTGCGAAGTACTTTATCGGGCAAAGCTACCTCGTGCCCCTTTCCACCGAGCAGGTCGGCATTTACAACGTTACGTTCGAGCCCGGCTGCCGCAACAACTGGCACATCCATCACGCCAAAAGCGGTGGCGGACAGATCCTCGTCTGCGTGGCTGGTCGAGGGTTTTATCAGGAATGGGGCAAACCGGCACAGGAGCTGCGCCCTGGCGATGTAGTAAATATTCCCGCGGGCGTAAAGCATTGGCACGGAGCCGCGCCCGACAGCTGGTTCTCCCATCTCGCGCTGGAGGTTCCGGGTGAGGAGACCTCCAACGAGTGGTTGGAGCCCGTGGACGACGAGGAATACCTTACAGCGACTGACAAGGAGGCTTAAATACCTTCGTCACCCGCGCCGCCGCGAGCAGCGTGCGCAAATCGGCCCGAATCGCCTCCGCCTTGTTTCCGAGCTGCAACGGGGCCGAGTCGCCCGAGATGTTTACGCTCAGTAGGTGCGCATCCGGTAGCTTTGCGGTCATGCTCCAGAACGGGAGCGTGATGATGCCGGGGGTCATCTCGCCCACGCCGAGCTCCAGCAACAGCACGCGGCTACTACCACGCTCGCGCGCGAAGTGCTCATATCGTTCGAGGCCCTTGCGCCATGCCGTGCCCTGCAAAAACGTGTCGTCGCGCACCCACGGCACAAGCTGCCAACCGCAGTGCGGGCATCGGGGGACATTCTCGCTGCGGATCTCGAACCCCGCCATGCCTGCGAGCATGCGCTCGACGTAGGGACTCGCATCGAAGATCTCGTCGCAGCATGGTTGCTTGCACTGAAGGTGTGCGAAGCTTCCCTGATAGTTGCAGGTCCTCTCGGCAGGAAACGTCTTCTCAACCTGGGTGTCCACATTGGTGCTCAGGATGAAGTAATCCTTATGGCCGATGAGGGACCGCAGGTCGAGATAGGGTTGTGAGGCCGGCTCGCGCAGCATGAAATCGATGTATCGCGCGTAGTAGGCCCATTGCTGCTCGAGGCTGGGGTAGAGGTGATAGAAGCCGTCGAAAAGGCTCTTGAAGCCAAAGGCTTTCTGCCAGTCCGCCATTCCGGCACACGTCATGCCCGCATGGTTGTAATGGTTGAACCCGGCGGCGCTCGACATACCCGAGCCGATGCCGACGATGATGGCGTCGGCATCGTCGATGAGGCTTCGAAGCCTCATCGCTTCTCTTTCTAGAGGTGGCATCGAACGATCTCCTCGAAAGCCGGGGTCATATCGCCGTCAACGAGAATTGTCTCGCACGAAGCGTCGGGCGTCAGAGCCTGACTGTAGTTGAACACGATGTAGGTGGCGTGTTCGCAGGCGTTCGCGACCCGAGCGAGCATGCGCTTTATGACGCCGTTGCGCAGCCCCACGCCAAGTTCGAGGATGGCAACCTTGTGGTTGCGATGCGCTTGCACAAGGTGCGCGAGATCTTCGAGCTGCGCCATGGCGAGGGCATCTGGGTGGGCGAGACGCTGCTCGTCAATCGACGTGCACGTACTCCCCTCCGTCTCGAGCACGTGGTTCTCGTTGAACCCTGCGCGTGCGAAGTGCCCGTCAATATTGCATGTGATCACGAAGGTATCAGCGTGCTCCGTAAGATGCCGCAGCCCGTTCATGATTGGGCCGGGCTCATACTCGACATACTCCTTTTGATGGAATCGATCGGCCCATCGGCGTCGCACGTTTGCATCCGGAGAGGTGAGCCCCTGCAGTATGCAGCCGATGCCATCAGCCTGGGCGAGGTCTCCGTACGCTTCTTGGAAATGAGCATCGGCGTAGAAGAGGTTGAGCCCCTCTGCCATGTCGAGCCCGTTGCTGGCGCCGATGATGATAAGATCCGCCTCGGCAAGTGCCTGGCCGATACGAACCGCTTTTATCGTTTCCATGCGCTACCTACCCAGCGTCTTGCGCACGTCGGCGAGCACGTCGGCGATATCGGCACGAACGGCGAGCCCCCGATCCTCGATTGCACGGGGGAGAAACTGCGTCCTGTTGTTCACGGCGATGTAGCCAGCCTGCGGCAACTGCGCCGTGAGGGCCCAGAACGGCTCCTGGATAAACGCAGGCGTCATGCGGCCCACGCCCAGCTCGAGGAAAAGGATCCTCTGCCGCGCGTGCGCGTCGAGCCAGTCGGACACCTTGCGGTACTGCTCCTCGTAGAGCTCGCCCTGCAGGAAGTTGCCGTAGCCGCGAACCCAAGGGAACGCCTCTGCCCCGCAGTGCGGGCAGCGTGGCACGAATTCTGTCGGAACCTCAAGGCCGTCTCCCATGGCCTCTACCATGCGGGAGACCGGCTCGACCGCGTCCCACACCTCGCCGGTGCAACAGTGGGAGCACTGGAAGAAGCGGTGATCGCCTTGGATCTCTGCTACCTTCTCCCAAGGGTAGATTTTCATGAACTGCGTGTCCTGGTTGGTGGTGAGAACGAAGAAGTCTTTCTCGGTAAGAATGGCGTCGAGATCTTTGTAGGGCTCGCGCAGCGGGGCGTTGAGCGTGGTGTCGAGGAAGGTGGCAAGGTAGCCCCAGCGCGACTCGGCGGTGGGCCAGCGGTAGGACGACCCTTCAAAAGCGCCCCTGAAACCGTAGCGCTCGGCGAATTTGCCGAAATGCCTGCGATAGGTCGCGTTGTCTTCGTAGTAGAAGTCGCCGCCGCCCGCCGCGGAGAGCCCAGAGGCCCCGCCTACAAGCACGCAATCGGCTTCATCGATCATGCGGGCAAACGTTTCGATTTGCTGGTCGTAGCGCTCGGGCTCGCGGGCACTCAGTTCATAGGGCGTGCCGCCGGTGCGGTAGGCGGCCTGATGGGAAAACGATTGGTTGGTGAGTTCGATAACGAGCCGCTCGTATAGAGTCACTTGATACTCTCTTTCAACTACAATGAACAGGTGTCTATAAAAAGTATCAGTGTTGATTTGCGTCAGAGCAATGAACAGTTTCGAGCTGCTGTCGATAAACGAGCGGCTTCTGGATATTGTTGAGCGCTGCAATTGGAGGGGCCATGGAATCGGGGAAGATCGATCGTCGCCGACGCTATACGCTTTCGGTCATACGGGAGGCGTTCTTTGCGCTGCTGGCCGAGGTCGGCTTCGCGAAGATGACGGTGGCGGATATTTGCCGCTGTGCCGATATCAACCGCGGCACGTTCTATTTGCACTACGAGGACAAGTTCGCGCTGCTTGATGCACTTATCGACGAGGCCCTGGCGGCGGCGCCCCCGCTTGAGGGAACGGAGGCGGAGGCTCTCTGCCAGCGCCCGCCGGCAAACGATGACTATTATCTGCTCTACTCGGATGACGATGCATACGCCCGGGTGGCACAGCGCGTCGTCGAGCGCGGCGCTGAGCAGATGGTTCCCTCGATCATGGAGGAGACCGGGCTCTCGCGCGAGGACGCCTATCTGCTCTTCGTTCACAACGTCCAGGGAAATCTCGCGGTCAACCGCCTACTCGGTTGGAGGCGAGGGCCCGAGTTCGCCCACGCCCAGGAGCTGCTCAGCGCCTATTCCGAAGGGGGCATGCGGGCGGTATCGGCCCCTTGCACACCGATCGCGAATTAGAACATGATAGCGTCGTCGGCCGTGAAGGCATCAAGGGATCCCTGCTTGACCTGAATGCAGACGTATGTGATGCCCGAGTCGGATGCGGCGCGGAACTGACGGTGTGCGGCGGGGGAAATGCGCAGCCAGTCGCCGGCTGCAAGCTCGATTTCCTCACCGTCGATCGTGACCGAGCCGGCGCCTTCGAGCACGCCATAGATTTCCTCGTTTTCCTTGTGTGCATGGACGAACGGAACGCCAGCGCCGGCGGGAAGATTGTTGACACTCACCTCTGCCCCGGTAAGCCCGAGCACTTCGTGCAGCTCGACACGGCTCTCATTACCGATGTGGGTCCTTGCATAATTAGCCATAATGGTTCCTCTCTTGGGGTTGATGTACCTTGCAGGCATCTCCTGCGTGAGTTATATTCAACGCGAAGGCGAATGCAAATACGAGTACGCACATATTTGTAACTGCGTACTTTTTTGTGAAACCGGTATGGTCAAGGAGGTTGGGTCTCCCGTGATGGCGAAAGAGGAGCTTCCGGAGTGTCCGGTCGCAACGGCGGTAACGCTCATTGGCGGCAAGTGGAAGCTGCTCATTATCCGTAACTTGCGCGTACGCCCTTGGCGTTTCAACGAGTTGCGCCGCGACCTCGAGGGGATCTCTCAGAAGGTGCTTACCGACAGCCTGCGGCAGATGGAGGATGATGGGCTGGTCTTTCGCCATGACTATGGCGAGAATCCTCCCCGCGTTGAGTATGGCCTTACCGAGCTCGGCCGCCAGATGATGCCCATCATGGACTCGCTCGCAGACTTCGGCGCTTATTACAAGACGGTCGTTTCGTAGCGGACACGCTGCTTAGGGGGCGGAGAACCGCTACGAGTACGGTAGCGGTACTCCTACGGCCGCTGTCGTTCCCGCAGGATTAGAGCGGAAGGAGACTGCAATGGGGTCGTCCGCCCCACAAGAAGGCCCTCTCTTCCCGGTATGGCGCCGACATGCGCACGCCGGCTCAAACTGCTCGATGCGCGAAGTGTTGTTATGGCTTCACTCAGCCTGCGGACGCCCAATCATCCGTGCACCACATTCTGCCCATGTGCATGGGCGGCTGCCCCCACCGCCATATGGTCTCCGGCGAGCGCCGTTGCCCCTGGTTCAAAGACGACCCCGATGCCTACGTCCTCGCCAAAACTCGCGACGCCCGTAAGAGCCGCCAATAAAACCTCCGGCCCTGCTTGGCCCTGGGAATAAACGTCAGACTTGCCCGATTCACGCTTCGCGCAAGGGCCGTTCTACTTCCCAAACCTGATCTGTCTGTCGCACAGCTCAAGGGAGCCTGGGATACCTCTTTGATATCTTCCACGAACTACTGGAGTGCGGCACAGTCGGATGACTGGACCGTTTTCGTTGGAGCTTGGTTGTTTGCCTGTGTGAATGGCGTATTTGCTTTAGCTAGCGGTTGCGACGCCTTGTTGCGGAAATGCTAACTGATGCAACTACGCCACCGGCAACACTCAGGGCGACTGCTATCGCGCCGTTGTCGCCCGTAGCGGGTAGGGTGGTCCTGGCTGGTTTAGCTGCCGTTACTGCCTTGGTGGAAACGGGATTTGCCGCGGGCTTTTCTGTCTTGGGCTGCGGTGTGGGCTCGGGCTTGGTTTCCGGTTCGGGTTTGACCTCTGGGATCGGCTTAACACTTGGATCGGGTTTGGAACCGCTCGTATCGGTTGCAATCAAGTGCACGTCACTGTCGAAGATGTAACGGATGTAGTAATCGTGCCGCGTCTCGTGCATAATCCCTTGCCCGCTGTCGAAGTCACGGTCAACGTGTGTGCCAAGGTGGGCTGAGCTGTTGAGGTTCAGCCTGTAAGGGATTTGGTCGTCGGCGTAACTGCCTGTAAAGACTACGGTTGCTCTAACGTGATTGTCGATCATGGTCAGGGCAATAGAGACGCTGGCCTCTTTGGGGTTCTCGGTTTTTATAAGGCCTTCGGTATCGGTGTCGATCTTGAAGAGAAGGACGGTGTCGTTAAGCCCGTAGATGAAGTCTTCGGGTTTGTCGGGGAAATCGTATACAAACGCCTCATTCTGGACCAACATAAAGGCAGGAGGGAGCTCCAGGTCATAGTTATGGTCGACAACGGTGGTAGCTGTGAGGCTGCCTTCCGCGTTGGCTTCGTCGCAGGTAATGGGTGCTGCGACATCGGTTTCGGGCATTTCTGTCGCCAGTGCTGCGCAGGGTAGCAAAAGCAGTCCTGCCACAAGAATGCTTACTCCGAAGGCGGCGATTCTGGCGTCTGCATGACGCTTGACGTCGCGGATAGACAGGCCAGTCCGTTTGTTATGGGTCTGCGGTGCAACATGCTGTCCATACATAAGACACTCCTTGTTCGTAGGCCGGTTTCCGCGGATCTATATTGCGCCTGGCCGATGCGGCTAGGCTCTTTCACGCGAACGCTTATGCGAGCAGGGAGAAAGCTCAAGCTAATTTTCTCACAGTCGATACTTTGCGAGCAACGATTTGCTGTTCAATTCTCGGAGAGAAAATCAAGGTGGCCGAGGAGTTATCAGGCAATGAGATTGTGTCTAGAGAACACGAACGAGAGATGCGATCTACAGACGACTGAATAGCTCTATCCGTTTTGGTTACAACGAAATGTATGCCGCGCGCCTGCGGCATGAAGAAGGGAGATTCTTATGAATATCGTTGTATTGAGCGGTAGCCCGCGCAAGGGCGCCAATACCGACACCATGGTCGAGGCGTTTGCCGAGACCGCGCGCGAGGCCGGCCATACGGTCGAGGTCATCCGCGTTGCCGGCAAGAAGATTGCTGGTTGCCTGGGGTGTCAGTACTGCTTTGCCCATGAGGGTGCCTGCGTGCAGAAGGACGACATGGCCGGTGTGCTCGAGACACTGAAAGGCGCCGATATGGTTGTCTTCGCTTCGCCTATCTACTGGTTTGATATCACTGCGCAGGAGAAGGCCGCCATCGACCGCCTGTATGCCTTCGGTGCTACGGGCTTCCCGTTCACCAAGACGGCCCTTTTGCTCGATAGCCATAGCGAGGGCGTCTATGATGCGGCGATCGCTATGTACAAGTCAACCTGTGCGTACTGCAAGTGGGAGGACCAGGGCATTGTCACCATCAGCGGTATGACCGAGCGTGACAGCATGGTCTCCTCGCCCAAGTTGGAAGAGGTGCGAGAGCTCGCTCGCAAACTCGCCTAAGGACAAGAAGAACGCATGGCAATCAGCGTTGGCGGAAAGCCTACTTCCCTTACCAAGAGGATTACTGATTGCCATGCGTTGATGTCCTTATGGACAATCTCCGCGTGCTAGGAGACTTTCTCGCTCAGGAACTCCCTGAATGCGGGGATGTCAAAGCCAACGAGACCACGCCCACGTTCCCCGATGACGCCGTCCTCGAGAAGGCGGCGTTTGTATTGGCTTGCGTAGTTGCTGGCGACGCCCATGCGTTTGGCTATCTCCGAGACCCTGCTGGGGCCAGAATCGGGCAGCATCGCGAGTAAAAACTCAATGTCTTTATCGGAAAGCTCTCGATAGGTCGTTTCGAGAATGCGATCACGCAGCTCCATGCGTGCGAGTAGGGAACCCTGCTGGACATCGGATGCACTGATTTGGGGCGAGTTCTCCGAAACATCCCAAGTGCGATATCCGACGAGCTGCATCATGTAGGGGAATCCGTCGACGGCCTTCACAGCATTCTCGAGCGCTTCTGGTGTGATTGAACGTCCTCCGGCCTCAACGGTTTTGCGAAACGCGTTTGCAATTTCAACGTCAGTGATTCGTCCTAACTGATGATATTGGGAACGCCTGAGGAACGAGACGGAATCGTTACGCAGCAACGCCGATACTTTGTAGGGCAGTCCTGCCATGAGTAGGGCAACTTTTTTACCTTCGCGTACAAAGTGCTGGTAAACAGAGGCAAATTGAAGCATTTCTTCGAGATCGACGGTGACTTCATCGATGGTAATGAGAAGTCCGATGTCATGTTTTTCGAGTTGCTTAAAGATGCCATTCATGCGCGTGCGCCAGTTGCCCTGAGCCTCTTGAGCATATGTCCAATCGATGCCCACTGGACCAATTTGAACGCCGTTTATGCGCGCATGAGGCTGTGAGAGGTAGCTATCTGCGGCTTCTTTGGTTCGCTCGATAATATCTTCGAGCATGCCTGGCATGGCGGAGACATTTGCTGCGATCCAACCGTGTTCAAGCGCCGTTTCTGAAAGGAGCGAGAGAAGCGCCGTCTTGCCCGTTCCCCTTGCGCCCGTAAAAATAGTCGACAGGTTTGGATCTCCCGGGCCGTTGATAAAACCACGGTTGATGTCACGCAGAATATGCTCGCGACCCGCTAGAAAGGGAGGGACGCTTCCGAACGTCGGGGTAAAGGGGTTCTTGCTGTACTCCATGGTGACTCCTTTGTAAGTTTTGCTAATTTTTGCAAGTTTTGCTAATTTTTGCAAGTTTTGCTAACAGCTGACCAAAGGGCATCGAAGCAGTGACGCTGACATTTTTTACGCAGAAAAATAAGCAGAAATCAATTTATCTGCGTTAAAAAATAGTTGAGAAGAAAAACGACGAGTCCCGGGCGCAATGCCGTTGCGTTCCGGGCCTCGTCGCTTTGAGAAGTATCTAACGGTCTCGTTGCCGTGGCACCTAGTCAAACAGGCTCGGCATGTCGTTTTCCTTCATGAGGGCACCGGCAGAAGGCAGGCTCTGTGCGGTGAACTTCTCGGCCGAGACGCCGGCGCCAAGAATCTCCTCGGTTGTGCCGACGGTGGTGACCGAGCGGCCCTTCTTAGCCGTAAAGGCCTGGACGCCCTGCGTGTTGGTGGTCGTCTTGGTCTTGAGCAACGACGTGTTGAAGTTCATCAGGCGATAGTCGCTCGAGACCAGTGCAATATCGCGATCTTCCTTGAGCACCTGGGCATACAGCAGTTTGCTGCCGCCGTAGATGGCGTTCTTAAGGCGCTTGCGGTTGGTCTTGGTAACGTATCCGGCAAGTGCGACGCGCACCACACGACCGTTCTCAAAGACAAACAGCACGTCGGCCTTGTAGTCCTCGGGGTCGATGACCCAGATGACACCCTCGTCGGGTTCCATCTCAAGATCGGTCGGCAGGTACGAGCCCAGCTGGGCCGACTTGGTGTCCTCAAACGCCGCAACCTTGCACTTGTACACCTGGCTCTTGTTGGTAAAGACCAGCAGCTCGTGGGTGTTGGAGGACGGGAACTCGATAAAGGGTTTGTCGCCGTCCTTGTACTTGAGCGTGGTCGCCTTCTTGAGTACGCGGTCCGTCATCTTCTTAAGGTAGCCATCGCGCGAGAGCATGATGGTGACCGGGTACTCCTCGACCTCGGGTTCCAAGCTCACCTCGATGACCTCATGGGGCTCGATCCTGCCCGTGCGACGCGGCATCACATATTTCTTGTTGACCGCGGCCAACTCGTCGCTGATGACCTTCTTGATGTTGTCTTCGCTCGAGAGAATCTCCTCCAGCTCGGCAATTTCGCCCTCAAGCTTTGCAATGTCCTTGGTGCGGTTGAGGATGTACTCCTCGTTGATGTTGCGAAGCTTGAGCTCGGCAACAAACTCGGCCTGGGTCTCGTCGATGTCGAAACCCTTCATAAGATTGGGCACGACCTCGGCTTCGAGCTTGGTGCCGCGGATGATGGCGATGGCCTTGTCGATGTCGAGCAGAATTGCCTCAAGGCCGTGCAGCAGGTGCAGGCGCTCGGACTTTTTGCCCAGGTCAAAGTTAATGCGGCGGCGCGTGGACTCAATACGCCACTTGACCCACTCGTGCAGAATCTGGCGCACGCCCATAACACGGGGATAGCCGTCGACGAGCACGTTGAAGTTGCACGAGAACGAATCCTGCAGCGTGGTCGAGCGATAGAGCTTGGCCATGAGCTTGTCGGGGTCGACGCCGCGCTTAAGGTCGATGGCGATACGCAGACCCGAGAGGTCGGTCTCATCGCGGATATCGGCGATCTCCTTGACCTTGCCCTCTTTGGAGAGCTTGACGATGCGTTCGATGATGACATCGGTCTTGGTGGTGTAGGGGATCTCGTAGACCTCGATGATGCGCTCTTCGGGAATCCAGCGCCAGCGGGAGCGGATCTGGAAGCTGCCAAGGCCGGTCTCGATAATCTTTTCCATCTCCTCGCGGCGGTAGATAATTTCGCCGCCGGTCGAGAAGTCGGGCATGGGCATGTACTCGAGCAGGTCGCAGTCGGGATCCTGCAGGTAGTGCATGGTGGCGGTGCAGACCTCGTTGAGGTTGAAACCGCAGATGTCGGACGCCATGGCGACGCCGATGCCCTTGTTGGCCGAGACAAGGATGTTGGGGAACGTGGTGGGCAGCAAACGCGGCTCCTTCATGGCGCCGTCGTAGCTGTCGACAAAGTCGACCGGGTCCTTGTCGATGTCCTTGAAGATCTCGGCGCTGATGGGGGAGAGCTTGGCCTCGGTATAACGCGAGGCGGCGTAGCTCAGATCGCCCGAATAGTACTTGCCAAAGTTGCCCTTCGACTCCACGAAGGGCGCAAGCAGTGCCTCGTTGCCCGTCGCCAGGCGCACCATCGTCTCGTAGATCGCGGCATCGCCGTGCGGGTTGAGCTTCATGGTTTGCCCCACGATGTTGGCGCTCTTCTGGCGCTCGCCCTTGAGCAGACCCATCTTGTACATGGTGTAGAGCAGCTTGCGGTGCGAGGGCTTAAAGCCGTCGATCTCGGGGAACGCACGCGAGACGTTGACGCTCATGGCGTAGGGCATGTAGTTGACCTCGAGCGTCTGCGTGATCGGCTGGTCGGTGACCTCGGAGTGCAGGCCGATGACGTTTTCGGCGTTGACCTGCTTTTTCTTTGGCTGGTTCTTCGTCTTCTTCTTTGCCACGATTTCCTCTTGAACTTCTTATGGGCCGTCGTTATCGATTTGCTGCTACTGCAGGTCCAGCTGGTCCAGGTATTCCTTGCCGTGCTCGGAGATATGGCGCTTGCGGCCTGCCTCGTCGTTGCCAAGCAAAAGGTTGAACATGGTTTCCATCTTGGTGACGTCCTCGGGCTCCACCTTGATCAGGCGGCGCGTCTCGGGGTTCATGGTGGTGAGCCACATCATGTCCGGATCGTTCTCACCAAGACCCTTGGAGCGGTTGATCGAGCACTTTTGGTCGCCGATCTCCTTAAGGATGCCGTTCTTCTCGAGCTCGGTGTAGGCAAAGTAGGTCTTCTCTTTGCAGTTGATCTCGTAGAGCGGCGACTCGGCGATATACACGTAGCCCTCGTCGATAAGCGTGGGCACCAGGCGATAGAGCATGGTGAGCACGAGCGTGCGGATGTGATAACCGTCGACGTCGGCGTCCGTACAGATGATGACCTTGTTCCAGTTGAGGTTGTCCAGGTCAAAGGCGCCCAGGTTCTTGATGCGCTTGTCCTTGATCTCCACACCGCAGCCCAGCACGCGCATAAGGTCCATGATGATGTCGGACTTAAAGATGCGCGGATAATCCTCCTTCAGGCAGTTGAGGATCTTACCTCGGACGGGCATGACGCCCTGGAACTCGGCATCGCGCGAGGTGCGAATGGCGCCTGCTGCCGAGTCGCCCTCTACGATGTAGATCTCGCGACGGTTCTTGTCCTTGGAGCGGCAGTCGATGAACTTCTGCACGCGGTTGGCCATATCGGTCTTCTGCTGCAGGTTGGTCTTGATGCTCTGGCGCGTCTTCTCGGCATTCTCGCGTGAACGCTTGTTGATGAGCACCTGCTCCATAATCTTATTGGCGGCGTCCTTGTTCTCGATCAAGTAGGTCGAGAGGCGCTCCTTAAAGAAGGCAGTCATGGCCTGCTGGATAAAGCGGTTGTTGATGGCCTTCTTAGTCTGGTTTTCGTAAGACGTCTGGGTGGAGAAGCAGTTGGTCACTAGTACCAGACAGTCCTGGACGTCCTGCCACTTAATGCCGCTCTCGTTTTTGTTGTATTTGCCCTGTTGCTTAATGTAGGCATCGATGGCGCTGGTCAAAGCGCTGCGGGCGGCCTTCTCGGGCGAACCGCCGTTCTCGAGCCACGATGAGTTGTGGTAGTACTCCTGCATCATGAAGGTGCGCGAGAAGCACATGCATGCGGTGATTTTTACGTTGTAATCGGGCAGGTCCTCGCGATCGCGACCGCGACGGTCGGCCTCGATAAAGAAGGGCTCGGTAAGGTAGTCGGTACCGACCTTCTCGAGCACGTAGTCCTCGATGCCCTTGGGATAGCAAAAATCCTCTTCGGAAAACTCACCATCGTCGCCCTCGATGTGCAGGCGGAAGGTCACGTTGGCGTTGACCACGGCCTGACGGCGCATGGTCTCGCGATACCAATCGTGGGGGATACTGATGGAGGTAAAGACCTCAAGATCGGGACGCCACTTGATGGTGGTACCGGTGCGGTTCTCGTCGCTGGGCTCAATCTCGAGCGCCTTCTTTTTGGCGCCGACGACCTTGCCCTTCTTAAAGTGCAGGGAGTACTTGTTGCCGTCGCGCCAAACCGTGACGTCCATGTACTCGGAGGCGTACTGAGTCGCACAGGAGCCCAGGCCGTTGGTGCCGAGCGAGAAATCGTAGTCGCCGCCCTGGTTGTTGTTATACTTGCCGCCGGCGTAGAGTTCGCAAAAGACGAGCTCCCAGTTAAAACGCTTCTCGGAAGGGTTCCAGTCGAGCGGGCAGCCACGGCCATTGTCCTCTACCTGAATGGAGCCATCGCGAAAGGCGGTAAGGGTGATGAGCTTGCCGTAGCCCTGGCGCGCCTCGTCAACGGCGTTGGACAGGATCTCGAAGGCGGCATGTGCGCAGCCGTCGAGCCCGTCCGAGCCAAAGATGACGGCGGGGCGCAGGCGTACGCGCTCCTCGTCCTTGAGCTGGCGGATACTGTCGTTACCATAGTTTGCGGTGTTTTTTGCCATACTCGCTCTCTCGGTGCTCCTTTGCTGCGTTTAAGTCATATAGATAGTCAAGGTAGCATAGCCCAGCCCACAGACGATTCCAACCAACACGAAATCCATCGAACAATCGTTCGATTAGATAATGAATGCTTGGAATGCGGGAGGGACCTGTCCTGTCCTATCCAAACATCTGCGGCAGGTCGATGAAGACGGTTCGATCGCTTTCGCCAGCTTCGAAGCCCGAACGGGAGAAGAATCCATAGCGATGGCACTTGAGCCCCGTTGCCTCGACTTGGGTGATTTCCTCGTCGACCATTTTTTGCGTGACGGGGGATTTGCGGAACTTTGCTTCGTAGAATGCGTAGCCCTCGGGGTCTTGCGTTACCACATCGAATTCGCCGCTCGTTTTGTTTGCGGGATCGTCGTACCAGTACTTGCCTATGGCGTCGAAAGCCGGTTCGATCTTGCCGGTCCTGTTCTGCCGCACGAGGTATTGACGGCAGATCTCCTCGAACATATGAGGAACGTAGTTTTCCTCGAAGTCTTGGGAGACGTGACGATCATAGAAGACTTCCGGGTCGAGCAGCTGACGTGCTGAGGCATTGCGGAAAACATAGCGATAGTAAAAGAGCGAAAGCGGATCCACTACAAAGTAGCCAGACTTGCGCTTGTTCGTAGGGTCGTTGATGGGTGCACGCTTTTGGACGATTTCGAGTGACATGAGCTTGTCGAGCACGTCTGCCATGGCCGGACCGCTCGAGACGTGCGACTGTGCCAGCACGTCCCCCCAACGGGAGTAACCTTGTGCGAGAGCCCCGAAAACTTCGTTGGCGTTGGTCATCTTCGAGATCTCGGCGTTGAGATAGGACGGCACCTCGCTTTCTAAGCGGGCGCCAGGTTCCGTGACGAGCTCGATGATGTTGTCGCGTACGCTTTGGGATTGATCGATGAGGCGATTGTAAAAGGGGATGCCGCCAAAAACGCTATAGAGCCGCACCTTGTCCTCGGGCGAGAACGCGGGATAGAACTTCGCAGCGTCAAAGTAATCCATGGGCTTAAGCTCAAGTGCGAGATCAATTCGCCCGTAGAGGGGGCTTTCATGCTCGATGAGGGATTTCATAATCTCAACGTAGGAGCCGCACAGGACAATGTTTAAACGTGAGTCTTCCCTGTGGGCGTCGATTGAGGTCTGAAGAATGCTGTCTAAGCCTTTAACCGCATCTCTCAAGTAGGGGTATTCGTCGAGAACGAGGGTAATGTTCTTGTCTTTGGCTTGGGCAAACAGAAATTCGATGAGCTCGCGGATGCCTGTGAAGGCGAGCGGAGGAAAGCTCAGCGCTTCAGCAACAAGGACGGACAGACTCTCGAGGTTGTCTGCCTCGGAGGTTTGGCGGCACTCGTAATAGACCGTTGCGACGTCTGACAAATCCGTTAGCGCCTGCTTGATGAGCTCACTTTTTCCGACGCGACGCCTGCCGTAAATGAGAACATTGCGCTGCTCGGGTGCTTTGAGCGTTTTCTTAATACGGGCGAGTTCACGCTCCCTGCCAATGAATTCCACTTACTCGGTTCCTTCCGACTCGGTTTTGTCCGAGTTAATTGTATCGCATGAATCAGTTTATGCTCGAGTTTACTCGGACAAAACCGAGTCGGTTCTGTCCGAGTAAGTTTGAATAGTGAACCGAAGTTGTAATGTCCGCATGGCGATGACGAATATGGTTTTCATAATGACAGATATAGTTGACATCTTCTGATGGATGCAATATATTTCTGTCATGTTGCAACGGATATCTGTCCATTACTACGAAAGGAAATCCATGCCGGGCAAAAAGAACCTACGCATGAAGGCGGCGCGCGCGGCGGTTGGCCTTTCGCAAGCTGACTTGGCCGAGGCCGTGGGCGTTACGCGCCAGACCATCGGCCTGATCGAGGCGGGCGGCTACAACCCCACGCTCAATTTGTGCGTGGCGATCTGCAAAGCGCTACGCGTTACGTTGAACGATCTGTTTTGGGAAGACGGGATCGACGTCGACCCTAACGCTCTTTAGGAGTTCGCTATGAAATTTGAAGATTTAAAACTCGTGCAAAAGTGGCGTGAATATGCCGGCCCAAAGGATGAGCGCCTGGAGGCTGAGAGCGCGAAGATCTACAAGATTGGTTTCGTGCTGCTTTCGTTTGGCATGTTGATGATATTTTTCTACCAGTTTATAGCTCGACAGGTTGCGTGGGTTCACAGCGACGCCAGTGAAATGCCGCATGGTTTTGCAACGCCGTTCGAGGCAGCCATGTATTTGTGGCTCGTTCTCGTGATGTTGATTTGCGCAGGACTGCAAACGCGGAAGGGCTATGTCGATACCAATCGTTTTGGGCAAACCGAGCATCTTCCTGTTGGATATTTCCTACTTCTCAGCGGTCTTAGCGGCGCCGCGTTCGCGCTTGTTATTGCCGCAATGCGCTGTATCGCTGAGGCGCAGATCGTACCGCTCGAAAGCGTCTTTTGGTTGGCGAACCTGGCCACGGGCGTGTTCTGCGGTGCGACGATTTTCGCGGCCACGTTTGCTGGCCTGTGCGCAACGTTTTTCACGGCGAAAAGACGCCGTGCCAAGCTCGAGGCAGAACTCGACTCCTCTGACGATATCTAATGCGTAATGGGCTGGCTCTGGGTATCCAGAACCAGCCCATTTGATGTTCGATGAGCCGAGTCGACGTCTCTCACAAAAGTAACTAGGAGCTAGCGAGGCCTATCCGAATTGGCCTCATTGGCGGTGTCGATCTCGAGCGCCGTGCGGCGGGCACTGTAGGCGACGAGGCCGGCGCCTGCCGCGGCGAGTGCTGCAGCGGCTGCCGTGAGGGGAACGTTGGCATCGCCCGTGCCCGCAAGCGCGCCCGCTTTTCCGGAGCGCTTGTTATTGCCGTGGTCCTTGCCACTGCCGGAGCTGCTTCCGCCGGAGCCGCCGCCCTCGTCAGTACCGCCGCCACTTGAGCCACCATCGCCGTCCGCCGTCATCGGGGCGTCGTGAAGCCCTGTGGCGTCCGCGCTGTCGCATACGCCGACCTGAACTTCTGAGCGTTCGCATGCCGCGTCGGGCACGTGGAGCTCATGCAGTACAGCACCCAGCGCCGAGTTCGCGCCCGGTCGAATTTCTTCGAGCGTTACGGGATCGAGCGCCACCAGATTACGCGCCTTCGCATACAGCGTTACGCGTTTGCCCACTTCGTCGCTCCAACTCTCGGGGATGGCGAAGCTCATACGGAACTGTGCCGTGCAACCCGGTGCCAGCACGGCGTTGCCGTTGTCGGCTACCAGCGGGTGCGTTGCAAAACGTGCGCCCAGCGTCTCGAGCGCGTACTTCACGTGTGCCATATCGTTGGCCGAAGCGTCCTCGGCAAGCTCTGGATCGTAGATCGAAGCCATGCGTGCGTTCACTCCGAATCCGATGGATGCGCTGGAGAACGGCTGGCTGGAGCCCTCTCGGTACAGATCGATCGTGCCGGCGGTCAGTAAGGTGTTGCCGTCGTTTCGCACCGTGACCATGAAGGATTCGCCTGCTGCTCCGGGCACCACCGCGCCCGAGGTAGCAACGGCGCCCGTCGGAGTGGCACACGCCACCAAGGGCACTTCGATGCCGTGCAGCTCTGCCTCGCTCTTCTCCGCGCTCACAATGTGCGTGGCGAGCGCGGAGAGCACGCCTCCCGACGTCAAAAATGTCGTTATCTGATCGACGGGATGGTCCAGCTCGCACATCACGAACGGCTCCGTGAACAGATCGCCTGCCAAGGTGCTGGCGAAGATGCGGAAGTGCTTGCCCATCACTGCTACCGGGTTGCCTTCTTCGTCGTAGGTTTGTCCCACCTTGCCATCGGTGTTCTCTACATAGAGCACGCACCTGCCGTTGTTGCTTACGCTAAACGATACCGGGCCACAGCCTGCGGCACCCACGGGCTGCGTTGCAAATGCCGATGCTCCTCGCGTCCAAGTAATATGCTGCAGTTGCTCGTTGACGGTTGCCAAAAAGCCCGAATGTTGTGGCCACGGCACCGCGTGGGGTACCGTGGCGTCTGGTGACATAACGCCCCAGCCCGCGATGGACTGGCCGATCACGGCGTACGATGCGCAGCCGCAACCGTCTGCGGTCTCGTACACAACGGGCACCACCATTTTGCCGTTGATATTCTCGGGCTCGCCCAGCTCGATGCTCGATGGTGCTTGCGGAAAGCGGAGAACTTGGCGGAACGTCAGGCTGTCGCCCGAAACGTCCGACCACAGGGTAAAGCACTCCAGCGCAACCTCAGCCTCGCTGCCGAGCGCCTTCTCTGCGGTGGCTCCGTGGCGGTGGAGGTAGGCGCCCGACAGACGTCCGTCGACAAGTGTCTTGCCCACCGTGATGCGTGGGCACTGCAGGCAATGGTAGCCATCCTCCTGAAGGTGGCCGCGCGAGATGCTGCGCCACGACGTGTGCGATACCACGCGAACTCCGTCGTTGCTTATGCGCAGGCGCACAACGGACAGTATGCCGGATGTGCTCGCCGTATCGAAATGGGTGTTGTCGCCGGCGGGGCGCTCGCCCGAGACCAGCAGCACGTAGGCGTCCTGGTTTCCTCTTCCGTCCGTATATTCCACCACGTCGAAGTCGTAATCGTATATGCCGTCGCGCTCCACGTCACCCTCGCCAAACCCAAGGGGGAAGTCCACGGGCGTGGGAGCGGACCACGTGCCGTTCGTCTTTGTATGCACCACCAGGCGCGAACGACCATTCTCGCCGTAGCGCACCGAGGCGATACGGAACAGGCATTCTACGCCGGCAATCATTGCCAGCTTCATGTGGGCTTCGCTGAGCACGCCGGCAAACAGCACGTTGTCGCTCGAGGGTTTGATGCCGCCACGCTCGTCCTCCGACACGCCGGCAGAATTGGCGTTCGGGTCAGCGACGGCGTTCGTTGCCTGACCGATGTAGGTGTACTCATACATCGGTGCGGCATTTTCATCGTTCTCCATCAGCACGTGGACGAAATGCTCGACCTGTCCCGTGTCGTCGCTCTCCGCGTCTGCCTCGAGCTCAATGCGCGTGACCGCTTGATCCCAATCGCGCGCGACAGGCGCGACGTTTACGGCTGTGGCCTTAACCTCGGCGCGTGCGAGCAGCTCGGCGTTGGTGACGATGGTGGCCGATGCGATAAATTGCGGCACGCCGCCCGCCTCGATGTTGCCGGGCGTGCCGAAGCAGGCATCCAACGTGTAAGGCGTATCTCCGCCCAATGCGAGCTCAGAGCGCTGGAGCACATACTGGTTGCCATTGTTCACCGACATATTCCACGAATCGAGGAGTGTGGGCCACGACCCCGACCAGGCCTTGGTGGTCCACTTGAACATTACGAATTGGAGTATCACATCGACATCGACGTCTGCACCTACGCGCAGTCGCGGAAGCTGGTGTCCATCTGCCTTCTCGTACCCAATGAACAGCGTGAGGGATGCGGCGCCGCGCACAGCGGACGAAGCGACGCCTGCAACGCCGGCGCCAAAGGTGACGGCGAGCCCGATCTGGATGGTGAATGAGCCCGAGGTGTTGGAATAGTCGAGCGAAATGTTTTTAAAAAACGCTGCGCCGCTGCCGTGCGTGTGGGCGCCCACGGCGAGCGCCAGCTTCGCCAGCACCCAGGGGTTGACGTTTAGGAAAAACGGCACCGGTCCTAGGGTAAACTGCTCGGTCCAATTGAGGTCGGTTCTTACCTGGAAGAGGGCCTTAATATTGCCGTATGCGGGGTCGTTGTTGTTACCCCAGGTTTTGCCCACCCAATCGTAGGCGAGCGAGCCGTACAGCTGTGTGGCGATATCCATCGTGAACAGCAGCGTGCAATGATGGCGAAGGAGCTTGGTGTTTCTTGGATCGGTACCCGAACCGGCACTCATGCTTTTGTACTGATTCCACTTCCCCTCCATCTCGTCGAGGTAGCGGTTTGCCTGCTTGGCGCCCGATTCACGCGGCGATTTCTTCCAGTACTCCGGATCCGGATTGCCCGAATCGTTCATGTAGCCGACCGGTTTGTATCCTCCGCCAAACAGCACGTACCCGGCAAACGAGAAATCGAACAGAATGGGGAACGAGGGCATCCAGCAGGTGAACTTGTTGCCGCCGATGCCGGGAAACGCCGCCGGGAAATCAAACGGAGTGATCTCTTGGTCCATGGTAGTGGGGACGATAGTGGTCGAGCCCGATTCCGCCTTTGCGGCCGGCGCAGTGACAACGGCCATGGGGGAGGAGAGTGTATAGGTCTTGTCCTGGTAGTCGAGGACAAAGCGCAGCTTGCATCCTTCCTCCAGAAGGCCCGATGCCGCATCGAGGAACTTGTCTTCGAGCGTGAACGTCGCCAGATTATCCGCGCCCGATGCGCTGGCCTTGACTTGGCCAATCTGCGTGACGGTTTCGGATGAGCTGCCCGCAGCGGGCATCACTTTGTTGATGCGCAGCGTTGCCTGTCCACCCTGTGGCAGATGTGCCTGCACGGTAAAGGCGTGCGTGTCGGGTTGGTCGTTTGCCGTGTCGTCCTTCGGCAATGCCATGAACGTAGCGTCGGCGTACTGGATGTCCCATTCGTCGAATGTGAGCTGGCGGAAGTACGGCTCGCCGTCGGAAAGCGGACGCGTGGGCGCGGTTATGGCGGTGCCGCCCTGGATACGCGCAAGGGGAATCTCGACATCACGGTAGCCCGCCATGCTAATGGAGATGCCGCCGTTAAAGTCGTACGCGTCGAGAAGCGTCGCCTCGTCCACGTAGCCTTCCGAAAGCGGCGCGACCTCAAAGATGGCCGTGCCTTCGTCATCGGTCGTGGCGGTGAGCTGCTTGCCTGCGGCATAGCGCGATGTGAGCGTGACCTGGGCACCCGTGATGGGCGTATTCTTGTTGGCGACGTCGACCACGACCACACCGAACATGGTGCGCGAGAGGACCAAGACCTTGAAGGGGTCTTCTTCGTCGGCGTATGCCTCGGTGGGGGCGAACGGCAGTATGAAGGCGTTTGCGCTTCCCGGCACGCGCGGCAACATAATGCTCGCCAGCGAGGACGCTCCGGCAACAAGTAACGAACGGCGATCAAGCATCTTTGGCTCCCATCCCGCAAACATCGGAGGAAATAATCCAATTTTGCGAGAAGGTGCCCCGTGGCGGTAGTGCCGTTCCATGGCCAAAATGTCCAATTTGAGTGCGCGAAAGCGTCAGGCCCCCGGAGCGCGTTCGATGCGCTTGGCAGCCCGGTCGCTAACGCAACATATGCGCGACCAGCTCCGCGCGCGTGCCGATGCCAAGCTTTGCGTATACGCCGGATAGGCGGTTTTTGACGGTGCCCGGCGATACTCCCATATGGCGTGCGATTTCGGCGTTGGTCCACCCACGGCAGGCGAGCATGGCCATGGTGAACTCCGTGGTCGTTAGATCGTCGGCCACGTCCTCGCCCGAATCGGGGTTGTGGATGCGCCGCCAACCGTAGCTGAATCGATACGTGATCTCGATGATGTGAGCGAAGTCGTCAGGGTATTGCGTTTTTAGGCACGCCTCGATGAGTCCCTGTAAAAGGCCGTGATGCTCGCCAATGAGCTCGATAAGGCCGTCGGGACGTGCAATGTTCCAAGCGGTTCCGAAGTGTGCCTTTGCGGCGTCGATGTCCTTGAGGCTCATGCATGCCATGGAAGCTGCCAGGTGCAGGAACAGTTCCGAGATCGGATAGCTTCCCTGTTTCATAATCAGGGCATTTTCTGCCATGCCTAGGCTGCGGCCGTATTCGCCGCGCAGATACAAGGCGTGTGCCATCACGTAGCTGGCGAACAGGCGCAGGCCTTCGGGCAGATGCGCCGCAAGTGGATAAAACTCTTCGGCAGAATACGGGGAAGGCAGATGTAGCAGGACGCTTGCGGCCGAGGCGAACAGGATATGCGTGGCGTGGACGGCGAGCGATTCTTCGTCGGTGGGCACATCAAGGATGCCCGCAAGGCACCGGCGGGCGTCGGCGATACGGTTGAGCGACAGACTGGCGTATCCGCAGATAAAGCATGCGGAATAGCGCAGTGCGGGGTCGGTGGCGTCAAGATAGGGGCGCGCCGTCTTGGCAGCGAGGGCGGCCTGTCCGCGAAAGTACAGCGCTTCTGCCGTGGCGATGGTGCGCGAATCGGGGTCGGAAATGCCTGCAACCGCAGCGTCAATCTGCCCCGGCACAAAGGCGGTGCACATCAACGGCATGGGAACGCATGGGTAGCCATCGCAGTCCATCATCCATCTCCCAACAGCTGGCAACAATAGCAGCAATTGTACCCCTGCTGCTCGGGACTGGAATTTGTGAGTATCGCCTACGATTATGCCGAACGTATAAAGGAAGAGTCTATTGTCGATGCTCCCAAGGTGGCTACCGAAGCCTAGCTGACCTCGACATTCGGAAAAATTGCCACCCCTGTAAAAAGCTCTGCCGCAGCGATGGGAAACGCATCTTCTAGGCATTCCGTCGTCTCCAGCCAGCGCTGGACTGCTGCTGTCGCCTGCGCGTTGGCGAGCGGGGCGTGGGGACCGTCCGGCGACCAGCGGTGACGGGCGAGCCCTGCCGCGTGCGTGGGCCTCCATCGGCGTAGACCCATGGCCCGCATGGCATCGGAGAAGTCCACCATGGCGTCCAGGACCTTACCGTCCGGCACGTCCAGCCTAGCGGCTCTCTTGAACCCGAGGTCGAAGGGGGCGTTGTACAAGGCATATGGGGCCGAGTGGAAGTGGATCAAAAGAGCGTTACTTGACGTTTCATGCATAATGCCAACCGCCCCGCGACATCACGTTCGCAGCGCGCAGGGGCCGGAGAATCTTCGCGATGAGAGTTGACGTCTAATACTTTGCATCGTATAGTGTGTATAACATAGTATATGACGAAAGGAGGTGTGCGGATGGAGGCCCAGATGAAGCGCGGCTTCCTGGAGGCCTGCGTGCTCGCGGCCGTCTCCGGCGAGGAGTCCTACGGCTACCAGATCGTGAAGGACGTGCCGGCGAGCATGGGGCTCACGGAGTCGACGCTCTACCCGCTGCTCAAGCGCCTGGAGAAGGCCGGGTGCATCACGGCGCGCTCTGCCGAGCACAACGGGCGGCTGCGCCGGTACTACCGCATCACGGACGATGGGCGTGCGCGCATCGAGGAGTTCCTGGCCGAGTGGCCGTCCGTACGGGAGATTTACGCATACGTTGAGGGGGCGCACCATGACGCGCGATGAGTTTCTGGGCCGGTTGGGCGAGCTGCTTGCCTGCCTGCCGGCCGAGCAGGTGGAGGAGACCAAGGCGTTCTATGCGGAGGCCATCGCCGACCGCATGGAGGACGGTATGAGCGAGGAGGAGGCCGTGGCCGCCATGGGCGCCCCGGCGAGGTTGCCGAGGCCACGCTTGACGACCTGCCCGCCGTGCCGCGCGCGATCGCGAGGACGCGCCGGCGCAGCACCGCGCTGCTGTGGGTGCTGACCATCGTGGGCTCCCCGGTGTGGGTGCCGCTGCTCGCCGCCTTCGCCGCCGTGGCCGTCACGGTCTATATCTGCATCTGGGTGCTGGCGCTCTGCGTGTGGATCGTCGCGGCGGCACTCGGGGGCGTGGGCGTAGTTGAGCTCCTGCTTGCCGTAAGCGGCGTCACCATCGGCCACTTCCCGTACGCCCTCGCCTCGGCGGGCGTGGGGCTCGGCCTCGTCGGCGTGGCGCTCTTCGTTGGTGCTGGCGCTTGGGCCGCCTCAAAACAAATTGTGCGCCTCTCGGCGCTCTGGGCGAGGAAGGCCGCCTCGCCCTTCTGGAAGGGTAAGGGCGAGAAGGGCGGCGCTGCCGCGCATCTCGCGGCGTAGAAAGGAGTGAGTACCATGACCAGCGCGAAGAAGATCTACCTCGCCGTGGCGGGCGGGCTCGTTGCCGCGGGTGTTGTCCTCGCGGGCATTGGCTTTATCGCTTCGGGTTTCGACCCGGCCGTGTTCACAACCCAAATCGACACGCGCGACAGCACCATCGTGCTCGGCGGCGTCGAGGTGGACGACCCGACGGGCCTCCCCCTCATCGAGCAGCTCGCCGGAATCGGCGAGGTCGACACCTCCGGCATCACCGCGTCCGAGTCCCCTGCTGCCCCGGAGGCGCCCACCGCTCCCTAAGCATAGCGTGCCCGGACGCCCCGTCCGTCGGGCTGTGCAAGCCTGTGGAACCCGGACCTCAACCCCAACCCAACCGGCCTCGAGCCTGCGTCGATTCGCTCCCCGTCCCGCGCGGGGGCCCATGACGCATACCCAAAATCCATCCGAGGAGAAAGGAACGCAACGACGACAGCCATGCCCCTCCGCCTTCACGGGGTCACGAAGGCGTACCGCGGGAGGACCGTCCTCGGCCCCATCGACCTCGCCCTCGAGGCGGGGCGCGTCTACGGGCTCATCGGCGAAAACGGCGCCGGGAAGTCAACGCTCATCTGTATCGTCACTGGCACCGCCAGCCCCAGCTCGGGCTCGGTTGAGCTGTTCGGCGAGCGCGGCGGGCGCGGGCTTGCCGCCGCCCGGAGGCGTATGGGCTACATGCCCGACGCGAGCTCGGCCTACCCGGGGCTCTCTGCGCGGGAGAATGGATTTGCAACGGTTGCTTAAACATTTTTTACAGGGACAGCCCTGCGTTCCTGAACTCAACTGGGCTCATGTAGACCAGTGTCGAAGGAGCAGTCGCCCCAGTCCGCGTACCAGACCTGTGTGCCGCCGAGGGAATACTTCCTCCAGTAGGGCCAGTGCGGGACGTCCATCCTCTTTTCCTTTCGGGGCGTCAGGCGCCGGGCCCAAGGCCGCACCTGCGCCCCAGCTCCGCCACGAGGGCGTCGTTGTCTCTGACCGAGACGATGGCGTCGCCGTCGTAGGGCGCCTCGATGTAGACGCGGTCGAGCGAGTTGGCCGTCCCCGCCCAGAGCGTCCTGGTGCGCCGGACGCCCCGCACGTGGGCGTAGGGTATCACCGAACGCGTCCCAGCGTACACGACGACGAGGCGGTCGCCGTAGAGCTCGAGGCGATTGCTGCGGACGGGAAGGGCAGCCAGGGCCACGAGGGCCGGGATGGGCAGCAGCGCGAGCCAGCCCCATAGGAGCGCGGGACTCGAGCTCAGGAAACACGCGATACACGCCGCGGATAAACCGCCCGCCACAATCACCATGGCCGCTATGAACCACGGGTCTGTCCTGCCGGGGAACACCCGCTCCGGCCGCTCGCCCTTCTCACCCATTACGGCCCTTCCGTCTCTTGCACCCCTCCCGGAACTGTCCGCATCAGTATAGCCAATGCTTTTTCTGATTTGTTGAGAAGCCGGCATTTGGGGGCATTTTGGATAGCGAACAGTTCAAACAAGAAGCTGAGAAAATAGAACAAAGCCTGAGTGCCTTGAGAGTCGCCGAGCGCAATGCAGTGATTCCCTTTATGAACGGCGACTTTACCCAATGGGATCTATATCTGGCATCCTCCTCTGAGTATGCGATGAGACTGATAGACGGATTCATCTCCATGCTCGGGTCGAGGAATCTTGTTTGCGTCGCCCAGCTTCTCCGCGCACAGATTGGAGTCTGCCTGCGGACATTCGCGTTATTCGCCGCCGAAGACCGGGATGACTTTCTCCCAAAAGGCTGCCAAGTACCATGGCGTGAGCGTTGGGGTAGTCATCATTCAGCGTGGATACATCCGGATGCGCATAGATCCAGACGATTCCAACGTTCTCGTATTTCCCGTGCAGGTAATCGAAGAGGGCAAGCGACACCATACAGTTGCCGCCGACGGTCACGACTCTGTCGGGGTTTTCTGCCGTAAGCTTCCTCTGCGCATCCTGAGTCCCCGCCAGGACTTCGTCCTCGGCATAGATGCGAACTTGGAGTGGGTATGATGAATTGGACACCTAGTTAAGAGCGAAAGGTGTTCAAGATGACCCAAAGAAGAAAGCGATACGACAGGCAGTTCAAGGTCTCGGCGGCAAAGGTGGTCCTGTCCGGGGAAATGACGGTCAAAGGCCTATCGGAGGAACTCGGCATAAAGGATTCGACGCTGAGAAGATGGGCCCGCGAATACGAGGAGATGGGAGACGGCGCGTTCCCCGGAAACGGCTCCCCGAAGATCAACAAGGATTACGAGATCGTGAAGCTCAAGAAGAAGGTCGAGGAGCTCGAGCGCGAGAACGAGATACTAAAAAATTTCCGGGCCTTCTTGAGTCAAGACCATGCGTGAGGTTCGAGTTCCTCAAAGAGCATAGGGGCGAGATCGGCCCCATCAAGAAGGCATGCGGGCTGATGAAAGTCTCGAAATCCGGTTTCTACGAGTATCTCGGCCGGAAGAAGTCCGACGCCCAGATAGAGCGGGAGGCGATCGAAGGTTTCGTCGTCGAGGCCTTCGAGCGGCACAAGGGCCGTTACGGCTACCGGCGCATCAACCGCGAACTGCGAAAATGCGGCATCGTCGTGAGCGAGAAGCGCGTGCTCCGCATCATGCAGAAGCTCGGACTTGCCGGAAAGGGCGCGACCCGAAAACACCGCATCCAGAAGAAGGTCGAGCCGGGAGACCCTCGGTTGAACCTGGTAGAGCGCGCTTTCACCGTGGGCGAGCGCAACAGGCTTTGGGTGGGCGACATCACCTACATACCCACAAGAGAAGGGTGGCTCTATCTCGCAGCCGTGATAGACGCCTTCTCCCGCAAGGTCGTGGGCTGGTCAATGTCCGAGCGCATCACCGAGAAGGTCGCGATCGACGCGATGGAGCAGGCGGTCGGCAGGGAGGGTCCGCCAGATGACGGCAGCCTCGTCTTCCATGACGATCAGGGCGCGCAGTACACCTCCCGTTCCTTCCAGCGGTGTCTGGACTCGCATGGCATAGCCCAGTCGGTATCAAGGCCCGGCACGCCGCTGGACAACGCGGTGGCCGAGTCGTTCTTCAAGACGCTGAAAAGGGAATTGGTGAAAGAGAGGAGCTATGGGACGAGGGACGAGGCCAAGCAGGACATCTTCAAGTACATAGAGCTCTATTACAATAGGGTGCGCATGCATTCCACCCTGGGCTACATGTCTCCAGTGGAATACGAGCGGCAATACGCTTGAGGATCCTTAAAAGAAAGTCCAGTTTATCCTTCCCACTCCAACTGCCTCCCATTTCTCATGTCCAAGTTTTGGGACGCGTTTCACAATGCCGAGTGGGACCCCTGGACAGTCGGATCACGTGGTGGCCCCCTTTGAGAGGCTCACGAGCATGGTGGTTCCGTTCTCGGAACTTGTTTCGACCTCTACCGTGCCACCGTGAAGCGCTGCAATCTCCCAAACGAGCGCTAACCCGAGCCCTGCGCCGCCGTATGCCCTGCTGCGGGATTTGTCTAGACGAAAGAACGGCTGGAAGATGCTCTCACGGTACTGCTTGGGTATTCCCGGGCCCTCATCTTTGACTCGCAGGAGCACGTGGTTGTCGCTGTCGCTGATGGAGACGTTGACAGTCGAGTCGGGGCGGCTGTAACGGATGGCGTTTTCGGCCAAGTTAAACACCAGCCGATAGAGGAGCGCATCGTTCCCGATTACTAAAGCGTCTCCAGCACAATTGAGGGCTATGCCCTTATTCTCGGCAAGTGGCGCAAGGTCGGTGAGGACCTCTTCGGACAAGGGACCAAGCTCCACATCGTCCTCGCAAGGAACGCTGCGGAGCTCGCTCATCTCGAGCAATACCTTGGCCATTCGAGACATGCGCTCGGTTTGTTCTTGTAGCAGGCCGAGCAGCTCGGCCGTTTCGGGTTGCAAACCGGGGTGCTCGGAGATGAATAGTTCAATCTGTGCTTGCATAAGGGCGAGCGGGGTGCGCAGCTCGTGTGCGGCGTTGCCGGTAAACTGACGCTGTGCAGAGAACCCTTCGCCAAGACGGGCGATCATGTCGTTGAAAGAGGCGCTGCATCGTTGTAACTCGGTGGGTACATCTTCGCTGAGTCTGATTTCGCTTAGGTTGTCAGGCTGCACGCGCTCAACCTGTGCAGCAAAATCGTGCAGCGGTTTGAGTGCACGGCCGCTCACAAAGTATGCCAGCGCGCCGCCAAGGAGTGTGACTCCAGCCGTGATGTACCAGGCTGTCGTGCCAAAAGACTCCTGTGCGTCGTTTACGACGATCGTGACCTCGTCATCGAGGCTCCCCTTCGTTGGGTCAAACGCCTGAGGTGCATCTACGCCGGCTGCGCTAAGGGCCGAGATGTCGCTGCCGATGGCATCCATGTAGCGCATGCCCGTATAGCCGACCAGGCAGTTCGTCAGCACGCATGCCGTGCATGTGAGCAGTGCCGTCATAATCGTTATACGCCATTGCAGCGAAAGCCCTTTCATTCTCCATCCTCCATAACGTAGCCCTCTCCAATCCGATTGCGAATCGGGTCGTATCCCAAAGCGCTGCGTAGCTTTTTGCGGAGTGACGAGATATGAACGCGGGTTGCGTTGCTAAAGCTGTTCACGCTGCTATCCCAAACGTGCTCGATAAGCTCCTCTTGACTTACCGGACGCCCCTGATTAAGCATCAGGTATTCCAAGATTCCCATTTCCTTGCGCGTAAGAGATAAAGCCTCGCTGTCCACGGAAGCGATGCGCGCCTTGGTGTCAAAGCGGAGCTTTCCGCAGGTTAAAACTATGTCGCTTTGTGTAAAGCGTCTGAGGGTAAGGCTGCGAATTCTTGCCGCAAGCTCGTCCAGATGAAACGGCTTGGTGAGGTAATCGTTGGCGCCGGCATCGAGTCCGGCAACTTTATCGGATACTTCGCCACGTGCGGACAGAATCAGTACCTTAGTCTCGCAGTCAGTTTTCCTAAGTTCCCTGAGCACGGCCATGCCATCGATACGGGGAAGGTTGAGGTCGAGTACCACGAGGTCGAAGGCCTCAACGTCCAGTAGGTCGAGCGCTTCCTGTCCGTCGTGACAGCAGTCGACGCTGTACGCCAAGTTTCGCAAGCTGCGCGCGATTGCGTCACACAGCGCCCGCTCGTCCTCGACGATCAAAATACGCATAACAGTCTCCTTGCACATTCCAAATCGCGCTTAACACGGATTTTATAGTCGATATGGTCCAATGGTCGCGTAACGAAAGGAGTGGTTGGGTTGTTCAAAGCGGTAAAACCCGTGGTACAGGTCGCTTTGTTGATCGTCGGAATTGCCATGGTGTGCTTTGGCGTTATGCGTGGCGAGGCGGATGCCGTGCTGGCCAAAGCGATTAGGCTGTGCTTGGAGTGTATCGGAATTGGATAAAAGAGAAAACACTGCGTCGCATGTTTTGGCCCGATTTCGCGGATTCATTCAGGCGGCGGCGACGCTGGTCACCAATATTCACCTGCCAAACTTTGCCAAAGGCGGTATCTATCAGGGCGCGGGAAAAACAGTCTGCGTACCTGGACTTAATTGCTATTCGTGCCCCGCGGCATCGGGTGCGTGCCCCATCGGGTCGTTCCAGTCGGTGGTAGGTTCATCCAAGTTCAACTTTTCTTACTATGTTACCGGTACGCTCATTTTGCTCGGCGTGCTGCTGGGACGCTTTGTATGCGGCTTTCTGTGCCCGTTTGGCTGGCTGCAGGAGCTGCTTCATAAGATTCCCGGCAAAAAGTTCTCCACGAAAAAGCTCAAGCCGCTCACATACATCAAGTACGTCGTGCTGCTGTTTGCCGTGGTGCTGCTGCCCGTCTTGGTGGTTAACGACGTGGGCATGGGCGACCCGTTCTTTTGTAAGTACATCTGTCCACAGGGTGTGCTCGAGGGCGCCATTCCGCTGGCCATCGCCAATGCCGGCATTCGATCTGCGTTGGGACATCTCTTTACCTGGAAGCTTGCCGTTCTCATTGCCGTGGTAGTGCTGAGCGTTTTGTTCTACCGCCCCTTCTGCAAATGGATTTGTCCACTCGGCGCATTCTATGCGCTCATGAATAAGGTGTCCTTGTTGGGGATTCAGGTTGACGCGTGCAAATGCGTCTCGTGCGGCAAGTGTTCAAGGGTTTGTCAGATGGACGTTGATGTGGTCCGCGCGCCCAATCATGCCGAATGTATCCGGTGCGGAAAGTGCATCGGGGCCTGTCCTGTCGATGCCATCAGCTATCGCTATGGCTTGGATGTGTCGGCGGAAAAGCTTCCCTTGACCGCCGATAAAAAGTAAACAAGCTTCGACAAAACGGAGGAATGACCATGAAGCTTTCTAAGATTGCGGCCCTGTTTATGGTGCCGGTATTGGCCTTGTGCCTTGTGGCATGTTCGGCGCCCGGTGGCAATGTGAGCGAATCTGCGAGCTCCGATCCTAAGATCGCAGAACTCACTGCGCAGAAGCCGGCCAATGCCGACGAGGCCGCCGAGTTGTATGCAAAACTCATGCAGAAGGAGAACGAGATCTTTTCGAGTGATAACGCGCTGTGGGAAAAGGTATTCAATGCGGCAAATAAAGACTCGGCAATGATTGAGGACGGCAGCAATTACGGCGATTTCCTGCTCAAGACCATCGACGGCGCCAAGGATGAGTTCACGGCGGATGAGCTTAAGACGCTCAAGGCCGGTGCACAGCGGATCAAGGAGATCGAGGACAAGCTCGAGAGCTTGGAGAAGGAGTTCCCCGGCTGTGGGAGCACGCCGAGCGCAGGCGAGAGCGTCGACGCTTCGGCCGCTGGCATGACGGCTGGTGCCAATGCTTCGAGCGAGGCGACGAAGTTCCCCAGCTTTACGGGCAAAGACCTGGATGGCAACGACGTGAGCAGCGATGAGCTGTTCTCTAAGAACAAGGTCACCGTCATGAACTTCTGGTTCACCACTTGCAAGCCGTGCGTGGGCGAGCTGGGCGATCTTGAGAAACTGAATCAGGAGCTTGCCAAGAAGGGCGGCCAGGTCGTGGGCGTCAATTCCTTTACGCTCGATGGTAACAAGGGCGAGATTGCAGACGCCAAGGACGTGCTGAGCAAGAAGGGCGTGACATATAAGAACGTCTGGTTCAAGTCGGATAGCGAGGCCGGTAAGTTTACGTCAAATTTGTTCTCGTTCCCGACAACGTATGTCATCGATCAGAATGGCAACATCGTAGGGGATCCCATCGTGGGAGCCATCAGCTCCGCTGAGCAGCGCGCAGCGCTCGACAAGCTTATTGACCAGGCGATTGCGAATAGCGAGCAGTAGAAAACGCGTAAAGCATGGCGAAGATCGTGCGCCGCTGTGCGAAGTAGTCCGCTACCTTTCAAGATAAGCTCCACCATATAGAGGTCCCGCTCGGGACCTCTTCTTTTGGGCGCCGTCCCGTTCGTTTTTTGGCGCGGTTTGTTACATTCCTCACTGGCGTCGGCAAAAAATGGGGATAGAGTAGGACAAACGCGTCGAATACGAACGGCGGAGGAGAGCGGGCAGGGTGCCTGCGCAGGAGAGGTTGCCGTCCATGCTGGAGCTCAAAGGTATTTGCAAAAGGTACGTTACGCAGTCGTTTACGCAGGTGGCGCTCGACAACGTAAGCCTGTCTTTTCGCGATAACGAGTTCGTGGCCATTCTGGGTCCCTCGGGTTCGGGTAAAACTACGATGCTCAACGTTATTGGCGGACTCGATCACTTTGATTCTGGCGACCTGCTCATCGATGGCATTTCGACCAAGGACTTCCGTGATCGCGATTGGGATGCTTATCGCAACAACCGCATCGGCTTTGTGTTCCAGAGCTATAACCTCATTCCGCATCAGACCATCTTGGAAAACGTGGAGCTGGCGCTTACGCTCACGGGTGTGGGGCATGCCGAGCGCCGCCAGCGTGCGCGCGAGGCGCTCGAGGCGGTTGGCCTGGGCGAGCACGTTAACAAGCGCCCGAGCCAGCTATCGGGTGGACAGATGCAGCGCGTGGCCATTGCCCGCGCCCTGATCAATGACCCTGAGATCGTCCTTGCCGACGAGCCGACTGGCGCTTTGGATTCAACGACATCCGTACAGGTTATGGATTTGCTCAAAGACGTTGCGCGCGACCGCCTGGTTATCATGGTCACGCACAATCCCGACCTGGCGTACCAGTACGCCACGCGTATCGTCAATCTGGCGGACGGCAAGATCACCGACGATTCCGACCCCTTTGATGCTGCCAAGGCCGCGCATCGCGAGGCAAAGCCTACGCGCAAAACCTCGATGAGCTTTGTGACGGCGCTGGGGCTTTCTGCCCGAAACCTCATGACCAAGAAGGGCCGCACGGCCATGACTGCCTTTGCGGGCTCGATTGGCATTATCGGTATCGCGGCGATTCTGGCGCTGTCCAACGGCGTGAACAATTACATCAAAAAGGTCGAGGAGGATACGCTCTCGAGCTACCCACTCACCATTTCCAAGCAGGATTACGACCTGTCGTCCATGATGGGCGGGCAGGGGGCTGCGGATGATGACTCGCCTGAAAACGTGGATTCGTCCGACGACAGTGCCGGCGGCAAGGCTAAGGGAACCGATAAGATTCCTGTGGTCACGGCCGTAAAGGATATGTTTGCGAGCGTTAAGTCCAACGACATGACGAGCTTTAAGACATGGCTCGATGCCGGTGGCGACGGCATCGATAAAGAGGTCAACGCCATTCAGTACGGCTACGGTGTATTGCCGGTTGTCTATCGTGCGGGTAAGGGTGACGAGAAGCCTGTCCGGCTGGTGCCCAACGCCATGACCGAGGCCATGAGCGGAGGCGCGAGCTCGGCGGCAACGGTGAGCATGGAATCCATGGGAACCTCGGTCTTTAACGAGATGATTGACGACCAGAGCCTGCTCGACAGCCAGTACGATGTCGTCGCCGGTCATTGGCCCACGTCCGCCAACGAAGCCGTGATGGTGCTTTCGAGCCGTGGCACGGTGGGCGATTACACACTCTACAGCATCGGTGCGCTGGATATCGATGAGCTCAACGACCTGGTTAACAGTGCCATGGCGGCCGACGGCAAGGCCGAGACGCCCGAGACTGGCACCGATTTTACCTACGACGATGCGCTGTCCACGACGTTTAAGGTGCTGTCGCCGGCCGATGCCTATCGCAAAAACGAAGAGACCGGCATGTGGACCGATATGTCTGGCGACGCCGACTTTATGGCCGCCAAGGTTGCCGACGGTATTGACGTGCACATTGTGGGCGTGGTGCGACCTGACGAGACAGCCAATGCGAGTGCGTTGTCTCCGGGCATTGCCTATACGCATGCGCTGACCCGCCAGCTTATGGAGCGCGCCGCCAATTCGCAGATTTTGCAAGAGCAGCTTGCCCACCCCGAGACGGATGTCTTTACGGGCAAAACCTTCGACGAACTGCAAGGCGAGGCCAAGCAAGGCGTTGATCTGGGCAGCATGTTCAGTGTGGACGAAGCGGCGCTCAAGAGTGCGTTTTCGTTCGATACATCTGCGCTTTCGGGTGCGGCCGGCGGTATCGACCTTTCTGGTATTGACTTGTCCGGGCTGGACATTGACCTTTCGGACGTTGGAAAGGACGTCGACTTCAGCGACATCATGGCCAAAGCACCGGCCCCAGATTTCTCGGGCATCTTTGACGGTCTGGAACTCACGCCCGAGCAAATGCGGCAGGTGGGAACGCTTGCCAACCAACTGTTCGAGGGCTTTTTGCAGTCTGATCAGTTTAAGGCACTGTCGCCCGAAGATCTTAAGGACGCGTCAAAGCTCACCGCCGCATTCTCGACGTATCTTGAGAATGATGACACAGCCCAGCAAATCCTGGCCCAGCTCAAAGCGCTCGGCGGCGATGCCCTGGCCGAGCGTCTGCAGCAGGCGATGAGCGACTATGTGCAAAAGCAGCTGGCTCCGTATCTGCAGCAGGCTATGGATCAGGTGATGAAGGCAATCAGCGAGCAGATAGCGTCGACGGTATCATCCCAGCTCAAGGCGGGCGCGGCAGGGCTTATGGACCAGATGGCGACGCAGATGTCTTCGAGTTTTGCCAACCTAGCGAGCGCTATGCGTGTGGATGCGAGCGCCTTTGCCCGCGCCATCCATTTCAACATGGACGCCGAGGACCTGAGTTCGCTCATGATGAGCTATGCCAAGGCGTCGAAGCTCACCTATGATAACAATCTGGCCACACTGGGCTATGCGGACGAGGCCGATCCCATCTCGGTTAAGATTTTCCCGCGCGACTTTGAGGCCAAGGAGCGCGTACTCGATCACATCGATGCGTACAACAAGCAGGTCAAAGCCGCTGGCCACGATGATCGGGCAATTTCGTACACAGACTACATGGGTATCATCATGGGTTCGGTGACCGACATCGTGAACACCATCAGCTTGGTGCTCATCGCATTCGTGAGTATCAGCCTGGTCGTGAGCTCCATCATGATCGGCATCATCACATACATCAGCGTGCTGGAGCGCAAAAAGGAGATTGGCATCCTGCGTGCGATCGGCGCGTCGAAGCGTAACGTGGCAAACGTGTTCAACGCCGAGACCTTTATCGAGGGCCTCATTGCCGGCGTCTTTGCCATTGTCGTCGTGGTGCTCGTGAGTTTCCCGGTCAATGCCTGGGCACTTGCGGTCAAACAGGTTCCCAACCTGATGAGCCTGCCCGTGCAGGATGCGCTGGTACTCATCGCGATTTCGGTGCTGTTGACGGTCGTTGCCGGCCTGCTGCCTGCTCGCAGCGCATCCAAGAAGGACCCCGTCGAAGCCCTGCGCTCCGAATAATGCGACAAAGGGACAGTCCCTTTGTCACATTGAGACCCTTGCGAAAACGGGGTCTAATTACCGTTCGGCAGGTTAAGAACTCCCTCTCCCCGCTTAATGCTTGACGAAGAGTCCTCTGGTTTATATACCTATCGGTAGGCATATAGGATGTATTGCCGATAGAAATGGAGCAACCATGACTCTCACCACACCAGCCAAAAAAGATTGTCTCCGTGAAAGCGGCGCATTTGCTTGGGTCGTCGTTATTGCGCTCGGCTTAATGTCCGCCGGAACAACTGGCACATATAGCATTATTGCCGGCTCATTCGTTGCTCCAGTATGTGAAGATCTGGGCTTTGACTACACTTCTTTTTCTTTCTATTTCACCGCGATTCTTCTTGGCCTTGCGCTTGGGCTTCCGCTTTTGAGTTGCTTCATTCCAAAAGTAATCGGCAAACCATGGCATATTTGCATTGAACTCGTCCTTATTGCCGCCGGCGCCGCAATGGCGTTCTACACCGAGGTCTGGATGTTCACCGTCTCCGCCGCAGTGATCGGCATCTGCTTTTCGTTTACAACGGGCGTCTGCATGTCCGATGTCATTGACCAATGGTTCAGCAAATCGTCCGGTCTCGCCATCGGCCTCGCTTGGGGCGTTAATTCTCTCTGCACGCTGTTATTGAGTCCTGTCATTACGCTGGTCATCGAGCAGCAAGGCTGGCGTACGGGATACATCGTGCTTGCGGCCGTTTCTGCAGCTATGATTTTGCCTGCAAGCGCATTTATCATTCGCCTTAACCCCTCTGATCGCAATATGCTTCCGTACGGAGAGACCGCCTCCGAAACCCATGAGAGCTGCAGCGCCGATGAGCAGGAAGATGTCCTTTCGGGCATGGCACTCCGCGATGCCGCGAAAACGCCGTCTTTTATTCTCTGTGTCCTCTTGCTTTGCGTGGCGCAGCTCACCTGCTGCATGAACCAGCTGTTTCCAACCTATGCAAGCGAGGTCGGTTTCAATCCTATCGTAGGAAGCTTAATGGTCTCGGCAGCTTCACTCTCCGATATCTTCCTAAATCCCTTCGTGGGCAAAACATGCGACAAGCTTGGCGCTATTAAAGCAACGGTCGCATGGACAGGTGTCAGCATTCTTTCATTCCTGCTTCTTATCATTGGCGGAAGCAATGAGACCGTTTCCATCATTGCAGCTGGTGTAAACGATGTCATGTTCGCCATCGTTGGAACCGCAATGCCGATGCTTCTCTCGCTCTTTGGATCACGCGATTTTGGAAGGATCTATTCGATCGTTTGCTCAGCGGGCTATGTCGTCGGTGCTTTTGGAATGCCGGTCATGATGAAGGTTTACGGCATGGCAGGGTCATTCCAGGGAGTATTTATCTTCTGCATTGCCTGCAACCTTATGATTGCTGCGTTTGCTATCGTTTCCGGCTTTCTCAATAAGGCTGCTGAAAAGTAATAAGCGCCGATTGCACCGGCATAGATTGCCACGCAACAGGGGTCGACTCCAAGCCAGATTGGAGTCGACCCCTGTTTTCGTTTTAAAGGTTGCCCGCAGGCACCATGGGCGCCAACATGCGCTTCAGCTTGGCTGGTCTATTTGAACATAAGCTCGACTATTCCCGCCCAAACCGCTTTCTCATCAATATCCTCACCTTGAGCGACCGTATTGCTTGCTCCCTCCAGAACGGTATAAAGAATTTGTACGTAGAGCATTACGTCGGCGCTATCGGAAAACGCGCCAATCTCTACACCATGAAGAAGGATGTCTTTAAGCGCATCCATGGTTCGTTTGGTCGCCGTCGCTTGACGTTCCTGAACTGCAGGAATTCGATTTGCTTGAACGCTAACCTCGGCCAGCACGCGCCGGCGCTTTTCATCGCTTCGATAGCCACCTATAACTGAATTGCCGAGCTCGATAAGCGCGGCCTTGAACCCGTCCCTATCGACTATTAGCGAGTAGTCGCGCTGATAGTCAATGGTCGGAAACATGCTGTCCAAGAGCGTAGTGAAAATCTCCTCTTTTGAGGGAAAGTAGTAGTACACCGACGGCTTGGATATACCGACAAAGTCGCAAATCTTTCCGATAGACGCTTTGTCATAACCGACTTCTGCCACAAGATCGTACATTGCGTCCAATATTTTTTTTCTTGTGCTCACGCTGCATTTCTCCATTGCAAATCACTTCCGCACTACCAACATTATTAAGGATGGCAACGGAACATCAATTCGTGTCCAAACATGACCACTATATACGGCGAACGGTATGTATCAGTAGGCGAGCGGCAATTATTCAAAATAATCTACCGAACGGTAGGTATAGTAGTACTATAGCAGGTGAAACCCCGCTATTGTCGCGGCCGGACAGCATCGCGGGAAACCCGACGGAAGGACCAACCATGTACGAGAACTATCGTATGCCGGGCGAGTTCGAGAAGCGCTCCAACGTCTATGTGACATGGCTTCCCGATTACATCCGTGCAGAGGGCTACGATAACCGCCAGCCCTGCGTTGACGTGATCAAGGCTCTGCTCGAGTATGGCGACGTTACGGTCAACCTCAATTGCGGCACCCCCGGCTCCTTTGAGGAGGCTTGCTCGCGCCTGAAGGAGGAGGGGGTTGATCTCGATCGCATCGAGATCACGCAGTTCGAAGACTCCAACTTCTATGTCCGCGACAACGGTCCCAGCATCATGGTCGACGACAAGGGCCATTCTTATATGGTCAACCCCGCTTGGACCTATTACGGCGTGTGGGACAAGAACTCCCCGGAGTGCCAGTCCGCACGTAAGGCAGCCGTTCACATGGCGGTTGCGCTCGGTTGCTTCGATATCGTCAATTCCGAAATGGTTTCGGAGGGCGGCGACCGCGAGTTTGACGGTCACGGCACTCTGATCGCCATCGAGGACACGGAATGCCGCAAGCGTAATCCCGAGTTCACGAAAGAGGAAGTAGAGGCCGAGTATAAGCGCATCTACAACCTCAACAAGGTTATCTGGCTTCCGCAGCCTATGCTCGAGGACGACGACTATCGACTGGGCATCCTCGACGAGAAGGAAGACGGAACTCCCGTCTTTGGCATGAGCTTTGCAGCTCACATTGATGAGATGTGTCGCTTTATCACTCCGAACAAGATTCTTCTTGCCGAGGTGTCCGATGAAGAGGCAGCCTCGAGCAAGGCTGGAGCAGAGTCTCGTCGCCGCATTGAGGCAGCCTACGAGATCCTGAGCAACGAAACGGACTGGGAGGGCAAGCCCTTCGAGATCGTTCGTATGCCCACCGCCGAGCCTATTGAAGTCGTTATCGCCCCTGGCGATGAAGATTACGAGCTCTATAAGGGCTTCATCGACGAAATGGGCGGCAAGTTTATGGATGGCACCCCCTGGCCCGAGGGCCCCGTCCACTTCTACGCCGCAGCGAGCTACTGCAACTTCCTGATTTGCAACGGCGTCGTTCTTGGCCAGCGTTATTACCACGAGGGCATGAGCGAGGTCGTGAAAGAGAAGGATGAGCAGGCCAAGGCAGTTCTTGAGAGCTGCTTCCCCGATCGCAAGGTCATCATGATTGATTCCCTCGCGCTTAACCTGTCCGGCGGCGGCGTGCACTGCTGGACTAAGGACGTGGCGGCCAGTCGTTAGTGAGCCTTAGAGCCTGCGCTCTTTGGCTTAGGCGCCACATGTACCGCTCCCCGAGGGATATCCGTGTTTTCCTCGGGGACACATTCAACAATAATTTTGATAATAATTCGAAAGGAAATAGGCATGAACAACAGCCTCCGCGGTCGCGACTACATCAACATCCATGATCTCTCCTCCGAGGATTTCCGCTATCTCATCGATCTTGCCTGGAACCTTAAGGCTCAGAAGAAGTCTGGTGTCGACCAGCGCTACTTTCCCGGCAAAAACGTCCTCGCCAACTTTGAGTGGGGCTCGACCCGTACTCGTTGCGCATTCGAGACCTCCTGCAACGATTTGGGCATGGGCTTCACTTATCTGACCAACTCCCACATGGGTGACTGCGAGACCGTCAAGGACGCCATGCGCGTCTTTAACGGCATGTATGATCTCATCGTCTATCGCGCACAGAAGGACGAGCAGTTCCTCTATGACGTCGCCGACCTGGTTGACATCCCGGTCATCAATGCCCTTACTCTCGGCGATCACCCGACTCAGATGCTCGCTGACGCTCTTACGATGGAAGAGCAATGGGGCGGTTTGCGTACGAGCCGCGGCAAGAAGATGGCTTTCGTTGGCAACTGCGCCGGCGCCCCGGTGTGGTATGGCCGTCTGTGCGCTATGCTCGACATGGACTTCCTCGCCATCGGCCCCGACGACCTCCGTCATCAGATGTGCAAGGAAATGATCGAAGAGGTGGAGGCCTGCTACGCCAAGTACGCTCCCAATAGGACCTTTACCATCACCTCTGACCTCGATGCCCTGGATGGCGTTGACGTTATCGTTACCGAGGAGTGGCGCTACATCAACCCCGAGTGCGGCGAAGAGGTTCTGGATCCCGACGACTACAACTCCTGGCTGGGCGATGCCGAGTCTTTGTACCCCTATCGCGTCACCAGCGAGCTGTGCAAGCGCACCAACAATCCCGACATCTTCTGCATGCATGAGCTTCCCTCTGTCCATAACGCAGATCACCGTGTCGGCAAAATGCTCCTCGACCAGTGCAAGAACGACCTCCATCGCGAAATCATCACCGAGGGCTTTGAGATTGCCGACGAGTGCTTTGAGGCCAACGCTTCGGTCATCTTCCGTGAGGCAGAGAACCGTCAGCACACCATCAAGGCCGTTATGTGTGCCCTTCTGGGTCTCTAGGAGCTGTATCAATGGAAAATGCAAAGTTAAAGAGCAGCAAGGTTTACGCATGGGTTCTCGTAATCGCGCTCGGCCTTATGTCTGCTGGCACGACCGGATCCTATAGCGTCATCGCGGGCTCCTTCGTCGCACCCGTGTGCGAGGAGTTCGGGTTTGACTATTCCATCTTCTCGTATTACTTCACCGCAACGCTCATTGGTCTTGCGGCAGCTCTTCCGTTTGTCGGAAAACTCATTCCCAAGGTCGTTGGCAAGGTTTGGCTCCCCGTTGTCGAGCTTATTTTGCTTGCTGCCGGCGCAGGCATGGCCTTCTACACCGAAGTCTGGATGTTCATCGCCGCTGGCGCCCTGATTGGCGTTTGCTTCGCCTTCACCACCGGCGTCGCCATGTCCGACGTTATTGACCAGTGGTTCAAAAAATCTGGTGGCCTGGCAATCGGTCTCGCTTGGGCAGTGAACTCGATTTACATGCTCATCATGAGCCCCGTCATCACCTCTGTCATCGAGGCCGCTGGCTGGAGGACTGGCTATCTGGTGCTCGCTGGCGTCTCCGCCGTGCTCATTCTCCCCGCTTCCGTCCTGATTATTCGCTATAAGCCTCAGGACAAGGGCATGCTGCCCTATGGCTACGTCGAGGGCGAGACGGTCACCGAGACCGAGGAGACGACCGAGGATAGCACGCGTGGCGTTAGCTATGCGCGCGCCATTAAGTCGCCTGCCTTCTTCTTCTGCATCGGCTTCCTCTGTCTCGTTCAGCTCACTTGCTGCATGAACCAGCTCTTCCCGACGTATGCTTCCGAGGTTGGTTTTAGCCCCATGGTGGGCGGCTTCATGGTATCCGCTGCATCGCTCTTCGATCTGTTCCTCAATCCGATCGTCGGCACCACTTGCGATAGGTTCGGCAGCACGAAGGCCATTCTGGGCTGGCTCGCTGTCTCCATCCTCTCCTTTGTCATGCTCATGATGAGCAGCGGCAACTCGACGCTCAGCATCCTCGCAGCAGGCGTGAACGACGTAATGTACGTCATCGCTGGCACTGCCCTGACCGTTTTGGTTATGGATGTCTTTGGCTCCCGCGATTTCGGTCGCATCTTCGCGCTGATCTGCTCCGTGGGCTATATCGTCGGCGCCTTTGGCATGCCCGTTATGATGAAGGTCTATGAGCTTGTCGGCTCCTTCCAGGGCGTCTTCATCTTCTGCATCGCATGCAACGTTATTATCGGCCTGTTCTTGCTGCTGGCAAAAAAGACTGGTAAGAACCTCTCCTGGGACGAATAGTTCGATTCGTCTTAGACATACGCTGTAGGGCTTAACCTGCAGCCGCTTTGGGGCATCGACTAACATCGGTGCCCTTTTTCATCGAATGTGACAAAGGAGCAGCCACTTTGTCACATTGAGTGGCATGTAAATCGAGGTCTAATACTTTTCCGAGAAGTGAACGGCCATACTTGGACCTCCGAAGCATCGACATTTTTAGACGTCAAACCCGCAGGATTTGGCTGGCAAAACCGCAGGAAATTGCATCTCGAAAGTGCCGATGCTTCGGGGGGCCGTTTTCACTCGTTCACTTCTCGGGAAAAGTATTAAACCTCGTTGTATGGGGTGCGGCTGGAGGGTGGTCATCGTTCAGTAGCTACCTCTTCCTTGTGAATCGCCTGAAGCGCAAGGCATAATGCATGTGACAAAGGGACGGCCCCTTTGTTGTGTTGATATGAGAGAAGAGTAGATGATCCTTTCGCTGGCCCCTATGGAGGGGATTACCGGGCATGTGTTCCGTCGCGTGCATGCGGAGTGCTTCGGTGCGCTCGATTGCTATTACACGCCGTTTTTGCCGCCGCCGCGGGTGGGAAACCGCTTTGGCGGCAAGGCGTTTAAGGAGATCGATCCTGCCAATAACCAGGGGCTCAACGTGGTGCCTCAGCTGATGTCCAAGAACGCGGACGAGTTTGTGTGGGCGGCACAGGTGCTCGCCGACATGGGCTACCGCGAGGTCAATCTCAACCTGGGTTGCCCTTCGGGAACGGTTGTCGCCAAGGGCAAGGGCTCGGGTTTCTTGCGCAATCTCGACGAGCTCGAGGCGTTCTTAAGCGATGTGTGCGAGCGGTCGCCGTTGCCGGTGTCGGTAAAGACCAGGCTGGGGCTGGAGAATGACGACGAATACGAGCGCGTGCTCGATCTGTATTGCCGCATGCCGTTGGCAGAGCTGATCGTGCATCCGCGCGTACAGAAGGACCGCTATATGGGCTCGCCGCGCAAAGAGTTTTATGGCGAGACGCTGGAGCGTGCGCCGTTCCCCGTGGCCTATAACGGTGACATTTTTGATCTTGAGGATATGGACGCGCTGGTGGAGGCCTATCCCGGCACGCGCCATGTGATGTTGGGGCGTGGCCTGCTCGCGAACCCCGCTCTGGCTCGCATGGTCAAGGGCGGCCCTGCTGCAACGGCTGCTGAGCTGCAGCGCTTCCACGACACGCTGTTTGCGGCATATGCAGAAGAGATTGGCGGCAATGCGGTCTTCCGCATGAAGGAGTGGTGGTTCTACGCCAAGTGCGCTTTCGCTGATCCCGCTACCGTCCACAAGATCGTACGCAAGACCAAAAAGGTCGACGAATACCGCGCTGCCGTCGAGCGCGTCTTTCGTGAACAGCCGCTTGCACCCACAGCTCGCTTCCACGGCTAACTAGTCATCGGGGGCGTTCTTTAACGACTGGTCATTTAAGGACGTCCCCAACGACTATGTAGCAAAAACATGTACACCAGCATCCAAAGATGTCGAAAAATGTCGACTTTGGATGCTGGTGTACATGTTTGGGTCCGACGGGGGAGCGGGCCTAGGCAATCAGTGCATTAAGTGTAATGAGCTCTCTGAGCCGCTCCGTGCGTGTTTGCCCATGGCGTTTGGCTTTTTCGTCAAACGCCTCAAGAATCGATTCGCCCACACGTGCTGATATAACGACGCTCGGCTCATCGGAGATTGGTGGCCTTCCCAACTTGATGGTGTGACCTTTCGGCCACTCATCTTTTTCGTAGGCTTCCGCGGCTTTCTTCAACTCTCCGGGAGCAAACCCCATCATCTTTTCGAGCTGCTTAGCATCCATGGCGCCTCCTATCGATCGACATAATGTCGAGCGCCGGTTCTCGGATTCTCTTTTTGTATACAATTTTGTAGACAAAAATACAAGCAGTTCATTGGGCTAATTAGCTTGTTTTGACCTGCCTGTTCGATAGGAAATGAGCATTGACGGCTTCGATACTCCTTTGCTTTTCAGCTTGGAATTTGGATGCTCATTGAACTTCCGGAGGGGAGCCCTTTATTAAGCTATTGAGATTCTGGGCAGGAGCTCTCACTGGTCTTCGGTAATGGGGCCAGCTTAATTCGCGACACAGTGTGTCGCGAATGGGAGTAGTCGTTAGGTGTCCTTCAATGGCTACTCATATAAGAACGTTCAAGTGTCGGATTTTGTCATTTAGTGTCGCTCTCAGCGACTATTCTGGAGGGTCGTGGTCAAAAAAGGGCAAATATGAGTACTGTTGCCATTATGGTTGCATTTATTTGCTATAAATTGTAGCTCCTGATGAGATTTGTTCCCATTAAGAGCTACTTTTATTGAACATATGAGGAGAAATAACGTCGTCTGCGGACGAGTGGAACGTTGAATAGTTCCTGAAGTGATCAAAATCGCTGCTACTAAACAGGTAGCAGTACTCATATTTGCCCTTTTTTGACCACAGCCCTCTCGGAAACCTTTCCAGAGGCGTCAAACAGCCATAATCCAAAGGTCTCCTCAAACAATTAGCCGGCCAAGAGCGTCCATGACTACCAAAAAGCTGTACGCCAGCATCCAAAGATGTCGAAAAATGTCGACTTTGGATGCTGGTGTACATGTTTGGGTCGTATGGGTTGGGGCCCTGGACGGACAGAGCGTGCGTACTAGAGCAGGTTTTGTTTGGGTCGTATGGGTTGGGGCCCTGGACGGACAGAGCGTGCGTACTAGAGCAGGTTTTCCTGCACCCACGCGATGATGTCGCTCGATTCGTAGAGTGGTTTGCCGTCGATGAACAGGCAGGGAACCTGGCGTTTTCCGCCGACGGCGATGAGTGTCTGTTCGGCATCGGAATCGGTCGAGATATTGCGCTCGGGAATGGTCACGCCGTTATCGGCCAAAAAGTGCTTGACCTTTAAGCAATACGGGCAGCCGGTCATAACGTACAGCGCGAGCTCGTGATCAGTAGCCATAGGTCTCCAATCGGTTGAGGTTTTGATTGAAATACCCAAAGCCGCCGCGGTCTATGCGCGCGTCAACGAAGACTCGATGGCCTGGACCAGAAACGCCGTGGCTCCGGTGGCGCAGGGCTTGTCGTAGTAGTCAACAAAGCGCTGGTCGGCAAGATAACCGTGGGCGAGGCCCAGGTACGCCTCGTCTTGGGGCTCGCATCCCCAGTTGAGAGCAATCCAGCGACGATGCATCGCGACAAGCTTACGAGCCTCGTTGCTCTCTGGGTCGCCAATGCCCATGGCAATTGAGAGCTGGCCCAGAATAGCGCGTTCAAGTTCCTTCATGTCGTTCCATGTCTCGGGGTCCATGTCCAGCAACGCTTCGTTTGCTGCATCGATAGCCTCATCGCCGTAGCGCGCCCGCGCCTCGGCACCGTAGCGCGCCTCGTTTTCCTGCACGGTGCGCCAGCGCTCCAGTTGCGGCAGGACGGCGCCCATGAGCGAGACGGCTTCGTCGAGCGACATGCCGGTGTTTTGTGCCAGGCGCGGGGCACAATCCTCAATCATTGCCTCCATGGTGGTGTCATAGGTGTACTTGCCGTGGTCGTAGCACCACTTGCAGTAATGATCGGTCGCGGTGCCCGTGGCATCGGTGCCGCAGTCGTCGGGCGTGAGTATCATGCCGCAGCTCTGGCAATAGTGCTCAGGCATTTCGAGCAGGTGGGACAGCGGTTCTCCGGTTATGGCGGCGATGAGCTTCATCATGTCGATGCCCGGTGTGACCTCGCCGCGCTCCCACCGGCTGATGGCCTGGCGTGTGACGAAGAGCTTAGCGGCAAGCTGCTCTTGGGTAAGGTGATGGGCGCGACGGACAGCAATGAGCTTTTCTGCAAAGGCCATAGCGGCTCCTTTCTGCTGGTTGATGGCTTAAGCATACGCGGCGGCAGGCGCCCTTCCAAGCAACCGTTGGTTGCACGACGGGGGACCGCGGCGAAGAATTGCGCGCAACGCCCCACGCCTCCATGCCGTACAATGACCGGCATGGAACCTATCGCACGCATACATACCGACCTGCCGCAGAAGTTCGGCATTCCGCGCAACAGCTTTTTGGCGCCCCATCTGCAGGGACGAATCTTTTTTGAGCCGGAATTTGCCTCCAATGCAGCGGTTGAGGGCCTGGACTCCTTCTCTCACCTGTGGCTGCTGTGGCGCTTCGAAAACGGAACGCCCGGCGGCACGGCTAAGGATATTGCCGTCGACGCTAAAACGCAGGACAGGTCCGGCACCAACGCAAAATGGTCGAAAACCGTGCGCCCGCCGCGTCTGGGCGGAGCCGAACGTGTGGGAGTGTTTGCCACGCGCAGTCCGTTTCGCCCTAATCCCATCGGGCTCACCTGCGTCAAGCTTGATCGTGTCGAGCTCACCGACGATGGCCCCATCATCCATGTGTTGGGGGCCGACCTGCGCGACGGTACGCCCATCTACGACATCAAGCCCTACATTCCGTTTGCGGACTGCCACCCGGATGCGACCGGAGGCTGGATCGAGGATGCTCCGTGGCAAGAGCTCGATGTTGAGTTTCCGCAAGCACTGCAGGATATGGTCCCGCCCGCAAAGCTCCTCGGCTTGGTCGAAGTCCTTCGCCAAGACCCGCGCCGCGCGGGCAGCAAGCACGAGCCACACCGCGTCTATCATCTGGCTTACGCCGGGCTCGACATATCGTTTACGGTCGATGAAACCCAGCTAACCGTAGTTGCCGTCAACGACGCGCAAGACTAACCAGCCATTCGTCCGCACCCATCAAATTAAGCGCCAAACCCCGCGCCAAAACCGCCCACGCTGGTGGACAATAACGCCTACCAAAACAATCAACTTTGCACGGGAGTCCAGCATGAAATACGACTTCACTTCAATCATCGACCGCCACGGCATGGACGCCATCGCCGTTGACTCTTGGGGTGAGATCCCCGGTATGGCCCCGAACGCACCCGACGAGGGCTTCGACCGCATTCCCATGTGGGTGGCCGACATGAACTTTGCCACGGTGCCCACGGTCCAGGAACACATCATTCAGCGCGCCCAGCACCCCATGTTTGGCTACTTCAATCCGCGTCCCGAGTACTTCGACCGCATCATCGAATGGCAGAGCCGCCGTAATGGCGTCAAGGGCTTGGCGCCGGAGCATATCGGCTACGAAAACGGCGTGCTGGGCGGTGTCGTGTCGACGTTGCGCGCGTATGTCCAGCCGGGCGATGCGGTGCTGGTCCACAGCCCCACCTACATCGGCTTTACCAAGTCCATCGAGGCCGCGGGCTATCGCATTGTCCACAGCCCGCTTAAACTCGACAACCGGGGCGTGTGGCGCATGGACTTTGAGGACATGGAGTGCAAACTCGCCCAAAACCACATTCATGCCGCGGTGTTCTGCTCGCCGCACAATCCCTGCGGCCGCGTATGGGAGCGCGACGAGATCGAGCGCGCCATGGACATCTATTGCCAGCACGATTGCGTGGTGATCTCGGACGAGATTTGGTCCGATATCATTCTGCCGGGTCACAAGCATATTCCGACGCAGTCGGTGAGCGAGGATGCCCGCATGCGCACAGTTGCCCTCTATGCGCCGAGCAAGACGTTCAACCTGGCGGGCTTGGTCGGCAGCTACCACATCATCTATAACGAGACGCTGCGCGACCGCGTGTGCGCCGTGTCCAACAAGACCCACTACAACGAGATGAACGTCCTCTCCATGCACGCGCTTATCGGTGCCTACCAGCCGCAAGGCTACGAGTGGGTGGACGAGCTCAACCAGGTGCTTGCCGGCAATATCGAGTACTTCTGCGATTACGTGGTCGAGCATTTTGAGGGCGTGTCCTATTCGCGTCCGCAGGGCACGTACATGGTGTTTCTGGACTGCACCGAGTGGTGCCGCGAGCATGGCCGCGATATTCAGTGGTTGCTCGACGAGGGGGCGCGCGTGGGCGTGGGGTATCAGGACGGTCGTCCGTTCCACGGGCCCTGCCACATTCGCGTGAATCTGGCGCTGCCGCTTTCGCGCGTAAAGGAAGCGTGCGACCGCCTGGACCGCTACGTTTTTAATGCACGGTAAGTGAGCACTGCATGCGGGGTCTTCTGCCAAGTCGGCTGGAAGGCCCCACACGGTAAAGCGTCTGTAACAATTGGGTGTTCGTGTGGTTTTGTTTGCTATTATCTTTAACCATTTCAGTCTGTAAACAGGATCGTATGGAGCTCGATGAAAAGATCCCGTCGCTCGGTTGCCATTTCGTTGTTTGTTGCGCTTGCAGTGGCGAGCGCTTTTGTCGTAGCGATAGCTGGCTGCTCCGGGTCGAATGACGAGGCATCGACGTCTGCATCAAAAGGCCCGGAGGCCTCGCAGGTCCAGGACGACAATCTTAAGACGCTCAACGTTGGTAGCGACCTCTATCCGCCGTTTGTGTATACCGATGAGTACGGCGATATCGTTGGCCTGGATGTCGAGATACTAACCGAGGCTTTGGCCCGCATTGGTTACAAGCCAAAGTACCAGCTGATCGATTGGGAAAAGAAGAAAGAGCTGCTGGCGAGCGGCGAGCTCGATTGCGTCATGGGCAGCTTTAGCATGACGGGTCGCGAAAACGAGTATCGTTGGGCCGGCCCGTACCTTGCGAGCCGCCAGGTGGTCGCGGTCGATCCCCAGAGCGATATCTACACGCTTGCCGATCTTGAGGATAAGATCGTGGCGGTTCAGTCCACCACCAAGCCCGAGGACATTTTGCTCAATCGCACAAATGAAAACGTTCCGCAGATCAAGGAACTCTACAGCTTTTCGGACGGTTCATACCTGAACCCGGCGCTCGTCGAGGGCCTGGTCGACGCTATCGCCGCGCATGAGTCCTCGTTCCTCACCTACGAAAAAGACTATGGTGTGACATATCGCATTTTGGATGAGCCGCTGCTAGAGGTCGGTTTGGGCACCGCTTTCGATATCAACGATACGCGTGGCATCGACGTCAAGCTCACTCATGCCTACCAAGAAATGCTTGCCGATGGCACCATGGAACGTCTGGTGTCAAAGTACTTCGATGACCCTTCGCCATTTTTGAATATGGAGGGCCTGTCATGATCGATGCGCCCGACCACGTCGCTCAGGAGCGGGGCAATCGTTCGACAGGGGCATGGCTCCTTGTCGCCCTGCTGGGGATAGCGCTCTCGGTTGTTGCCGGCATGATGAGCTACGGCTACACGACAGTTCAGGCCGAGCAGCGCTTTGCCGACGTTGTCGATTACGTGGCGACGCAGAGCCTTTCCTACGATGCATTCAATAGCGCCTATACGACCAAAAACCTGATTCGCGTTATGGAGATCGCAGGAGAGACGGCGCGCGATATGGAGCGCGACGGTTCGGTGGATAACGCCATGTTGGAGCAATATGCTGACCAGTTCAACGTGAGTGCACTGATCGTGACGGACGCATCAGGCAATTTGGTGTCCGAGTCCTCGACGGATGGCGTGGGCTACGAGTCGCTCGCTACGTATCTCAAGGAAGCACCCGTGCTGGAGGTGGCAGCCCATCCGCTTAAGTCCTATACCGCCCGCATTACGCTTTCGGATGATTCGGTCGCAGACATTGGCTGCGTAACCCGGCAGGATGACGAGGGCATCGTTGTCGCAGTAAGGCATCAGAGCGCGAGGGCAGTTGCAAGCAATACGCTCAAACTGCAGAGCTTGCTTGATGGCTATGAAACCATCGATAGCGGCAATATCGTGATCGAAAACGATGGCAAGGTCGTTGCGACCAACGCCGTTGAACCCACCATCTTGGGCGTGTTCGACCCGCCTGCGACGGACGCCATCATTGTCGACGAAATTAAGGATCGATGCCTGCCCGGCAAAGTCCGACTGGTCAACGTCAACGGCGAGTGGTATTTGGGCACATTTGGAAAAGCGCACAAATTCTATGTGTACACCTATGCCTCGGCGCGGCGCTACTTTGAGGTCGTCGCCGCTGTTGCTGCCGGCGTGCTGGTGCTCTACAGCGGTGTTATAGCCGTTGTTGTGATGGCGCGTCGCCGCGCTGATCGTCGACGTTTGACGGACTTGCTGCAGCAGGAGCGCGACTATGGCGACAGGCTAGCAAAGGCGGCACGTGAGGCCTCGTCTGCCAACTCGGCAAAGACGGAATTTTTGCGTCGCATGAGCCACGATCTGCGCACGCCCATCAACGGCATTCGCGGTATGGCTGAGGTCGGCGATGCCAATGCGGATGATCTGCAAAAGCAGACCGAGTGCCGCTCAAAGATCTGGACGGCATCGGGACTGCTGCTCGACCTTGCCAACGAGGCCCTGGATATGAGTCGCCTGGAGAGCGGGCAGGTCGATCTGGAGCTTGTTCCCACGAACTTGGCGACCCTCAACCATGAGGTGCGCGATATTCTGGAGCGCCAGGCCGAGGAGCGTCTGGTGACAATTATCTGCGACCAGCAGACGCTTGATCACCCCTATGCGCGGGTGAGCGTGACGCACCTCAAGCGTTTGTTGCTCAATATTGCCGGCAATGCCGTCAAGTATAACCGCCAGGGCGGCTATGTTCGCCTGGTGTGCCGCGAGGTGGAGCCAGCGGATGGCGTCCCCGTCTATGAATACACGATCGCCGACAACGGTATTGGCATGAGTGAGGAGTTCCAACAGCACCTCTACGAGCCGTTTTGCCGCGAGGAGCAACAGGTGGAAGGTGCTTCATCGGGAACTGGCCTGGGTGCGCCTATCGCAAAACAGTTGGTTGAGCTTATGGGCGGAACCATGAGCTTTACGAGTATCTTGGGGCAGGGGACGACGTTTACCATCCGTCTGCCGTTTGAGAAGTGCAAGCGCTCCGAGATTCCTCGGGCAGTTCGTGTGGACGCGGGCGACAGCGATGCACTCCAGGGCTTGCGCGTTTTGCTCGTAGAGGATAACGACCTGAATGCCGAGATCGCGCAGTTTACGCTCGCCCGCGCCGGTGCCGTCGTGACGCATGCTAAGGATGGCGAGTCTGCCGTCGAGATGTTTACCGCGAGCGCGCCGCACGAGTACGACGTGGTGTTGATGGACATCATGATGCCCGGTATCGATGGCCTTGAGGCCACGCGTCGGATTCGAGCGCTCGATCGCGAGGATGCCGCGCTCACGCCGATTATCGCCGTGAGCGCCAACGCCTTTGCCGACGACCGTAGGCTTTCGCGCGAGGCGGGCATGAACGCGCACCTGAGCAAGCCTGTGAGCTCGCAGGAGCTCGTTGAGGCGCTTGCACACATAGCCGCCGACGCTTCATAAGCATATGGCTCGGTTCCAAGGTGGGTTGGAACCGAGCCATATTGCTATTGATGAGGCCTGATGAGGGGCTTACTTTTCTTGAATCTGCTTACCGCAAAGATGCTCAATCGTAATCTCGTAGAGCTGGACGCCCTTAATGTCCTTGGCGATTTCCTCTTCGACTTCTTCGGCAGAAGGGTAGTACTTAAGCGCGAGCTGGCGAACTTTATCCTCGATAAACGCGGGAGTGTCATTTGCCAGGCGACAGCGGCCAAAGACCACGGTACTCATAACGTAGGGAGCCCAGTCGCCGTCCTGGTGCCATTCGTTGCCGTAAACGGTAAAGCAGACCTTGTCATCGCGCTTAAGTGCGTCGACCTTGTGGCCAGCCTTGGCGCCATGGAAATAAATCTTGTCGTGCTCGGCGTCAAAGAAGTAGTTGACGGGAATGGCGTACGGGTAGCCATCGTCGCCGTTGACGGCAAAGACGCCGCGCTTGCAGGTGGCGAGCAGTTTGCGCGCTTCCTTGTCGGTGATGGCGCGTTTCTTTCGACGTAAGGGCCTAAACATCGTTGGCTTCCTTTCTGGTCGTGCGTGGTTGCTGCAAAAACTATAGCGAAACGGATCCGTTTTTCTTGATGCGGGCGAGTATGTTTTTGAGCTTGTTAAAGTCGATCGGTTTGGACAGATGAGCGTTCATGCCGGCAGCGTGTGCCGCCTGGGCGTCTTCGGCAAAGGCGTTGGCGGTGAGCGCGATGATGGGGATATCGGCTGCATCGACCTTCTCGCTCAGACGAATCGCGCGGGTTGCCTCGTAGCCGTCCATGCCCGGCATCATAATGTCCATCAGGATCGCATCGAAGCTGCCGGCGGGATGCGACAGGTACAGATCGACGGCTTCGTTGCCGTTGGCGGCGCGGGTGACCACGACGCCTTCGGATTCTAGCAGCGCCTGGGCAATCTCGGCATTCAATTCGTTGTCTTCGGCGAGCAGCACGTTCATGTTGGCGAGCGAGCAGTCGAGCGCTCTCTCGACCGTATTCGCCCGCGCCTGGGGGTTCTTGTCGATATCGAGCGGAATCTGGACGTTGAACGTACTCCCTACGCCAACCTCACTCGAAATCTCAATCGTACCGCCCATCAGTTCAATAAGCGACTTGACGATTGGCATACCCATGCCGGTTCCTTGGAACTTGCTGCGCGCATCGTCACCTTCTTGGGCAAACGGCTCATAGATATGCTTTAAAAACTCGGGAGCCATGCCAATGCCGGTATCCGAAACGCTAAAGCAAAAGAGCACGCGCCCGTTATCGAGTGGCTTGGTCTTTGAGCTAAAGGTGACGGAGCCGCCGCGTTTGTTGTACTTAATGCTATTGTCTAACAGGTTGATCATGATCTGTCGGATATGGGTGGGACTGCCGATCATGTATGGTCCCGTGGCGTACGGCAGACTATTGTCCTGCATGGTGATGCAGTTATCGGATGCGCGGAGCTTGCACAGCACTAGCGTATCGTCACAGAGCTCTTTGAGGTTAAAAGGCACATGTTCCAGTGTTAGCTTGCGGTCTTCGATCTTGCCCATCTCGAGGATATCGTTGATCAGTGAGAGCAGGTGATTGGCGGCAACGCGCGCCTTGGCACGGCTCTCGCGGGCGACCTGGATATCGCCTTCCTTCAATTCCTCGATCTCGATAAGGCCCAGGATGCCGTTGAGCGGCGTACGGATGTCGTGGCTCATGCGCGTGAGGAATGCCGTCTTAGCGGCGTTGGCGGCGTCGGCTTTCCGCTGTTCTTTCTGCGCACGTTGAAGCGACCAGGCAAGGATGACGATGCTGGTGAGCAAAATGCAGATGATAACAGTCACAATGGCGGCGCGGTTGCGGTAGAGAAACTGGAACGTGTCCGATTCCTGTGCCGTGTACGACGTTGAGGAGTAGCTGCTGGCGGAGAGCGATTCGCCGGCATTGATGATGCCCTTATTAATGATTCCCAGCAGTTCGGGCTTGCCACGAGAAATCCAGCACGAGAGCTCACAGGTGTCAGGGAGCTCGACCGTCTCGCAGTCCTCGAGATCATAACGGTCACCGATGGTTTTTACGCGTGAACTGGGAGCGACGATGCAGTGCACCGTTCCCTTCCTGAGGGCGTCGAACGCTTCATCGTCGGATTGGTATTCGGTTACGGTCGCTGTGGGGAACAGACTTTCAAGTGCATTTTGGTTGATAAACGATGATTTGGTACAGGCGATGCTCTGAAGGTCTTTGTTCAGGTCGCTGCCGGTGTGGATGGCGGTGAGGGACATGGTCCCCAACGATACCGACTGCACAACGCCTGTTTGCTCGGCAAACCAGTAATCTCGGTATACCGGCAGCGCAACGTCTATGCTTCCCTTTGACAGGGCCTTTGACATCATCTTGTAGCTATCAAAGGCGACGGTTTTGACCGTAATGCCAAATTTATCATGCAGCGTCGTCGCAAGCGATGCGAGCGAGCCTTCCATTTCGCCGTCTTCGTCTTCGTTACAGTAGGGGAGTTTGCCCGTAATGTAGCCGAGCGTGATGGTGTTGTCATTTGCTTTGAGCCAGGAACATTCGGGGCCGTTGAGCGATGATGAACCGCTGTTTTGGGTCGAGTAGCTAGATTTGACTTCGTCGTTATAGCGTGGGTTGACGCGGGCGATTGCCGTCATGGCAGCATTGATGTCGTTCATCAGGTCGGGGCGGCTTTTGGGAACGGCAAAGTAGTAGTCGCTCGAACCAATGTAGAACATGGGGGAGGCACTGGGCGACGAGATCGTGTCATTCATGATGACGGCATCGACCTCGTTGTTTGCGAGCGCGTCAAAGAGAACGGAGTCTCCGTCATACTCCCTGTATGTGCAGGCGATTCCTTCGTTGGTGAGCCACTGCTGGCCAACGAAGGTTTGCATAACGCCGGGGTTGTAGCCGATGGTAAGGCCCTGGAGCGCTTGGGGGTCACCCTTGGCCAGATCGTCGCGATCGGGCCTGGCGTAGATGTAGTAGCGTTCGGTGCCCTCGGGGTTCGAGGAAAAGAGCAGCTTTTGGGCGCGTTCCTCGGAGTAGGAGATGTTGGGCATGAGGTCGATCTCGCCCGCCTCGAGCATGTCCATAAGCTCGGTGAAGGTGCCGGTGACGTATTCGTACCGCCAGCCGGGCGTGTAGTACGACAGGGTCTGGAGGTACTCGTAGCCCCATCCCGAGAGACGCTCGCCGGGAGTGCCGTCCTGGAAGCCCTCGTTGTTGACGAGCCAGCCGACGCGGACCGTCTTGACTTGCTGATCGGAGTCGGCGGCAAAGGCGGGGGCGGGCGCGACGGCGCTCAGTACGGTGAGCGCGGTAAGCGCAACGACCAGAGCGCGACATATAACTGAACGAAGGACAGTGGCAGCTCTCACATGCAATCCTAACGAATCGAGACATTACCGCATAAGAATACCAGCTCCGCCTGCCCAGTCGGCAGCAGCACCGCTAGACGGTCCCACAACCGGCAGTTGGAGACATTTCCTTTCTGCCGGCACAAAAGGAACGTCCCTAACTGCCGGTTGCGGGACAATACCGAGCGAACGAGATTGGTCGTCTGGGAAAAGGGGTCGCGATGAACAAGTTGAGGACGCTTGCCGATGTGCTGCGACAGGATGGCTTTGCGCGCATCACGGGCTTGTTTCTTATCTTTTACCTGCTGTGCTCGACGGCCGTCTGGCTGTCCGAGCCTACGACCCTCACCTTTGGCGATGGACTTTGGTTTAGCTTTGAGACGGTCTCGACCATCGGCTTTGGCGACATTCCGGCCGAAACACCGGTCGCCCGCGCTATTACCGTCGTCTTGAGCGTTATCAGCATCTTCTACATCGCTATGCTCACAGGCGTGGCGGTGAACTACTGTAATACGCTCATCAAGCTGCGCCAAAAGGACACCATGGCGCGCTTTATGGACGATCTTGAGCATTTAGAGGAGCTCGATCGTGACGAGCTCGCCGACCTGTCGCGCCGTGTGCGTGAATATCGCCGACGCCAACGCTAGAACGGGCGCCGCGCGTCACGACGAGGGGGACTGAATATGAATATCACGGTATACCTGGGCGCCAGCGTTGGTAACGACCCAGCATTTCTGCCTGCGGTGCAAGAGCTGGGCAACTGGATTGGCTCCAACGGGCACGCGCTGGTATACGGCGGGTCCAAATCGGGCCTGATGGGCGCGCTCGCCGATAGCGTACTAGAGGCAGGTGGACACGTGACGGGTGTTGAGCCGAGCTTTTTTATCGAGGCCGAGTTTCAGCACGACGGAATCGACGACCTTATCGTGACGAGCGATATGGCCGAGCGCAAAGCCAAGATGATTGAGCTCGGCGATGCGTTCATCGCCTTTCCCGGTGGGACGGGTACGCTCGAGGAGATTGCCGAGGTCATGTCCGCGGTATCGTTGGGGCACTTGAACACGCCGTGCATCTTGTACAACCTCGGGGGCTACTACAACGATCTTAAGGCGCTGCTTGAGCACATGATTGATAAGGGCTTATCGAGCCCACGGCGCCAGCAAGGCATTTACTTTGCCGAGGATCTGTGCGAAATCGCATCAATTATCAACGGATAAGCCTTGAGCCTGTCCCGCCGTGCTTCTCGTTGGCTCCGCTTGCAGCGCAGACGGTTGGCTTGTCTGGGCCACGCTCGCTCTACAATAAAGCGTATCTATGTCGACTTTGACCGCGGGAGGTCCCGATGGATAGCCTTGCCAAACCCAAAAACCGTGCGCTGTTTTTGGCCAGCGTTGCCGTGACCGGCGCGTTCGCAGGTGCCGCAGTCTGGCTGTTCTTTTTTGTGATGGAGCACGGTATCGACTATCTATGGACCGAGATTCCGCACGCGCTGGGCGTCGCTTCGCCCGAGCTTGCCAGCGGCCCGTTCGGTTTTCTGCCGTACCCGTTTTTTGTCTGCCTGCTGGGCGGCCTGCTGATCGGTCTGTACGAAAAGATTACGGGTACCAAGACCGACGATCTCAACCAGGTGATGGTCAAGGTCAAACAAGACGGATGCTATCCGTATGACAATCTGGGCAAGCTTTCGCTCGCGGCATTGCTGCCGCTGCTGTTTGGCGGCAGCATTGGACCGGAGGCTGGCCTGACCGGCGTCATCGCGGGACTGTGCAGCTGGGTCGGCGACCGCATGCGTCGCTTTGGCGCCGAGTTTAGGGAGCTCACGCTGTTGGGCACCCAGGCCGCGCTGACGGCGCTCTTTACCGCGCCCGTCTTTGGCTTTGTGGCGCCGCTCGCCGGTAGCGCCGATGGCCAGGGCGAAGACGCCGACGATGAGTCCGCATCCGGCGAGATCACCATCAAGCTGCCCAAGGCACAAAAGACGGTGGTCTACGGCATTGCGATTGCCGGCGGTCTGGGCACCTACCTGTTGCTTGGTCAGCTTGTGGGCGGCGGCATGGGCATGCCCAGGTTCGAGTCCGCCGAGGTGGGCAATCTGGAACTTGTCTGGCTCATTCCGCTGGCGTTGGTCGGTACCGTATGCGGTTGGCTGTACTTTGTCTCCGAGCATGCAAGTGAGGCGTTGTCCCATGCCCTAGGGGAGCGCCCTGTCGTCAAGGCAATGCTGGCTGGTCTGGCGCTCGCCATCTGTGGCACGGTTCTGCCCTACACCATGTTTGCCGGCGAGACCCAGGCCGATGTGCTCATGGAAACCTATCTGACCATTCCCGCCGGCATGCTTATCGCGACCGGTTTTGTCAAGGCCATGCTGACCCCCGCCCTCATCAATATGGGCTGGCGTGGCGGCCACTTCTTCCCGGTTATCTTCTCGGGCGTAAGCCTGGGCTATGGCCTTGCCATCCTCACCGGTGCCGATCCGGTCTTTTGCGTCGCCGTCTGCACGGCATCGACGATGGGTGCGGTCATGCGCCAACCCGTTATGGTCGTGGGCTTGTTGCTCATGTGCTTCCCGCTCAAAGGCATCATCTGTATGATCATCGCCGCCGTCATCGCCGCCGGCATTCCGCTGCCCAAGTCGCTGCGCAAGTAGCACGGTGGCGCACGGTCGATACAAGCACCCTAGGCCCGGTGTGGCGCTGTGTCATGGATTTGCGAGCGCCTAGATCTCGCTCGGAATCGGCGCTATTTCCAAACCGCGAGCGCGGCGGTGCCCAGTACGATGAGGGCGAGACCGATAGCGCTGCGTCGCGAGACTTTTTCGTTGAATGCCAGGCGCGCAAATAGTACCGATACGACAATCGATAGTTTGTCGATCTGCACCACGACGCTCACCTGGCCTGTGGCGATGGCGTAGTAGTATAGCAGCCACGATGCGCCAGTCGCAATGCCCGATGCCGCGAGAAATACGAGTTCATAGCGGTCTACGTGCACGGCTTGGCCCATCTTGCCTTTAGCTGCCACGATTGCCCATGCCATAACCAGTACCACACAGGTACGGATTGCCGTGGCCAGGCTGGATTCGACGCCTTCGATGCCAGCCTTGGCAAGGATGGACGTGAGCGCCGCGAATACGGCGGCGCCGAGGGCGTAAGCGAGCCAGGTCCGGTCTTGCTGCTGCTCGGGTCCGGCAGACTGCTTCTTCTCGATCAATAAAAACGTGCCGAGGGTGATGACAGCGGTTCCCACGAGCTTAACCGCAAGGTTGCTCGTCTCGCCAAAAAGTACGATGGCGATCAGTGCGGCGAGTACGGTGCTCATCTTGTCGACCGGTACGACCTTATTGACGTCTCCGATGCCCAACGCCTTAAAGTAACAGATCCACGAAGCACCGGTAGCGAGTCCCGAGAGGACGAGAAAGAGCCAGGATCTGGGTTCGATGCTGCCGATGGTTCCAATGGATCCAGAAATGCCCGCCATTGCCCAGGCGAAAACGAGCACCACGCAGGTGCGAATGGCCGTCGCGACATCGGAGTCGGTCTGCTTGATGCCGCATTTGGCCAGGATAGATGTGATGCCGGCAAAGAAAGCCGACACAAATGCTGCTGCGACCCACGACACGGGTGAAATGCCTCCCCAAAGAACGACCGCGCCAGATTTACGGCGCTCGTCCGATGATACCGTCCCGCCATGAAGCTTTGATATCGCTGTGGTGAGACAGGGGCCATAGTTCGAGAGGGCATTTGGTTAAGGCTCGAATCGAAGGTGAATGGTTTTCCGCGAAGTGAACGAGTAAATCTGGACCCCTGGAACATGCACGCTTTTTTCGAACAAAACTGCAGGATTCTTAGACAAAAACCGCAGGAATTGAGTCCTTAAAAATGTCGATGCTACAGGGCACTGTTTTTACTCGTTCACTTCTCGGAAAAGTATTCACCTTCGATATGCTGACGGTGTCTTTTTGGTTGCCAAGAACTAGACGGCCTGCTGTGAGGGGCGGTGGTGACGCTATGCCGCCTTGTTTCATTGAAAAAATAAGCGGGGTACCACCTAAGCTTTTTTAGCTGTCGATTACAGGTCGCGTACTCGATAAACCTTGGTGCTGACGGTGCAGCTGATTGCACATAGCGCGAGGGCCAGCACGGCAATTCCTGCGCACAGACAGCCCAGAACGGCGGGATCGGGATTTGCTCCGGCAATCGACATGAGCCAGTTGCTGATGGGGTTGGAGGAGCTCAGCGTGGCCATTGTGCCGCAACCAAGCAGGGCAAACAGGCCAACGGATAGGCGCAGCGCCTCCATGTGTCCAAATCGAAAGAACAGCGGCTGCGCCAAAAACACCATCATGAGGGAGATGAGCATCGATGCCGCCGAGGCCATTGCGGTCTCAAAGACGGCCTGTCCCGTCGAGGGGATGCCCGCACTGTTGAAAAGCGGGATGGAGACGATGCTCAGAAGCGCGGCGGCGCAGGCCATGATGGCCGAGAAGACAACGATGCACAGGTAGCGTGCGCAGATGATGTCTTTGCGCGAGAAGGGCAACGTTGCTCGATAACGCTCCCAGCCGTTTTGGTTATCGTAGCCAGCTAGCGAGTTCATGATTATGATGGGCGACATTGCGCTGACCGCACAGGCGCCGGCGCTCATGCCGGAATCGACATCCGACGCGTTGGCAAGGGTCAGCACGACAAACATGAACAGGCCGACGCCTGCAATGCTCGGGATAAGCGAGCGAGCGATGGCGAGCTCGGACATAAAGGCGCGTTTCATTTCGAAGCTCCTTTCAGCATGAGGCGAAGATAGTCATCAATGGTTGCCCGATCGCTGGGAATCTCGGGGAAGGCCTCGAGCGTTTCGCGACGGTTGGGTACGAGCACGTCCACGCTATAGGCGTGGTGGACGGCACGGGCGCCTTCGACGCAAGCCATAAGCTCGGCGGCCTGTGCTTGGGTGCAGTGGGCGATGCCGGCTCGGTCGGTAATGTCCTCGCGCGGCAGGTCAAAAATAATCGAGCCGTTATCGATGCAGATGACGCGGTCGGCGGCGCGATCGAGGTCGGACGTAATGTGGCTCGAGAGCAGCACGCTGTGCTGACCGTCGGCGACAAAGGCAAGCAGCTCATCGAGCAGTTCCTCGCGTGCCATGGGATCGAGACCTGCGGTGGCTTCGTCCAAAACGAGCAGTTTGGCATTGTGACTGAGTGCACAGGCAAGCTGCAGTTTCATGCCCATGCCGCGGGAGAGGTCCTTGACTTTTGTCTTAGGATCGAGGCCAAATCGGTTGATGAATCCGGCGAACGTTTCGCGGTCCCACGTGGGGTACGCCGGGCCTACGAGCGACTCGATCTGGCCCACCTTGAGCGTGGAGGGGAAGGGGCACGTGTCCAGGACAAGACCGACGCGGGAGCGTAGATGGCGCTGCGTCTCATCGGGCGCGTCGGCGCCACAGCGCTGCCCAAATAGGTGCACCTCGCCGGCATCGAGCTTTATAAGCCCGAGGGCAGCTCGAATCGTCGTTGTTTTGCCAGCACCGTTGGCACCAACAAAGCCGACGATCTGACCTGGCTCCACAGCGAGTGTGACATCACGCAGCGAAAAACGGTCGCTTACACGGCGTGAGATGCCTTTGAGTTCTAAAAGGTTTTGCATGGTATAGCCTTTCTTGCAGATGGCTACTGCATGGTTTCGGGGGCTACCAGGTCGAGCATCTCGTGCAGCTTGTCGCGCGTGACGCCCAGGGTTTCGGCTTGGCTCGCCGCTTTCGCAAGTAGCTCTTCGATATGGCAGAGCTGGTTTTCGCGCAAGAGTTCTTGGTTGCCCTCGGCGACAAAGCAGCCCTTGCCCTGCACGGTGCAGATAAACCCGAGCTGCTCCAGGTCGGCGTAGGCGCGCTTGGTGGTGATGACGCTCACGCCAAGATCGCTCGCGAGTGCACGGATGCTGGGGAGTTTGGCTCCCGCAGCGAGCGTGCCCGATAAGATCTGAGCTTTGACCTGCGAGGTTATCTGCTCGTAGATGGGCTTATCGCTCGAATTGGATAGGATGATGTCCACAGCGGCTCCTTAGCTGTTGGGCTACACGTGTATATAACCGGTAAGCACAGTATATATACACTATGCACAGTTATGCAAGAGCTAAATGTGGAATAGACCATCGGCGCCGCGCTTGCTCCAAAACAATCTCAATCTGTAACATCTGGATCCGTTTTTGGTCGCCAGCTGTTACAGATTGAGATGTTATTTTCCCGCCTGCCTATTTGTCTCAATCTGTAACAGTAAGAGTCGATTTGCGCGGCTAGATGTTACAGAACGAGACATTGGCTGCCTGCCTTTCCGTTTATCTCGATTTGTAACAGCTAGACCCAATTTGGGCGGCCAGATGTTACAGATTGAGATTGTGTCGGCGGGCAAGTTTGTTTTTCTCAATCTGTAACGCCTGGGTCCGTTTTGGGTCGCCTGCTGTTACAGATTGAGACAGTCTGCTGCAGAATGCTTTCGATAACTAGCCGTTCACGTTCTGACTGATGAATTTGTCCTGATAGGCGCCCTAGAGCGAGATTTCGCGGCTACAATAGTACGGTTACAACGACGTAATGCACTCAATGCAAGAAAGGATCCGCATGGCAAGCCTGTCGGATGAAATCTCGTCGCGCCGCACATTCGCGATCATCAGCCACCCGGACGCCGGTAAGACCACACTTACCGAGAAGCTGCTGCTCTATACCGGCAGCATCCAGACTGCCGGCTCGGTCAAGGGCAAGAGCTCGGCCAAGCATGCCGTCTCGGACTGGATGGACATCGAGAAGGAGCGCGGTATTTCCGTTACTTCCTCGGTGCTGCAGTTCACCTACAACGGCGCCTGCGTCAACATCCTCGATACCCCCGGCCACCAGGACTTCTCGGAGGATACCTACCGTACCCTTATGGCCGCCGACGCTGCTGTTATGGTCATCGACGGCGCCAAGGGCGTCGAGGCCCAGACCAAAAAGCTCTTTAAGGTCTGTACGCTGCGCCACATTCCCATCTTCACCTTTGTGAACAAGCTCGACCACGAGGCTCGCGATCCGTTTGAGCTCATGGAAGAGATCGAGAACGTCCTGGGCATCAATACGTATCCCATGAACTGGCCGATCGGCAGCGGCCGCAACTTCCGCGGCGTGTTCGATCGTCAGACCCGTCGCGTCATTGCCTTCGAGGGCGACGGCCACGCCAACGCCACCAAGAAGGTCGCCGAGGTCGAGGCCGAGCTGGGCGACCCTGCCATGGATGAGCTCATCGGCGAGGAGAACCATAAGAACCTGATGGACGACATCGAGCTGCTCGATGGCGCTGGCGACGAGCTCGACTTGGATGCTGTGGCCTGCGGCAAGCTGAGCCCGGCGTTCTTTGGCTCGGCGCTCACCAACTTTGGCGTGGAGCCCTTCCTCAAGGAGTTCCTGCGTCTGGCCCCGACGCCGCGCGCCTATACCGATACGCTCACCAGCGAGCCGGTCGATCCCTGCCGCGACGACTTTAGCGGCTTTGTGTTTAAGATCCAGGCCAACATGGACAAGAACCACCGCGACCGCATCGCCTTTGTGCGCATTTGCTCGGGCAAGTTCGAGCGCGGCATGGACGCCTTCCACGTGCAGGGCAACCGCAAGCTTAAGCTTGCTACTGGCACCTCGATGATGGCCGATGACCGTGCGATTGTTGACGAGGCGTACGCGGGCGATATCGTGGGCCTGTTCGATCCGGGTATCTTTAGCATCGGCGACACTGTGTGCTCTGGCAAGCGCCACGTGCAGTATCCGCAGATCCCGACGTTTGCCCCCGAGATGTTCGCTCGCATTACGCAGGTCGACACGCTCAAGCGCAAGCAGTTCGTCAAGGGCATGGAGGAGCTTGCCCAAGAGGGTGCTATCCAGATCTTCCGCGAACTGGGTGCCGGCATGGAAAGCGTCATCGTGGGCGTGGTCGGCGTGCTGCAGTTTGAGGTGCTCGAGCGCCGCCTCAAGGCCGAATACCGTGTTGAGGTTCGTCGCCAGCCGTTGCCCTATACCGATATCCGCTGGATCCAGAACGACCCCGACACTATTGATATCCCGGGCCTTTCGCTCACGCGCGACACCCTGCGTGTCGAGGACATGCGCGGCGGTAAGCTGCTGCTGTTCACGAGCCCGTGGAACGTGGATTGGGCAACCGACCACAACCCCGACCTTATCCTGTCGGAGTTTGGCAACGTAGCGTTTTAACGCATCGGCGCGGTGGCCCTGCGGGGCTGCCGCGCCGATTGCTTGCCTGATGCCGCGCGAGCGGCTATCATACCCACCGTCGTCTCAAGACCGGGGCGTCCGAGCAGTTCGGGTCCGATATCCTGCTCGTTAAACCTAAAACCAAAGGAGTACATAATGATCAAGAAGGTCATGGAGGACTACAAGGTCCTGCTGCGGAGCATTCCCGCGGCAACGGTTTCGCTGTTTTTCGTGAGCGTCATCATGATGAACCTGCTGGCCAACAAAGAGCTCATCAGCCTGCCATATCTGGCGCTCGACTGTGGCTTTGTGGTGAGCTGGGTTTCGTTTTTGTGCCAGGACATGATCTGCAAGCGCTTTGGCGCCAAGGCATCCATCAAAATCTCTATCCTCGCGCTGCTGGTCAACCTGGCCGTGAGTCTGTGCTTTTGGGCATGCTCGCTCACGCCCGGCATGTGGGGCGCCTACTACGACACGGGCATGATCGAGGTCAACACTGCCCTTAACGCCACCATCGGCGGCACCTGGTACGTGGTGCTGGGCTCTTCGCTGGCAATGCTCGTTTCTGCCGTGGTTAACTCCACGCTCAACCAGTCGCTCGGCCGCATGCTCAAAAAGAATAACTTTGCGAGCTTTGCCTTCCGCTCCTATGTGTCCACGGGTGTTGGCCAGTTTATCGACAACTTGGTCTTTGCCATTGTGGTGAGCCACACGTTCTTTGGTTGGACCTGGGTGCAGGTCCTTATGTGCTCGCTGACCGGCGCTGTTGCCGAGCTGCTGTGCGAGGTTTTCCTGAGCCCCGTGGGCTACAAGGTCGTGCGCGGCTGGGAGCGCGAGAATGTGGGCTCCGAGTACCTCGAGCGCCACGCAACCGCCTAAGGAGCAAGTATGCGGGTTTTGATCACGGGTGCTTCGGGCGGTATCGGAGCCGCATGCGTGCAACGATTTTTGGACGAGGGCCACGAGGTCGTGGGCTTTGATTTGCTACCGGCGGCGATCAAACACGAGCGCTACCGCCATCTGATCGTTGATGTTCGCAAGCCGGACGCGTTTCCAGACGATCTTGAACCCCAGGTGATCGTGAACGTTGCCGGTACGCAGGATTCGGCTGACGACATCGCCGCCAACCTGTATGGCACCATCAACGTGACCGAGCGCTACGCCTTTGCGGGGGAGGGGCTTGCCGCCAAGCCGGCGCCGGCTATCAAATCCGTGGTCAATGTGGGGTCGGCGAGCGGGCATACGGGATCGGAGTTTCCCGACTATGCCGCCAGCAAGGGCGGCGTTATCGCCTACACCAAGAACCTTGCAAACCGTCTGGCGCCGCAGGCTATCGCCAACAGTGTGGACCCGGGTGGCGTTATCACGCCGCTCAACCGTTGCGTGATGGAAGACGAACACCTGTGGAACCAGATTATGGAGCTCACGCCGCTTAAGCGCTGGGCCACTGCCCAAGAGATCGCCGAGTGGATCTACTTTGTGGGCGTGACCAACCGGTTTATGACCGGGCAGAGTCTGCTGATCGATGGCGGCGAGGCCGGCCGCACACAATTTATTTGGCCCGAATAGGAAACGCGCCCGATGGAAAGCCGTCGGGCGCGTTTTTGATGTATCGATTTTTAGCCGAGGCAAGTCCAGTTGACGGGGGTCGAGCCGTGCTGTTCGAGTAGCCGATTGGCTGCCGAGAAGGGACGCGATCCCATAAAGGCGGGGAGTTCTGCCGTGGCACGGTTGGCCGAAAGCGGCGAGGGGTGCGTGGAGGCCAGGCAGAACTTGCCGGTTGCCTTGCCCGCACCGGTTGCGACGAGCTTACCTTCGACCATCTGCTGGGCAAAGCGACCCCATGCCAAAAAGACTACCGGTTGGGGCAGCTGACAGCAGCGCTCGATAACGTAGTCGGTGAGCGCGCTCCAGCCTAGTTTGGCGTGCGAATTGGCGGCATGCTCGCGCACGGTGAGCGTAGTGTTGAGGAGCAGGACGCCCTGTTGTGCCCATGGGGTTAGGTCTCCCGTGGCGGGAATGGGACAACCCAGATCGGCTTTGAGTTCCTTGTAAATGTTGCGCAGGCTCGGTGGCAACTTGGTTTGCGTCGCGGGGACCGAGAACGACAGCCCCATTGCCTGGTTGGGTCCGTGATAGGGGTCTTGACCCAAGATGACAACCTTGACCTGGTCGGCCGGCGTGTAGGCGAGGGCATTGAGGATGTCGTCTTGTGCTGGGTAGATAGTCTGCTCGGCACGCAAAAGGGCGATGCGCTCGAGCAGCTGGTTCGTAGTGTCACGTACCGGCTGCGGTGCATCGCCCAACCAAGTTGCTATGTTGCGGTCGCGGGTCGCGGCGTCCATGGGGCTCCTTTACGTCAGATGCTCTGCTGGCATCTATTGTAAAGGCGCACCGGTTGCCTTTATGCCGCGGCTGTATGAAGAGTGGGGTCTACGAGACGTGCTCGGGCGCTCCTGCCATGCGAGCCTGTCCATGTGCGCGGAGGCGCGGAAGCTCGACGGTTGCTACCATGACGCCGGTGAGGATGAGGGCGGCGCCAAAGAAGGCGATGGGGCTCAGGACCTCGCCGACCAGGAAGAACGAAAAGACGGCGGAGCAGACCGGCTCGAGCGAGAAGGCGAAACCGGTGGTCTCGGCGGGCACGTGGGGCTGCACGAGCGTCTGGGTGATAAAGCCGTAGGCAGAGCAGATGAGCGCGAGGGCAACGACGACCACGATCTCGCTGGGCGTACTGGGAAGTGCGAAACCGCCAAAGACGCATGCGGCAATGCCCGAGAACAGGCCGCCAAAGCCCAGCTGCCAAACGCCCAGGGACAGCGGATCGACTTCTTCGACAAAGCGCTTGGCCACGATAATGTGGCTGGCATAGATAAAGGCCGAGAGCAGCATGATGATCGCGCCGGGATTCAGGCTGGTAAAGTCGGCGCCCGAGAGCAGCAGCATGCCGCAGGTGACGATAGCCGTGCCGATGAGCACCTTGCGCTCGGGGGCGCGGCGCAGCAGGGCGGCGTTGGCAAACGGCACGATCACGACCGTCAGGCTCTGCAAAAAGCCGGCAGTGGAGGCAGAAGTGAGGCTGGAGCCCAAGCACATGCAGGTGAGCTCGGTTGCCATAATGGCGCCGATGATAGCGGCACGAACCATAAGGTCGCGGTTGATGCGGAACGCGCGCTTGTGGAAGAGCAGCAGACAGGCCACAAAGGCGATGATGCAGCGCAACGCGACGATGCTCGTGGCGTTCATGCTGTCCATGCCGATCTTCATGAGGGGATACGAAAAGCCCCATGCGACGGGAACGGAAAATGAGAGCGCGATTGCTTTTTTGCGATCCATGGGACTCCTTTTGTTACAGAACGGTTTCGCACAAAGGATTCTGCTCTCAGATGTTGATGTAGTAAAGCGAATGTATCTTCAGTATGATTAAGAAACGCTAAAGTAGGCGCGAAAAGCGCTGGCAAAACGTTTTACGGCTGCATTGATGTGGAGGCACGATGGCATCGCGGTATCAGATTGTTTGTATGGTGGTCGACCGCGGCAGCCTTAAAGGCGCGGCGGACGAGTTGGGCTATACGCAAAGTGCGGTGAGCCAGGCCGTCAAGGCGCTCGAGCGCGAGCTGGGCACCACGCTTATCGAGCGCGGAAAGCAGGGCGTTTCGCTTACGCGCGACGGTAAACAATATCTGCCGTACCTGCGCCAGATTGTGACCGCCGAGCTCGAGCTCGAGGGCAAGCGGCAGGAGCTGCTGGGGCTTTCGTCGACTGATATTCGCATCGCGACGTTTACCAACGTGAGTCGAACCGTGTTGCCGCGCGTGATCCGCGATTTTGGAGCCCTGCACCCGGGCGTACGCTTTACCCTCAAGCAGGGCGATTACACGCGCAACGCCCAGTGGGTGCACGATGGCGTGGTTGATTTTTGCTTTACGGCACGCGGATTTACCGCTGGGCTCGAGAAGCGCGTGGTCTATCACGACGAGTTGGTGGCATTGTTGCCGGCCGCGCATCCGCTGACGGCAAAGGAAAAGGTGACACTCGCCGACCTGGCGTCCGAGCCGTTTGTACTGCTGGATGAGGGCGAACAGAGCCTGGTGCTCGATGCATTTGCGGCGCATGGGCTGTCGCCGCACGTGACGAGCGAGGTGACTGACGACTACACCATCATGGCGATGGTGGAGGAGGGCCTAGGCGTGAGCATGCTCTACCGTCGTACTGTGGAGGGCATGCGAGCCGATATTCGTGTGCGGCCCATCGTGCATGCCCCCTCGCGCGACGTGGTGGCCGCCTGGCGCAGCTGGGACACCATGCCTATCGCCACGAGGCGCTTTATCGACTATATGAGCTCGCATATTGTCAATTAATGACTGTCGTGGCGTTGAGTGCGGTGTTTAGCGGGCTGTCGCTTTGGCTTGGGTGGCGCGATAGGTGCGTGCCGGGTGGCAAAGTAGTACCGCCACGACCATAAAGAACGCCGTGGTGCCCAGGCTGATGGGGTAGACCATCATGATGTTCGCAAAGGTGCGGAAGTGCGGGAACACGCAGAACACCCAGTAGAAGCGGATGCCGCAGACGCAGATCATGGTGATGAGGGCGGGTGTGAGCGAGATGCCAAAGCCGCGCAGGTAGCCTGACATGTTTTCGTAGAACATGCTAAAGGCGTACGCCGGGAAGATCGAGCACACGCGGATATAGCCGATCGAGACGATGTTGGGATCGCTGTTGAACAGCGACAAGATCTCGCGCCCCAGGCCGACAATAACGATGATCGTGGTGAGCGCGACGATACCGCCTTCGACCAGGCAGGCCTTGAGCGTTTTGGTGCAGCGGTCGATCTGGCGGGCACCGTGGTTTTGTCCCACAAAGGTGGTGCACGCCTGGCTAAAGCTGTTGAGCAGGTTGTAGCATACGTACTCCAAGCTCATGGCGGCGCTCGATGCCGCCATGACCTCGGTGCCCAGGCTGTTGATGGCGGACTGGATGATGATGTTGGCTACGGCAAAGACGGCGCTTTGGATGCCGGCTGGCAGGCCGATCTTGACGATGCGCTTGAGGGCGACGGGGTCGATAGCCAAGTCACGCGGGGTGACGCGGACGACAGAGTCGGTCTTGAGCAGGCGGATAAAGAGCGTAGCGGCGCTGACGGTGTAGGCGATGGCGGTGGCGATGGCGACGCCCGCGACGCCCCAGTGAAGTACGGGGACAAAGATGAGGTCCAGGCCAATGTTGAGGACGGTGGACACGGCAAGCGCCTGCAGCGGCATGCGGGTGATGCCGACGGAGCGGAAGATCGCGGCCTCAAAGTTGTAGAGCAAAATCGAGGGCATGCTCAGCAAAAAGACGCGTAGATAGAGTGAGGCGAGCGGCATGGTCTCGGCGGGAACGTTGAGCGCGGCGAGCATGGGCTCGGCAAAGATCTCGCCCAGAGCGATGACGACAAAGCCCACGAGTGCCATTAAAATCGAGGTATGGACGGCGCGTTTGACCATGTTCTGATCGTTGCGGCCGATAGCGTTGGCGATGACCACGTTGGAGCCAAGCGACATGCCAATAAACAGGTTGAGCATAAGACTGGTAAGCGGAACATTGGAGCCGACCGCCGCCATGGCGAGGGTTCCCTGGTCGCCCGAGAAGTTACCGATAATGACCGTGGCGATGAGGTTCGACAGCTGCTCCAAGATGCTCGTGGCGGCCACGGGGAAGGCGAACAGGGGAATATTGCGCCACAGCGAGCCGGTGGTCATGTCAATGTGCTTAGATACGGTGTCAGCCATACGCTCTCAATCTCTAACATGCTCTTTCGTGCTTATTTGCGCAGATGATGATACTCCTAATGCAACCAGTCGGCACTTGGGGACGTTCCTTTTCTGTCGGCAGCTGGGGACACTCCTTATCTCTTCTAACTAGTCATTCAAGAACGTCCCCAATGACTAGGTGGGGAAGGCGTGAGACAATGGTGGGCGTTGTGTTGTTCGCGCTAAGGAGTTGCCATGTTGTTGTGTCCCGTTTGCCATGAACCGTTGGTGGACGATGAGCGTGGGGCCGCATGTGCGGGCGGACACCGGTTTGACCGTGCGCGCGAGGGTTATCTATATCTACTGCGCTCGTCCAAGAGCGGCGACTCCATGGGCGATCCCAAGTCGCAGGCACGCAGCCGTCGTGACTTTCTAAACCGTGGCTACTATGCGCCGTTGCGCGATGCAATGGTCGAGCTGGTGCGTGAGCGGGCGGCTGGGTGCGCTGCGTCTACGAACGGCCCCATGACGTTGCTCGATATTTGCTGCGGCGAGGGCTACTACACCAGCGCCATGGGCGCGGTGCCGGGTGTGGATGCTTACGGTTTCGACCTGGGCAAAGAGATGGTACGCCTTGCCGCCAAGCGCGGCGATGCGACCTATTTCGTGGCCAACATGAAGGACGTCCCCGTGGCCGATGGCGCCTTCGATATGGTGACCGAGCTCTTTGCCCCCTTTAACGAGCGCGAGTTTGCCCGCGTGCTGGCACCCGAGGGCTCGCTCTACACCGTGGTGCCGGGTGCCCGTCATCTCTTTGGGCTCAAGGAGGTGCTCTACGACACGCCGTACCTTAACGATGAGAAGCTGCCGAAGACCACCGAGCTCGAGTTGGTCGGAACGCAGCGGGTGTCTGCGAATATTACGCTCCAGACCCAGGCCGATATCGAGGCGGTGTTCCAGATGACGCCGTACTACTACCGCACGCGCCCTGCCGACAAAGAGCGCCTGGCAAACCTGGAAACGCTCCAGACCGATATCGACTTCATCATCGCCGAGTACCGCCACAGCTAACAACCTGCCAAAAAGGGACAGGTTTATTTTGGTAGGTTTTATCTGGGCAAACGTAAAGGGCCGACCGCGGAGATGCGCGATCGGCCCTTTTTAGTTGCCTGGCTGCAGGGGTTATGAGAAGCGAGCGCTTATAGGCGGTCCTTGTTCTCGGCCTTAACGGCGTGTGCCTGCTGAACAAAGAACAGGTCGTACACCACGATGACAAAGGCGCCAAAGTTGATGGCGTCGCCGCCAAACGCGGGAAGCGTGAGCACCGCTTGGGCAAGCGTGGCGACCGCGGCAACAATACCGAGCTTAAACGCGCCGTCCACCTGCGAAGGCTTGTTGGCGCCCTTGATACCGGCGACGCCTGCGGCAAGGTCGACGAGACCCTTGGCGATAAGCACGACCGCTGCGAGTGTGGCGTACGAACCGTACGTGGAATCGAGACCGCCCGTGGCAATACCGACGCCGGCGGTGACGAGGCTGGCGATGCCCAAAACAAAGTAGATGAGAGCAAGGATTTTGAGAGTCTTGCGAGTGAAGCTCATGGCTGGTCCTTTCGATACGAGTACGCCAACTTGGCGCACCCAATGTACTGCACATATGGTGAAGCACATTGTAGTTCAACGCGGCGATGCATGCGTTTGAAAGCGCATTGAGCCCGCGCAGCCAAGCCCAACCTTTCAAAAAGGAAGGCTGGGCGTAAGTCAAATCGATGGCAGCGTATGCGCGGCGCTGCGATGATGGGTCCATGGTAAGAGCTGGTCTCAAGGAGGAGCCATGATGTACGGAGCAGGGCAAGTGCATGAGCCGCGGTCGTTGGGAAGGCGCATGAGTGATTCTGCGATCGCTGCCGTGTGCACGGGATTGATGACGGTGCTTTGCATTGGGATGCTGTGGGCCATGTCGCATGTGGGACAATAGCGAACGGTTGGGTGCTGACATAAACGGTGCCCCGCGTATTCGTTTTGCTTGTTAAGGAGTGTCCATGGGCGTCGTCGATCCCTTATCTGTTGCTCGGGCCGCGGGGCTTGAGCTGATCGGGAAGCCCGAGGGCCTCACGCTCACCGACGGCACGATGGAGCTGCGCGCGGATTTTGGCCGCATGCTGCCGCGACTCAAGCAGGGCCGTCTGCAGCAAGAGCTGTTGGTAAAGGCCGCGCGCACAAAAGGCATCGAGAGCCCATGGGCGATTGACGCCACGGCAGGCTTTGGCGAGGATTCGCTGCTGCTGGCGGCTGCGGGTTTTGCCGTCGATCTGTATGAGCAGGATTGCGTGATCGCGGCGCTCCTCAAGGATGCCTTGGATCGCGCGGCAGATGATCCGGCGCTTGCGACAGCCGTGGCGCGCATGCGCTTACATGCGGGCGAGGACAGCATTGCCGGTCTTCGCCATGTAGCTGAGTTGATCGGGCGGGGCGAGCTTGCCGCCCCCGACGTGGTGTATCTGGACCCCATGTTTCCCGAGCGCACCAAAAGTGCGGCGGTCAAAAAGAAGTTCCAACTCTTGCACCATCTGGAACAGCCATGTACCGATGAGGAATCGCTGGTCGAGGCGGCGCTTGCTGTGCATCCGCGCAAGGTCGTTATCAAGCGGCCGGTGAAGGGGCCACTGCTTGCCGGCGTTAAGCCGAGCTATCAACTTGCGGGCAAGGCCGTTCGTTACGATGTTTTGGTGCCGCCGCGCCCGTAGCTTGCGTGCGATGGCTGGCGCTCCGTCAATGCCGTGCCGATGCGGCGCCTATTTCCAAGGGTGCGACGTCAGGTGCCATCCGCCGCAGTATTCGCATTTGTAGCAGGCCAAACCGCGCCGCCCGCGGTTTTCGCAGTCGGCCATAACGGCCTCGGCCTCGGCGCGCGTGTCGTAACGGTTTTTGCGCTCGCACGACTTGTAGCGCCAGGCCTCATCGCGCTCGGCGTCCAGGGCGTCGCGGCGCTCGTCCTCGCGTGCAAACAGGTCGCTCATATCGCCGCCGGTGGCAGTGCTCAAAAACTCGCTTTTTGCTTTTGACCAGGCGGCTCGCTTTTTGCTCCCCATCTGCATCGCGCCCCTCTCCAAACGTTGGTATCATTGCTCAATCAAAGTGATACCAATAAACGTGAGGTCGCCGCGTGATGATCAGAAAAACCCTCGATACCGACATTCCCGCTGTCATGGCTATCTATGACGCGGCCCGCGCCTTTATGCGCGCGCATGGCAACGCCACACAGTGGCCCGAGGGCACGCCTTCTGCCGAGCAACTGGCTGCCGATATCGCCGCCGGTGGCAGCTATGTGTGCGAAGTCGATGGCCGCGTGGTGGCGACGTTTGCCTTTTTGCCCGGCCCGGACGAGTGCTATGACGTAATTGAGGATGGTCAATGGCGCAGCGACACTCCGTACGCCGTGCTGCACCGTGTGGCGTCCGATGGCACCGTGCACGGTATCGCGGCTGCGATGTTTGCCTTTGCCAAGGAGCGTGCCGATCACCTGCGCATCGACACGCATCAGGACAACCTGCCCATGCAGGGAGCCATCGCCAAGGCCGGGTTTAAGCGCGCCGGTATCGTATATGTGTCGGACGGTACGCCGCGCGTCGCGTTTGATTGGCTGCGCGAGGCATAAAGGCCGAGTCACATACCAGCGTTTCACCGAAATGAAAATGGCCCCGAGTGGGGCCATTTTTGGTAAAACGCGTTGTTGTGGGGCTCGCGTTGCTACCGTCCCAGATGACCCCGGGCAGACAAAAAAGGGAGGTGCCGGCTTTCGCAAGGCGCGAACCTACGAAAATCGCCGCGCGGCAACGCGGGGCGATGAGCTCGGTCGGGGGATAGGGCCCGCTTCGCCCGCCGGCCCGTAAATTGTATCATCCAGTGTGGAACGAGGATGCCCGTTGCCGCGTGCGATGGGCTTGCAATAAGAGGAGAGCCATGTCGAAGCAAGCGGTCGTTGGAATTGTGGCGCATGTCGATGCCGGCAAGACCACGCTGGCCGAGGCCATGCTGTTCAACGCGGGTCGCATTCGCAAGCGCGGCCGCGTGGACGATGGTGATTCGCATCTGGACACTGACGCGATCGAGCGCGAGCGTGGCATCACGATTTTCTCGTCGCAGGCCGTACTCGACCATGGCGATACCCACGTCATGCTCGTGGATGCACCGGGGCATGTCGATTTTTCGGCCGAGGCGGAGCGCACATTGCGCGCGCTGGACTACGCGATTTTAGTTGTGGGCGCCAACGACGGCGTGCAGGGGCACACCGAAACCCTGTGGCGCCTGCTTGCACGCTATGACATCCCGACGTTCATCTATATCAACAAAATCGATTTGGAGAATCCCGGCCGCGATGTTTTGCTGGCACAACTTGGGCAACGTCTTTCCGAGGGCTGCCTGGATGCCAGCGAACTGCTGGCGGGCGGCTCCGTTCAGGAGGACGCTGCTGCGTTGGACGAGGCGGCGCTCGAGGAGTTTCTTGAGGCGGGTGAGCTTTCTGTCGCAATGCTGTCACGCATGGTTGCCGAGCGCAAATTGTTTCCCTGCTTTGCGGGATCGGCGCTCAAGGACCAGGGTGTGGCAGAGCTGCTCGACGGCATATGTGCTCTGATGCGCGAGCGAACATGGCCCCAGGAGTTCGCCGCGCGTGTCTACCGCGTGAGTCGTGGAGAGCGTGGCGAGCGTCTTGCCTGGGTCAAGGTGACGGGCGGCATGCTGCATGCCAAGCAGATGATTAGCGGACGTTCCGGTGCCGAGGCATGGGAGCAGAAGGTCGATCAGGTGCGCATCTATAACGGCGAGAAGTATGAGCTTGCCCAAGAAGTTGCCGCTGGCGGTATTTGTGCCGTGACGGGTCTTGCGCACGTTCGCCCAGGGGACGCCCTGGGTGCGGAGCCCGCGGGCGATGCGCCTGTCATTGCGCCGGTTCTCACCTATACGGTGCTTCCGGGCGAACACGATGTCCACGCGGTGTTCAAAGCACTGACAGAGTTAGCGGACGAAGATCCTATGCTCGGCGTAAGCTGGAATACTCATCTGGAGCAGATTCACCTGCAGCTGATGGGCGCCGTGCAACTCGAGGTCGTGCAGCGGGTGTTGGCAGATCGTTTTGGCCTTTCGATTGCGTTTGAGCCCGGCGGCATTCTCTATAAGGAGACTATTTCGCAGCCGGTCGAGGGCGTGGGCCACTTTGAGCCGCTGCGCCACTATGCCGAGGTACATCTGCGTTTGGAGCCGTTACCGGCGGGCTCGGTCGTGCAATTTGGCACCGTGACCTCGACTGACGAGCTCGACTTGAACTGGCAGCGTCTGGCGCTCACCAACGCCATGGAGCGCGATCACCTGGGCGTGCTGACTGGCTCGCCCGTCACCGATGTGCGCATTACGCTCACGGGCGGCCGTGCGCATGCCAAACACACCGAGGGCGGCGATTTTCGCCAGGCCACGTACCGCGCGATTCGCCAGGGGTTCATGCAGGCGCGTGAGGCGGGCGCGGCGGTGCTGTTGGAGCCGTGGTACCACTTTGAGCTCGAGGTGCCGGGGGAGTGTGTGGGCCGGGCGCTTTCGGATGCTACGCGTATGGGTGCCGAGTACGAGCCGCCGACGATGGCGGGAGACCGCGCCAAGCTCATGGGCCGCGTGCCGGCATCCGAAGTGCAGGATTACGCGCTGGAGGTGGCTGCCTATACGAGTGGCCGCGGGCATCTGTACCTGGAGTTTGCCGGCCACGCGCCCTGTCATGATGCTGAGCGCGTAATTGAGGCGGCCGCCTATAAGCCCGAGGCCGATCTGCCCAATACGCCCGACTCGGTCTTCTGCTCTCATGGCGCCGGCTACACCGTCAAGTGGCACGACGTCCCCGCCACGGCGCACGTAAAGGTCGATCCCGCCACCTTTCGCCCCTGGCGAGCAGCAGACGCCGAGTTTTTCGGCCACATGTGACAAAGGGACAGTTCCTTTGTCACATGCTATTGGTATAACTCGGTATAAGTTGGTATAACTATTACCAGGGTTTGCCAATCCGAGGAGGCCGACATGAATCCAAATCCCTTTAAGCCCACGGCTGGCAAGCGGCCTCCGATGCTCATCGGTCGCGAGTCGGTCGTCGAAGATTTCGAGGAAGGGCTCGATAACGGCGCCGGAGCGCCGGGTAGGCTCATGCTCATTACGGGAAACCGCGGCTGCGGCAAAACGGTTCTCCTGCGGGAGCTGCAACGTCTAGCCAGCGAGCGCGGATGGGCGGTTATCTCCGATTCCGCTTCGCTTGGCTTATGCGACCGCTTAGCCGACGCGCTTCGCTCGAATAAACCCGTTGTGACGTCAATGGAGTTCGGGCCGTCGTTTGGCCGGATGTCGGTCGAGGCGGCGCGAGCAAAGGGCGAGACGTTACGAGGGCTGGTCAACGAGCGCCTCAAGAAGCTCGGTCCAGGCAAGGGCATACTGTTTGCGATTGACGAGGCGCAGTCTGCGTCTATCGAGGAGCTGGCGGCTCTTGCCGTTCTCTATCAGCAGGTGCTCGGAGACCAGGATGCCACGGGCTTGTCCGATAGCGATCAGCGCGGTCTTGCGCTGGTGCTCGCCGGCTTACCCAGCATGGTTGACGATCTGCTCGAAGAGCCGAGCGTAACGTTTTTGCGGCGTGCCCAGCAGCGTACGCTGGGGGCGATATCTTTGCCCAAGGTGCGCGATTCATATATCCAGACGGTCAAAGACGCTGGTCTTTACGTTGACGCGGAGACGGCGGATCTTGCGGCACACAAGAGCATGGGGCATCCCTATATGGTTCAGTTGGTGGGCTATTACATGTGGCGCTCTGCCGTCCGGCGTGGCTCTCAGGTCATTGAAAGGTGCGATGTCGAGAATGGCCATGCGGATGCCGTCTCCGAGTTCTACGAAGCGGTCGACGCGCCCCTGTATTATGGATTGCGCAGTCCGCAACGCCTTTTTATCGAGGCCATGGCGGTTGACGAGGGCAAACCGACTCGCATGGCGGATATCATTGAGCGCTGCGATCGCACCCAGAGCTGGGCGAGCAAATATCGCGCAAGCCTGATTCGCGAGCGTGTCATCGAGGCTGCCGGATACGGCCTCGTCCGATTTACCGTGCCCATGCTGGGCGCGTACGTTCGCGATCGAGTTTTATGGCATGAGTAGGGTGATAAAGGTGACGGAACAGAAGATGAGCCCGCAGGCTATCGAGGTACGCGGCGCGCGCGTCCATAACCTCAAAGACATCGATATCGATATTCCGCTGGGAAAGCTCGTGGGTATTGCCGGCGTGTCGGGTTCGGGCAAGAGTTCGCTGGCGCTGGGGGTTCTTTATGCCGAGGGTTCGCGTCGCTACTTGGAAGCACTCAGCACCTATACTCGACGTCGCCTGACACAGGCCGAACACGCCCAGGTGGATGAGGTCTTGCACGTGCCGGCGGCGCTCGCATTGCATCAGCGCCCCAGCGTGCCGGGCGTGCGTTCCACTTTTGGCACCATGACCGAGCTCAACAACAGCCTGCGTCTGCTCTTTAGCCGCTGCGCCCATCACGTGTGCCCGCACTGCGGGGCGCGCGTGGAGCCGAGCCTTAACGTGGCTGCGGGCCTGTCGCTCACGTGTCCGATATGCGGCCGCGAGTTCTACGCGCCGAGTGCCGAGGATTTGGCTTTCAATAGCGGTGGTGCGTGCCCTACCTGCGGCGGCACCGGTGTCATGCGCGAGGTGGACGAAGCGAGCCTGGTGCCCGACGAGTCAAAGACCATCAACGAGGGTGCAGTGCTTCCCTGGGGTACGCTCATGTGGGATCTGATGAAGCAGGTGGCAGGCGAGATGGGCGTACGCACCGACGTACCGTTTAACCAGCTCACGCCTCAAGAGCGCGATATCGTGTTCCACGGCCCGGCGGTCAAGAAGCACATTCTCTACGTTCCCAAAAACGGCGAGGGCGCCACGCCGCTCGACTTCACCTATTACAACGCCGTCTATACCGTCGAGAATGCGCTCGCCAAGGTTAGGGACGACAAGGGCCTCAAACGCGTTGCGCGCTTTTTGCGCGAGGGCCCATGCCGCGACTGCAGCGGCACGCGTCTCTCCGAGGCTGCGCGCCAGCCTCAGGTGCGCGGTATCAATCTGGCACAGGCCGGGGCCATGACGCTTGGTGATGCGGTCGAGTGGGTGCGCGGGGTGCCCTCATCCTTGCCGGTCGAGATGCGGCCCATGGCGATGGATATCTGCGATTCATTTTTGGGCGCGGCCCGTCGCCTGGTCGACTTGGGTCTCGATTACCTTTCACTCGACCGCGCTGGTGCCACGCTCTCCACGGGTGAGCGCCAGCGCGTGCAACTCGCCCGCGTGGTGCGCAACCGATCGACGGGCGTGCTCTATGTGCTGGACGAGCCTTCGATCGGCTTGCATCCCGCCAATGTCGACGGCTTGGTGGGCGTGATGCGCGATCTGGTGGATGACGGCAACACCGTGGTTGTTGTCGACCACGATACGCGCGTACTGGTGGAAGCCGACTATCTGGTCGAGATGGGCCCCGTTGCCGGAGCGGGTGGTGGTAATGTGATTGCCGCTGGCACGGTAGACGAGGTCGAGCAATCGCAGGGCAGCCGCATCGCCCCGTTTTTGCGCGCCGAGCCCAAGCGCTTGCGTCCGCAGGTGACTGACGAGGAAATGTTCGACCAGGGCCACATCCGTATGGCAACCGATACCATCCATACCGTCAAACCGCTCGAAGTCGATATCCCGCGCGGCCGTCTCGTTGCGGTGACGGGCGTTTCGGGTTCGGGCAAGACGACGCTGGTGCTTGAGACGCTCATTCCGGCACTCAAGGCGCAGGCAGATGGCGAGCGTCTGCCAAGACACGTGCGCTGGGTCGATGCCGAAGGCATTGCCCGCGCCAACCTGATTGACGCCACTCCCATCGGCGCCAACGTGCGCTCGACGGTGGCGACTTATGCCGACATCCATGATGAGCTGCGTCGCGCCTTCGCCCGTACGCCCGAAGCCAAGGCAGCCGGCTACAAGGCGGGCGCCTTCAGTTACAACACTGGCGCCTTGCGCTGCCCTACGTGTGACGGCACGGGCTCGATATCGCTCGACGTGCAGTTTTTGCCCGACGTCGAGATCGTCTGCCCGGCATGTCGCGGCTCGCGTTATGCAGACGCGGCTTCGCATATCCATCGCGAGGGCAAGGACGGGAGTCTGCTTACGTTGCCGCAGCTCATGGACATGAGTGTGGACGAGGCCCTCGACGCCACGGTGGGACTCAAGAAGGTTCAGGCGCGCTTGCAGACCTTGCACGACCTGGGCCTGGGCTATCTCACACTCGGTGAGCCCACACCGGCGCTCTCGGGCGGCGAGGCGCAGCGTCTTAAGCTTGCGAGCGAGATGGGTCGCGTGCAGGATGATGCCGTATTCGTATTCGACGAGCCCACGATCGGCCTGCATCCGCTCGATGTTCAGGTGTTGCTGAACGTGTTTGACGGTCTCGTTGCCAAGGGCGCCACGGTTATCGTGATCGAGCACGATCTCGACCTTATCCGTAACGCCGATTACGTGATCGACATGGGCCCGGGCGGTGGTGGCGCCGGCGGGCAAATCGTCTGCGCCGGTACGCCAGGCGACATCGCGGCCTGCTCCAAGAGCATTACCGGTCGCTACCTATAGACAATGAGGCAAAGGGACAGCCCCTTTGCCTCATTGATGCCTATTTCACGCACTGAGCGGCGAGATAGTCGCGGAAGAATGGCAATTCAAAAGCGACGATTCCGCGCCCGCGTTCTCCAATGATGCCGGCATCTATCATGCGGCGTCGGTAGCGGGAGACCTGCTGCGGCGAACGCTTAAGGCGCTCGACAAGGTCAGCGGTGGTGGACTCTTCCTCGTCATCGAGCATGGCGATGAGGAATCGCTTGTCCTCTGCAGTGAGTTCCCGATAGGTTGCCGCAAGGATTCGGTCGTCCATCTCGTCACGCGCGATTTTGATTCCCAGGTCAAAGTCGCGTGACGAGATTTCCTTCGAATCGCTTGTGAGATCCCAGGCACGGTAGCCTACGAGTTGCAATAGGAAGGGAAAACCAGAGATCGAGCGAACGGCTCTATCGATTCCCTCAGCATCTGCCAGGCGATCGTTTTCCTGAATTGTGCGAATCAAGGCCTCGCGTACGTCATAGTCGGCAATGCGACCCAGATGATATTGTTGGGCGCGGCGAAGGAACGAGACCGTCTTGTGGTTCAGCAACGTCGAGACGTTGTTGGGAAGTCCCGCCATGAGCAGGGCGACGCGTTTCCCATCGGTCACAAAGTGCTGATACGTCGCTGCAAGCTGAATCATCTCGTCGAGTGTCGGGTCCACCTCGTCAACCGTGACGAGCAGACCGGTGCCCGCCTCGTTGAGCTGGTCGATGATGTCGCTCATGCGATAACGCCAGGTTGAGGCATCGTGAACGCGATTGACCTCGATGCTGCCGAGCGGTGCAATTCCGAGGCCGGTGACTTCGAAGTGGGTGGACGAGTCGATGAGATGGGCTGCGGCACGTTTCGTCCCGAGCTCGATTTCCTCAAGCATTCCCGGGAGCGCGGTCGTCTTTACGGCTATCCAGCCGTGGGATTCCGCCCTTGTCGCGAGCGACGACATGAGAGCGGTTTTACCGGTTCCACGCGCGCCCGAGAAGATCGAGGTCAATTCTGGGCGCCTGCGCTGGCTCAAGAAGGCACGGTCCAAATCCCGAATAATCTGTTGTCTGCCAGCGAGATGGGCAGGAACCTCACCAAAACTAGGGGTAAACGGGTTTTCGAGGTATTTCACAAGGCTCTCCTTTCACACCGCCGTTTAACTTCATTTTACTTTAGTTAATTCTGATTAAAAATGAGGGCTCTTTATCTAGAGCATCAATTAGGCGTGCGTGCCATCGGCGTGGCGCTTGAATGTAACAAAGGGAAAGTTCCTTTGTCACATTCCCGGAAAGCCTGTTTGGCGCAGAGCCTCGTAGAGGACGATGGCGGCGCTGTTGGAGAGGTTGAGTGCGCTGATGCGGTAGTCGTTCGGATTGACGAAGTTGCCGCAGATGTCCTGTTGAAGGATGGCCTCGTGGCTGTCCTCGGTATGCCCCAGCGATTCCTCGTGGGTTTCCCAGGCCTCGGCGTTGTCAAGCGAATCGCAATCGCGCAGCATCGGGATGCGCTCGCAGCACGTGGGCGCTGCAGCGAGTAGCTCCTCGGGAATGCCCGAGCTCTCGCTGCCAAAGACCAAGTAGTCGCCATCGCGGTAGGTACTCTGCGCATAGGTGCGGCGTGCCTTTTTGGTCAGCAGATGCAGGCGTTCGTCGGCAGGGGAGAGGTCATTGCGCGCAAGGAAGTCCTCCCAGCCGGCATAGGTCGTCACGTCCAAGTTTTGCCAGTAGCCCAGGCCGGCGCGACGTACCGTCTTGTCGTCGAGCGAAAACCCCAGCGGCTCCACCAGATGCAGGCGGGTGCCGGTAACCACGCAGGTGCGGCCGATATTGCCCGTATTGGCCGGAATCTCGGGCGCATACAGCACAATGTTGAACATGAATCTCCTTGGCTCAGAACGAAAAACCACCACGAAGGGCACCTTCGTGGTGGTTTGGCAGTTACATAGGCGGAAAAATGCCCGCTTGGATAAACCTAGGCGCGGTGCCAGTCGGTCAGGCAGGCATCGAGGGAGGCGATGAGCGCGTCCTTGTCCATGTGACGGCCGATGATGCACAGGCTCGTCATGCGGTCGCCCGTCTCGTCGTCCCAAATTTGCATGATCTCGGGGTTCTCGTCGATGATCTTCTGCTTCTCGCCCTCGGGCGCGGAGTCAACGAACAGGCCGTTCTCCATCAGGCGCATCTGGTGGCCGGCCTGCTCAAACATGTAGCACATGTCCGGATCGCCGGTCTGCCACAGCGGACCCTTGACGCGGATGACCTCGTCGGGCCACTCCTGCTCAACAAAATCAGTGAACTTCTGCAGGTCAAACGGCTTGCGGCGCGAGTACACAAAGGTCTCGATGTCGTACTCGAGCACTTCGGGGTCGTCGTGCTCCTCGGGATGCTCCATGGCCTCGATCCAGGCGGCGGAGTTGTAGGCGCGCATAAAGTCGAAGCGGTCGGTATCGAGCAGCTCCTCCATGGGGACCTCGCCGTTTTGGGCCTCGACGATCACGGCGTCCTTCTGCAGGCTGCGCACGATGGCCTTGAGCTCGGCGATCTGCTCGGGCGTCACGGTATCGGTCTTGTTAAGGATCAGCGTGGAGCAGAACTCGATTTGCTGGATGAGCAGGCTTTCGATGTCGTCCTCGTCGATATCCTCAGCCAGCAGGTCGCGACCGCCGTTGAACTCGTCGTACATGCGGGCGCAGTCGACCACGGCCACGATGTTGTCGAGCGCGAGCTTGGGCTCGCCGCCCACCTTGGCCTCGTCGCAGAAGCTCGAGATGGTGTAGGCGATGGGGATAGGCTCGCAAATACCCGATGCCTCGATGATGATGTAGTCGAACTTGCCCGAATCGGCAATGCCCTGCAGCTGGTTGGCCAGGTCGTCCGAAAGCGTGCAGCAGATGCAGCCGTTGGTGAGCGGGATGAGGTCATCGGTCTCGGAAAGGCCGCCGTCGGCGATAAGGCTGGCGTCGACGTTGATCTCGCCGATATCGTTGACGATCACGGCGGCGCGGATGCCGCCGTCGTTAGCGAGGATGTGGTTGAGCAGCGTGGTCTTGCCGGCACCGAGGTATCCGGTAAGCATGATGATCTTCACGGGTTTGTTGGGCATGTGCCCTCCTTTGTTAGACATGGCTTACAGTTGAATCTTATGCCAAACGCCTGCTCTTATACCCACGCGCCGGCAAATAACACAAGCTACTCCCAGGCTCCCCATACATCGGGGCAATAACCGACGGTGGCCTTTTTGCCGTTGCGCACGATGGGCTCGGCTAGAACCTGCTGGTTCTCGAGCAGCTTGTCGAAGCGCTGACTGGGGGTGAGATGCTGAATGAGCGCGAGCGTCTCCTCGTCCTTGGCTTTGGGGTTGAGCAGCTTGTCGATACCGCCGACCGCCTGCATCACGCTCGTGAGCTCGCCCTTGCTCATCTCCTTTTCCTTAAGGTCGATAAACTGCACCTTAATGCGGCGCTCTTTAAAATAACGCTGTGCCTTCTTGGTATCGAAGGACTTCTTGGTGCCGAAGATTTGCACGTTCATAGTATGTTCCGCCGTTCTACCTGATGAAGTTGGTCGTTGCTCGATCTGCCTCGGGTGCGTTGATACCGGCGGCCTGTCCGGCCTCGATGCAACGTAGAAGCCAAGCCATGTTCTTACCGATGTTTCGCATGGTGGCAAGGCCCTCGGCATCCCCATCGGCGTCGCCGGGCACGCGGCCAAACACGTTGTTCCAGTAGGTGGAAGCAACTACGGGCATCTGCTTAATGGTGAAGTACTTGTTGAGCACATCGAAGGTGGTCGACGTGCCGCCGCGACGGGCGACGGCGACCGCGGCGCCGGGTTTGTGCTCAAAGGCATGCCCGCCGGCATAGAATGCGCGGTCGAGAGCCGAGAGGATGCGTCCGCTGGGATGCGCATAGTAGACGGGCGAGCCAAAGACAAAGCCGTCTGCCTGCTCGGCGGCAGCGATGAGCTCGTTCACCACGTCATCGTCAAAGGTGCAGCGACCGCCAAGCTTGCCGCACTGACCGCAGCCGATGCAGTCGCGAATGGGCTTGGCGCCCAGCTGAAACACCTCGGTATCAATGCCTTCCGCATTGAGTTGCTCGGCGATCTCGGCGAGTGCGCGGGCGGTGTTGCCGTTTGCCTTGGGGCTGCCATTGACCAAAAGAACCTTCATCATAAACTCCCTCTGCTTTTGGTGACTTCTGCTGAGAATTATCTCACGTTGCGTGCGATGACGTCGGCATGGTGCGGGCGATGTTTATCCCGCAACGTTCTTAAGGGCGTTCATGCCTAAGGCCATCTAGGGGCATTGCGGTACGGCATGGGGAATGCATTGGGAAACGTTCGATAAATGCTTATAAACACGTTTTTGACGGCATACGTTGACAGATATACTTGTTGAGTTCAAAAGCATGGGAACGGAGATGGTTGCATGACACAGCCGGAGACATCACACACGGTGGGGCTTGCGCTCGAGGGAGGCGGCTACCGCGGTATGTATACGGCGGGCGTGCTCGACGTTTGGATGGAGCACGGTTTGACCTGCGACCATATGGTGGGTGTCTCGGCGGGTGCGGCGTTTGGCTACAACTTTAAATCGCGCCAGATCGGCCGCGCCATTCGCTATAACAAGGCCTATTGTGCCGATAAGCGCTATGCGGGTGTAGCAAGCTGGCTGCGGACCGGCGATATGTTCAATGCCGATTTTGCCTATCACGAGGTGCCTATCGAGCGCGATCCCATCGACCTGGAGACATATCGCGCCTGTCCCATGCGGTTTACGTGCGTGTGTACCGATATCGAGACGGGCAAGGCTGTCTACCACGACCTGCCCTATGGCGATGAGCGCGATATCGAGTGGATCCGGGCGTCGTCGGCTATTCCCGTGGCGACGCGTCCTGTTGTCATTGAGGGACACAAATATCTGGATGGTGGCGTGGCTGATTCTATTCCCAGTGCATGGCTGTTTGCGCAGGGCTACGACCGCAACGTGGTGGTGCTGACGCAACCGGCGGGCTTTGTAAAGCAGCCCAACAGCGTTATGCCCATGCTGCGGCGCGTGTTCCGTCACTACCCGGAGTTTGTCGCGGCGCTTGAGCATCGGCATGAGGTCTACAATGCCACGCTCGATGACCTGGCGCGTCGCGAGGCTGCCGGCGAGGTCTTTATGGTGCGGCCGAGCGAATCGGTGAAGGTGCCGTCGCTGTGCCGCGAACCGGATGAGCTCGAGCGCATCTATCAGATCGGTCGTCGAGATGCGGAGGCGACTTTGCCGGCGTTGAAAGCGTATCTGGCGGGGTAAGGGTCGCATGCGGAAAGCGCATCCCGGAATGGAGGCTCAAACTGGGATGCGCTTTCCATTGCTGAAGATATGAGTCTGCGAATCAGCTGCTCGGCCTAGACTTACGCCTGCTGCCAGGTGTCGACGAGCTCCTTGGCCGCGGCGTAGGGGTCATCGGCGCTGCAGACGGCACTCACCACAAAGAAGCCGTCGACGCCGGTGGCCTTGAGCTGTGGCAGGTCGGCCGTCTTGACGCCGCCGCCCACCACGATGGGCACGGGGCTTGCCGCGTGGAGGGCGGCCAGGTCCTCAAAGCTCTTGGTGATGATAGAGCCGTCGGCCGCGCGTCCGCAGTCGCGCTTGGTCTCGGTCTCGTGGAGTGGGCCGATGCCCAGGTAGTCGACTAGGCTCATGTCGGCGGTCTTGACGTACTCGAGCATCTCCTCGCAACGGGCGGAAAGGCCCACGATGGCGTTGGGCCCCAGCAGCTTGCGACAGACCTCGACGGGAATGTCGCTCTGGCCCACGTGCACGCCGTCGACAGCAATACCCTGCTCGCGCGCGGCGAGTACGCAGTCCAGGCGGTCGTCGATCAGCAGGGCAACCTGACCGGTTTTGCCGGCCTGTGCGATTGCCTGCGCGGCGTCGCCCGTCAGCGCAATGATCTCGCGGGCGCTTGCCACCTTGGAGCGCACCTGGATGCAGGTAAAGCCGGCGTCGAGCGCCTGGGCCACCACATCGCCCACGGGACGCCCGAGCGTGTTTTCGGGGCCGAGTACCAGATAGGCCGAGATATCAAGGTTGTCGCGGATGCTCATCGTGCTTCCTCCTGCTTTTTGATCTGCGCTTCCATGCGTTCGAGCTTGCCGGTCATGGTGTCGGTAAATCCGGGTCGAATATCGGCTTTGAGCACGACTTCGGTGCGGATGCCCTTGCTCGCCAACACAAAGGTTGCGTCGCGCACGACCTGCATGACCTCGTCCCAGTCGCCCTCGATCTCGGTGAACATGGAGGTGGTGCGGTTGGGCAGGCCGCTCTCGCGAATGACACGCACGACCTCGGCGACCTCGGCGGATAGCTCATCGCCGGTGCCGCACGGGGCGATGGCCACGGCGACGAGCGTGTTCATGCCGGCATTGGTTGCGGGCTCGGACATGGCCTATGCCTCCTCGAGCTCGAGTCGGTTATCGGCGATGTCTTGGGCGGTTGCGCGGTAGAGCTCGTCGATAAAGGCGACCTTAAAGCTTGCCGGGGCGTCGGCGACAGCGGCGGCACGCGTGCCGGCCACGTTGTAGACGGCGGTGCCGCAGACGGCTGCCGTAAACGGGTCGGCGGCGCAGGCGTACACGGCCAGCACGCCGCCCTGCGAGCAGCCGCAGCCGGTGATCTTGGACATGAGCGGGCTGCCGCCGTGAGACTTGGCCACCGTCGTGCCGTCGGTGATCAGGTCGACTTCGCCCGAGACCACAACGGCGCCACCGGTGTGGCGAGCGAGCGCCACGGCGGCACCACGGGCGGCGTCGACCGTGTCGGTGGTATCGACACCGCGCACGCGGCTCAGATCGGCCGCCTCGCCCTCAAGACCCCACAGGCCGGCGAGCGCGATAATCTCGGAGGCGTTGCCGCGCACGATGGCGGGCTTGTACTGCTTGAGCTCGTTGACCAGCTGGGTGCGCAGGCTACCGATACCCAGGCCCACCGGATCGAGCACCCAGGGCTTACCGGCGTCGTGTGCCGCCTTGGCCGCGCGGGGAATCGTTTGCTCGTAAATGGGGAAGAGCGTGCCCATGTTGAGATAGATGGCGCCGCCGCCGGCAACGAGTGCCTCGCCCTCGTCGGGCAGATAGACCATGGCGGCCGATCCGCCCACGGCGAGCTGCGCGTTGGCGACAAAGTCGATCGTCACCGTGTTGGTGATGGAACCGGCCATCGGATTGGTAGCGCGAATCTCCTCCACGGCCTTGACCATATGTTGCTTAAGCTGTTCCGAATCAATCACTGCACATGCCTCCTTGGCATAGAAAAGGGGCGCTGTGCATAGACAGCGCCCCTGTAAAGGCGGCATGCTCCCTACGCCAGCATTAACTGACAGGTTCAAAGGATTGGGCCCATTGCCCTCTCAGCCTTGTGGTTTGCACCGCCGGCACTCCCGCATCGAATCTGTTGTTCCCTATACTAGCGCACCTGCCAAAAAGGGACAGGTTTATTTTGGCAGGTAACAACTGGGACTTTGCGTTTTCCCAGATGAAACCTGCCGAAATAAACCTGTCCCTTTTTGGCAGGTCGGTACAATAGATGGGATTAAGAATGACCGAGGGGACCTTATGATCAAACTTGTGCTGACCGATATGGACGATACACTGATTCCAGCCGGGCATGACGGCGCCAGCGACTACGCCATTGAGGGTATTCATGCCATGCAGGCGGCGGGTTTGCACTTTGGGCCGGTTTCGGGTCGTCAGCCGTCCGCGATGGGCTGGATGTTCCGCAATCGCTCCGAGTGCTTCTCGACCGGTGCGTTTTGCAACGGCCAGGTGATGTTTGTCGATGGCGAAGTAGTCGCTTCGCGCGCAATCGATAACGATGTCCTTATGCGCTTAGCCGATTATTTTGAACAGGAGACCGACGATACGTATTTGAAGGTCTACCGTCTGGGTGATGACTTTTGGAATAACGATGCCTATTGCGTGACAAGCGATCCCGAGCGTGTGCGTCGCGCCATGAAGTCAGGCGGCAACGCGTGGCTCAAGGGCGAAGAGGCTCCCTGTCGTCCTGTCGTTGACGATGCCCCGGTATACAAGGCGAATATCTGGAGTGCCCGTTCGCGCGAGGAGCTCGCCGAGCTGCGCGAGCGTGTTGCCGCTGAGGTGCCGGAGCTCTCACTCGTGTTTCCCAACAACCGCGTGCGCCTGTTCGACGTTCTTCCGACCGGCTGGGACAAGGGCTGCGCTGCGCTGGAGCTGGCGCGCGCTTTGGGCCTGACGCCCGACGAGGTGGCCGTATTTGGCGATTCCGATAACGATTTGCCCATGATCGATGCCGTTCCTAACTCCGTTGCAGTCGCCAATGCCAACGAGGCCGTCACGGCTGCCGCACGCTGGCATATTGGCGCTGCGGCAGATGATGCGGTTGCCGGGGCTCTGCATCAGATTGCCGCCTGCGCCGCGACGGGGGAGATGCCGTCGTTTATGAGCCAAATGGACACGGCGGGTTTTGACGTCACGAACGTCTAGGGAGAAAGCCATGAAGCTCCAGCAACTCAGATATGTCGTCAAAGTTGCCGAATGCGGCAGCATCACCGAGGCCTCGCGCCGGCTCTTTGTGTCGCAGCCTTCGATTACCGCGTCGATCCGCGATCTCGAAAACGAGATGGGTGTGCATATCTTTGAGCGCACCAACAAGGGTGTCATTGTGTCCGAGGAGGGCGAGACCTTCTTGGGGTACGCGCGCCAGGTGCTCGACCAGGCCGACCTGCTCGAGGGCAAGTACAAAGGTACGTCCGAGCAGGTGCCGCACTTTAGTGTGAGCTGCCAGCATTATTCCTTTGCCGTTAATGCGTTTGTCGATGTGATCCGCGAGTTCGATGCCGCGCGCTACGACTTTACCCTGCGCGAGGAGCAGACCCACGAGATTATCGAGGATGTCGCGCATATGAAAAGCGAGCTGGGCATCCTGTATCTGTCGGAGCACAATCGCGAGGTCATCGAGCGCATGCTGGTGGCCAACGAGCTCGTGTTCGAAGGGCTCTTCTGCGCCACGCCGCATGTCTTCGTCTGCGCCGACCATCCGCTGGCGGGCCGCTCCAGCGTGACGCTCGAGGATCTGGAAGACTACCCGTTCCTGTCCTACGAGCAGGGCAGCTATAACTCGTTTTATTATTCCGAGGAGCTGACCTCGACCTTTGAGCGTCGCAAGAATATCCGCGTGCGTGACCGTGCGACGCTGTTCAATTTGGCCATGGGCCTCAACGGCTACACGGTATGCTCGGGCGTGATCAGCCACGAGCTCAACGGCCCCGGCATTATCTCGATTCCGCTCGACGTGGACGAGTACATGGAGATCGGCATTATTACGCGCAAGAACACGACGCTCACGCGCTACGGTCGGGCCTATATCGACGCGATTCGTCAGCATATCTAGGCTGCTGTGCTCCGCACGGTTCAAGTCTCTTTATGACAGTCCAGACTGATATAGGAAGCATCTATATCAAACTGTTATAAACGTATATTTTACGATGGCCATATGAGCGCTCATACTCTGTCCCAGTAAAGCAACCAATGCAAAGGGAGATATCTATGAGCACTTCGATTCAACCGAACGCGCCGTTTCGCGCCGATATCGTCGGCAGTTTTCTTCGTCCGCAGGCTGTAAAGGATGCCCGTGCCGCCTATGTCGCGGGTAAACTTGACGCTTCCGGCCTTAAGGCCGTCGAGGACGATGCTATTCGCGATTTGGTGGCAAAGCAGAAGGCCGCCGGCCTGCAGGTCATCACCGATGGCGAGTTTCGCCGCAGCTACTGGCACCTCGATTTTATGTGGGGGCTGAACGGCGTCGAGCGTCGCACCTCGCGTACGGGATATATGTTCCACGACGAGGAGACCACGGCCGATACCGCCGTGGTGACTGGCTCCATCAGCGGCGAGAACCACCCCTTCGTCGAGCACTTTAAGTTTGTCAAGGCACTTGAGGGCGAGGACCACGTTGCACGCCAGACCATCCCGGCGCCTATCCAGACGTTCTCTGAGGTCACGCTCGACCGCTGCGATGGCCAGCAGGAGAGCCTGCGCGCTGTCTATAAGACCGATGAGGAACTTGCCGACGCCATCGCAGCCGCTTATCGTACGGTGATCGCCGACCTGTACGCTGCAGGCTGCCGCAACATCCAGTTTGATGACTGCACCTGGGGCATCTATTGCGATACCGACTTTGTGTCCAAGACCGGCATGAGCCCGGTTGATCTGCAAAAGGTGAGTGAGCTGGGCGTGGCGCTCAACAACGCCGCTATCGAGGGCAAGCCCGACGACCTGGTCATTAACACGCATGTGTGCCGCGGTAACTACCACTCTACCTATGCCTTCGAGGGTGGCTATGACCCCATCGCGCCATACCTGTTCGCAAACGAGGATGTTGACGCATTTTACCTGGAGTTCGATACGCCGCGCGCCGGCGGTTTTGAGCCGTTGAGGTACGTTGCCCCTGGCAAGAAGGTCGTGTTGGGCCTGGTGACCACCAAGGCCGCTGAGCTTGAGGACGAGGATGCCATCGTCGAGCGTATTCACGAGGCTGCAAAGTATGTTCCGCTCGAGAACCTGTATCTGTCTCCGCAGTGCGGCTTTGCCAGCTGCGAGATTGGCAACAAGCTGACCGAGGACGAGCAATGGGCAAAGATCGCGCTGGTCAAGCGTATTGCCGAGCGCGTTTGGAAATAGCGGTAACGTTCGCAGGTGACGGCGCGTGCGAGACATGGCGCATCGCGTACAATGGTTCGGATCGTATCGTTCGGGCAGGTAATCCGCTATGCTCGAGCGCCCTTCCATTTTGAAAGGACTCTCATGTCCCAGTCCTCGACGCCCGCCGCCAGCGATGCCATCTACGACGCATCGTCGCTCGGCCGCCCGCGCATGTTTTTGCTCGGTCTGCAGCACCTGTTTGCCATGTTTGGCGCCACCGTGCTGGTGCCCGTGCTCACCGGTCTCTCGGTTTCGGCAACGCTTTTGTTTGCCGGTTTGGGCACGCTGCTGTTCCACTTCCTGTCGCGCGGTAAGGTGCCGGCATTTTTGGGCTCATCGTTTGCCTTTATTGCCGGTTATGCCGCAATCGCGCCCAACGGCGAGACCGAGCTTTTGCCCTACGCTTGTCTGGGCGTTGCTTGCGCCGGCCTGCTTTATCCGGTGCTTGCGGCGCTCTTCCGCGCCTTTGGCGCCAAGCGTGTCATGCGTTTCTTCCCGCCGGTGGTGACTGGCCCCATCGTCATTTCGATCGGTCTGATCCTGGCGAGCTCCGCTATTGCTAACTGCCAGACCAACTGGCTTGTGGCTGTCATTGGCGTTGCCGTTATCGTCATCTGCAACATCTGGGGCCGTGGCATGGTCAAGATCGTGCCGATTTTGCTGGGCGTTGTGGTGAGCTATGCCGTTGCGGCTGCGCTCGGCGAGGTTGATTTCTCGGGCGTTGCCGCCGCTCCGTGGGTCGGTCTGCCCATCGTGTGGGACAACACCGTGTTTGCACTCTTTGGGCCGCAGTTCGATAACGGTCTTGCCACGACGGCCATCATCACCATCATGCCGCTGGCCTTCGCGACCATGATCGAGCATATCGGCGATATCTCTGCTATCGGTTCGACTTGCGAGCGCAACTACATTGCCGATCCCGGTCTGCATCGCACGCTGCTCGGCGACGGCCTTGCCACGATTCTGGCTTCGCTCTTTGGCGCTCCGGCCAACACTACGTATGGCGAGAACACCGGCGTGCTCGCCCTGACGCGCGTGTTCGACCCGCGCGTAATTCGAATTGCCGCGTGTTGCGCCATCGTGCTTTCGTTCTGCCCCAAGTTCGCCGCGGTCATCGCCGCCATGCCGGCATGCGTTATCGGCGGTGTGTCGCTCGTGCTCTACGGCATGATCAGCGCTGTGGGCGTCCGCAACCTCATCGAGAACCAGGTCGATTTCCAGAACAACCGCAACGTGCTGGTTGCCGCGCTGGTGCTCGTGCTTTCGCTCGGCATCGCGTACAGCACCGCCGGCGCCATCGTGTTGGAGCTGGGCGGCGTGACCATTTCGCTGTCCGGCATTGCCGTGGGCTCACTGGTGGGCATCGTGCTCAACGCCATCCTGCCGGGTAACGACTTTGAGTTTGATGTCTCCGAGCTTGAGGAGGCTGCTGAGTAGCAGCTGCGTTCAGCTAAAACAAGATATGGTGCCCATGCGTATATGCGTGTGGGCACCATTTTTAATGCGTCAGTATCCAGTGGATGCCGCGGGCCATGCGTAAGTCGGTTTGGGCAAAGTGATTGCCGGGGTTGAGCTCCAGCGTTGTTGGAATGCCGCGCTCGACGAGCAACGCTTCCATCGCGCGTGTGTCGTCGAGTACATGCCGCATCATGCGGTTGGGCGTCTTGGTTTCCTTTTTGCCGAGTGACAGGTAGACGGCTTGCGGGCTGCCGGCAAAAGGGGCCGTGCTGGCACGGTCGACAAAGTCGGGAAACCATAGCGACCCCGATGCGCTCGCGGCGCGGTCAAAGGCGTCGGTTTGCCAGAGGGACCAGAGTGCGAAGAGGCCCGCGAGCGAGTAGCCGGCAATGCCGCGCCAGGTGGGCGGCTGAGGAAGCGACGACTCGACCTGGGGGATTATCTGATTCAGCAGCTCATCAAGAAAATCGGCAGCTTGGCCGCCGAAAGGCTCGGCATCGCGTACGGTCCCGTCGCATGCCCAGGGGCTCAGCTCGCGATTCCAATCGAGCCCGCCAATGGTGACGAGGGCGAAAGGCGGACAGTCGAGCTCTCGGCAACACTTATAAACCTCGCTGCCGTCGCCCACGACCACAGGAAGGTAGATGACAGGCGCGCTTTCCGTATGATTCGAATAAACGGTTATCTGCTTTTGATGCGCTTCCATGACGGGCTTCTCTCAGTGTTGTGATATCGGCAGCCCCAATTGTCGCACGCCAGCGTATGCCGGTTGGGCTAGACCAAAGACAATCTCGTGCATCCCCTGCGGACGCATATGGAAAACGCCACCGCCGGAGGGGAGCTCGGCGGTGGCGTTGTTAAACGGTGCTGGGGCTCGGGGCCTTCGCGGGAGCTGCCATGTGCGCAGAGGCGTCTAAGAACGCTTACGGCTCGCCATGGTGCCTGCGGCGATAGCGGCTGTTCCCGCAAGGACGGTTGCCACGATGGCCGCACCCGAGGTGTCGCCGGTTGCCGCGAGCACGCCGGTAGTCTTGGCTTTCGTGGTTGAAGCCGCAACGGCCTTGGTCGGCTTTGAGCCCTCAGGCTTGGGGTTCTGCTTGGACTCCGCGGGCTTGCTTTCTGCGGGCTTGGTCTCGTCGGGCTTGGGGTCTTCCGGCTTGGCTACCTCGGGAGGTGCGATGGTCGTACTTTTGGCGACTGCTTTGATATAGAGGGAGTCGACCGTGGCGTCGCCCGTGCCGATGGCTTGGCCTGCCTCGTAGATGCCGTCACGGAGCTTGCGATAGTCAATGACCTTGCCGCCTTCGGGCGTCTGGATGGCGGCGTTCTCAATCTTGATGGTGCCGATTGTCTTGCCGTCAGCGCTCATGGCACGGGCAAAGATTGCCGCTGTATCTCCTTCGGCCGTTACCTTGCTGCGGATGATCGAGATGACTGCGGGTGTGACGCCCTCGCTGGTCTGGGCGATGATGCCGATGTTCTCGCCTTGGGGTTCGCGCCTCGTCTCGCCATCTTGGTTTTCGCTGTAGGGGATGGGGCCGTCGCCGTTCTCGACATAGCGGGCTATGGCCTTGACAACGGAGTCGCTGATGTAGATGTGGCCGCCCTTCTCGTTGGGTCGATCGTTTCTGGTGGAGAATGCAGCCGAAACCTCGCCTTCCGCAAACGCGTCCACGGTGGAGCCGTTCTTGACGACGATGTCGTCCTGGTAGGTGAAGAGGGCGTTGGCGCCACCGTATCTGCCTTTACTTGCACGGACCGTCACGTTTGCATGATCGAGGGTGATGCCCTTGTGGGCATAGACGCCATATTCAACACCGTTTACGTTGAGGGAGGCGTTTGTGGCTGCGAGGCTGCCCTTGGCCTCGACGGCAGCGTCTTCCTCGGAGCTTGCCTTGACCTGGCTGCCGTCCGAGATGTTGATATTGTCGCCGCTCCAAAGGGCCTCACCATCGGCTGAGCTTGCCTCGACCGTCCCGCCACCCTTGATGGTGAGGTTCTTGTCGGCTCCAATACCCTTGTCCTTGGTAGCCCTGGCGGTGACGGCTCCGCTGTCGTCAATCGTGATATTGCCGTTTGCCCTGATGCCATCCGATGCACCCGTGGCGTTGACGTTGCCCGAACCTTTGATAGCGAGATCACCTCCGGCATTGATGGCATCAAACCCAGTGCTCGTGGCGTTGACGGATCCGGCTCCGTCGATGTTGATATTACCCGTGGTGAGGATAGCGTCCTCAGTAGATGTCACGCTGAGCGTGCCGCCCTCGTCGCCTTGGATATTGAGCTCGGCATTCTCGTTAGTGCCATGAGAAACGTTGATGCTTTCGATCCATTCGGCAGTGACGATGTTGGTTCCCGAGTAATTCACGTTGAGCTTGCCTGCGGCCTGGATCTCGCCGCCGTTATAGTTGTTGAGCTTCAAGTCGTCGGCGCCGTCCCACGACCAGGTACCGGCCTCGTCGCTCGCCGCGGTGTTGTACTTGTTGCCGCCGACCTTGACCCATTCCGCTGCGAGCGAGACGCTCGGCATGAGCAGCGAGCTCACCGTGAGCGCGCAGGCCAGGCCGCAGACGATGCGGCGCGTCACGCGGCGCCAGCTGCCGTGCGCGAGTCCTATGCGACGGCGAACGTCGGGTTCGGCAACATGGGTTCCGGCGGTAGTGTCATTGCGTTTGGGGGTCGTGAACAAGGCTGCCATGGTTGCTCCCGTTCTCATAGGGCCTATACGACTAGATTCAGCGTATCTGCTGGATGTTGCCGGCGGTAGTGCCGTTTGGAGGGCAAAATGGCCAAAATGGGGGAGAAATAGGCCGCACGCCGGCGCAGGGACCGGCGCTAAAAGAAAAGCGCGGGGCCGCATGGCGACTCCGCGCTTTATTGTTCAGCTTTTGCAGCCTTGCCCTTACGCTACGAAGAAGTAGACGAGGAAGGCAAGGGCCGCGATCCACCCGTCCCGTGCGAAAAAGTGTTTACGAGCGCTTGCGGCTCACCACGGCGCCCGCGGCGATGGCGGCTGTTCCCGCAAGGGCGGCTGCCACGATGGCTGCGCTCGAGGCGTCGCCGGTTGCTGCGAGTTTGCCGGCGATCTTTGCTCCCGTGGCTGCAACTGCAACGGTCTTGGTCGTCTTCGTGCCCTCGGACTTGGAACCCTCGGGCTTGGTCTCGCCTGGCTTCTCCTCGGGTTTGATCTCCTCGGGAGGCGCGATGACCGTGCTCTTGGCGACAGCTTCGTTATAGGGGGAGTCGATCACAGCGTCGCCCGTGCCGATGGTTTGACCCACCACGTAGAAGATGCCGTCATCGAGTTCTTCCTTGTTGCGATAGCCAATGATCTTGCCGCCTGTGGGCGTCTGTATGGGAGCGCCTTCGATCTCGATGGTGCCGATTGTCTCGCCGTCCGCGCTCACGGCAAGGGCGAAGATTGCCGCCGTGTCTCCCTCAGCTGTGACCTTACTGCGGACAATCGAGATGGTCGCGGGCGTGATGCCCTCCTTGGTCCGGGCAAAGATGCCGATGTTCATGCCCCTATGCTCGGGAATGACCGCGCCACTTTGGTCGTTGCTGTAGTGATCGGGGCCGTCGCTACCGGACTCGACATAGCGGGCTATAGCCTTGACAACGGAGTCACTAATGTAGATGTGACCACCCGCTTCGTTGGGGTAGTAGTTTCTGGTGAAGATTGCGGTCGAGAACTGGCCTTCTGCGAACGCATCCACGATCGAGCCGTTCTTGATGACGATGTCGTCCTCGTCGGTGAAGAGGGCGCTGGCTTCATCGTTCCCTGCACTTGCACGGACCGTTACGGTTGCGCCATCGAACGTGATGCCCTTGTAGACATAGATGCCATACCCAACGCCACTTGCGTTGAGGGAAGCGTTCGTGACCGTGAGGCTGTTTTTACCGTCGATGGTGGCGTCTTCCTCGGAGCTTGCCTTGACCTGGCTGCCACCCGAGATCTCGATGTTGCCGTCGGCCCAAATCGCATTGTCTTTGATAGAGCTTGCCTCTACCTTGCCGCCGCCCTTTATGATGAGGTTCTCGTTAGCATCGATACCCTGATCCTCGGTGGCCTTGGCGGTGACGGTTCCGCTGTTGTCGATCGTGATGTTGCCGTCGGCCCTGATGCCATCCGAATCGCCCGTGGCGTTAACGTTTCCCGAGCCCTTGATGGTGACATCGCCCCCGGCATCGATGGCATCGTGCTCGGTGCTCGTGGCGTTGACAGTGCCAGCGCCGTCGATGTTGATGCTGCCGACGGAAGTGATGGCGTCACGAGAAGATGTCACGTTGAGCGTGCTGGACGCGTCGCCCTGAATATTAAGCTCGGCGTTCTCGTTCGCGCCATCCTTAACCTTGATGCCGCGGCCGTCGCCGTTAGTGACGATGTTGTCGCCCTCGTAGCTCACGTTGAGCTTGCCCGCTGCCTCGATCGCGCCGCCGTTATAGCCGTTGAGCTTCATGTCATCGGCGCCGTCCCAGCTCCAGGTGCCGGCGGCGTCTCCCGCGGGCCCCGCGGCCGCTTCGTGGCGGACGCCGCCGACGTCCACCCACTCGGCCGCGAGCGAGACGCTCGGCATGAGCAGCGAGCTCACCGTGAGCGCGCAGGCCAGG
>CABUEK010000007.1:0-99802 GCA_902490565.1 uncultured Collinsella sp. | reverse complement strand
AGTTCCGCACGCAAAGAAGGCCACTTAATGTGGCCTTCGTCTTGCGCAGGACTGTCCGAGCAGCAAACCAAAACCATCTCGCCAGCCCAGCGACCATCCCTCCCAAAGATTTTCAAAAAAGTTGTTGACGCGCGCGTAACGACTCGTCTAATATATCCCTTGCGCGATGGACCTGTAGCTCAGTTGGTTAGAGCGTCCGGCTGATAACCGGGAGGTCACAAGTTCGAATCTTGTCAGGTCCACCACTTTCTTTCGCAATAAACACCCCAGCGAGAGCCGAGTCGCCGCTGGGGTGTTTATTACTGTCTCCGTGGGGGTTTAGCTCAGCTGGGAGAGCGCGGGCTTTGCAAGCCTGAGGTCAGGGGTTCGATCCCCCTAACCTCCACCATGATGGACCTGTAGCTCAGTTGGTTAGAGCGTCCGGCTGATAACCGGGAGGTCACAAGTTCGAATCTTGTCAGGTCCACCATCAAAACTGTTAAAAGCCTCGGGGCAATTGCCTCGAGGCTTTTTTCTTAGCCACAGAAGGTAGTCAAAAAAGCTCTGTCCCAAATTAACTACTTTGATTTTGTGTGCTACGCGAAAGTTTGGGTAGTATAGCTATTCAACGCGGCGGGCCGCCGCGTGTTAACCGCTACGTACCGGAGGTGTTCCATGGTTCGTGTCGACATAGAGACCATCGTCATGGCCGCCGGTCCCGTGCCATCGCTTATCGTGCTTCGCGAACGCTGCAGCAAGTCGGATTCCCCCGCGCCTCTGCGCTCCCTCTCCATCCAGACTGGCTCGTTTGAGGCTGCGGCAATCAGCCGCGGCATCGACAGCGGACGCGCCGATCGCCCGATTACCCATGACCTGTTGCTCGATACTGTTGGCGCCCTGGGCGCCAAGCTCGAGCGCATCGAGATCGTTCGCGCCGAGCCGCCGGTGTTCTACGCGACGATTGTCGTACTGGCCGATGGTGACGAGCGCAAGATCGATGCCCGTCCCAGTGATGCCATTGCCCTTGCCGTGCGCAGCAATGCCCCCATGTTTGTGGAGGACGACATCATGAATCGCCTGGGCACTGTTTCTGCCCATACCGAGGAAGTTGACGACGAGCAGGAGTTCGAGAAGTTCGACGAGTTCGTCCATACGCTCTCGCCCGATGACTTCTAAATGCGGGGCGGCCAGGATGCGGAGCGTTCGCTGATGGCCGGCGGTATGTCGGCTGAGGCGGCTGCGATCGCCCGCGAGGCCCAGATGCGCTCGGAGGCTTCTGAGGCGGCTCGCATTGCCTATGTGACGCAGGCCCGCACGCTCCGCGAGCGCCGCGGCTCGTTTATCAAGATGGTTGTCGTCTCCGCCCTTGTCGCGGCAATCTGCTCACGCCTTCGTGGTACAGTTGGTGCGCTTGGGTTTTCGATCTCTACGGGCCTGGTGATCTGGGGCGTGGTCGATGCAGTCATGCTGACCAGTCAGATCAAGGTGCTCGACAAGCGCGCGGCGGACATGATGCGCACCCGCGACGCTGCCGCCAAGATCGCCGCCGAGGCACAAGAACTGTAACGACGTCAGACTCGATGGGAAGGTCTAAAGATGGCACAGGATATGCAGGATGCCGGTAACGTCTCCGCCGAGCTCGACGCCATGGTGTGCGATCTGATCGGCGCGTTCTTGGACGACCTTGCCGCCGGTGAAAACCCTGGCGTGGTCGTGGCAATTGAGGATGCTGCTTCCAACCGTTATCTGGCGGCGCTCGACGAGGACGGCGAAGAGGCGTGCCTGGAGGCGGCCACCAACTTTATCTCCGAGCACAAGATGGGTCTTAAGGACGAGGGCCTGGGCCGTATCGTCCGCTATGCCATCGGCTACACCGGCTGCGTCGAGATCGATGGCGGCTACCATGACGCCCTGCTCGTGAGCTTTTTCGAGACGACGCTCGAGAGCGGTTTTTCGGCATATGTGCTGTATGAGGGCATGGGCGCCGGCGATGGTTTTATGTGGAGCGACCCTGAACCTGCAGGTGAGGAAACCCCTCTCATCTAAAATCGCTAAAATAAACGAGTTTTCGGTAAAAGGCTCAATATTCCCGCTGAGCGTTGTATCGCTGGGCGGGCCGCATACGCGTGCCGTTTGTATATGGATAGAAGATAGGGGAACTACATGCGCGTAGACAATCTGAGGAACATCGCCATCATCGCCCACGTCGACCACGGCAAGACGACGATGGTCGACAAGCTCCTGCGTGCCACGGACGCCTTCCGTGCCAACCAGCAGGTCGAGGACCGCGTCCTGGATTCCAACGACCAGGAGCGCGAGCGCGGCATTACGATTCTCGCCAAGAACATCTCTATCGAGTATAAGGACGTCAAGATCAACGTCATCGACACCCCGGGCCACGCCGACTTCGGCGGCGAGGTCGAGCGCGTGCTGCGTATGGCCGACGGCGCCCTGCTGCTGGTCGATGCTTTTGAGGGCCCCATGCCCCAGACCCGCTTCGTGCTGCGTCACGCTATCGACACCGGCCTTAAGATCATGATCGTCATCAACAAGATCGACCGTCCGGGCGCCAACCCCGAGAAGGCCTACAACGACTGCCTGGACCTCATGGCCGACCTGGGCGCCACCGACGACCAGCTTGAGTTCGCCATGGAGCACGTGGTCTACGCCAGCGCCATGAATGGCTTTGCCCGCCTTGATCCCAACGACGGCAACATGGACATGTATCCGCTGCTCGATATGATCATCGACGACATGCCCGCGCCCGAGGTTGACGAGAACGCTCCGCTGGCCATGCAGTGCGTGACCATCGACCACTCCAACTTCGTTGGCCGTATCGGCATCGGTCGCGTGTATTCCGGCGCCATCCATCAGGGCGACCAGATTCTGGTTGTGAAGAACGACGGCTCCAGCGCCACCGCTACCGTCAAGCAGCTCTTTACCTTCGACTACCTGGGCCGCACCGAGTGCCAGGAAGTCGGCGCCGGCGACATCGCCGCCGTCGTGGGCATCGACCGCACCGATATCGGCGATGTCTACACCGATCCCGAGAACCCCGTCGAGCTCGAGCCCATCGAGATCGACCCGCCGACCCTGTCCATCGTCTTCGAGGCTTCGACCTCCCCGCTCGTCGGTCGCGACGGAGACATCGTGGGCGCCCGTCAGCTCAAGGAGCGCCTGTTCAACGAGGCCGAGAACAACGTGACCATGAAGATCGAGGAGCTCGAGGACAAGAGCGGCGTCGAGGTCTCGGGCCGCGGCATTCTGCACCTGTCCGTTCTGATGGAGTCCATGCGCCGCGAGGGCTTTGAGTTCCAGGTCGGCCGTCCCCGCGTTCTGTTTAAGAAGGACGAGAACGGCAACAAGATGGAGCCTGTCGAGCAGGCCGTCGTTGAGTGCCCGGACGAGTACTCGGGCAAGGTCGTTGAGGTCTTCGGTACCTCCGGTGGCATCATGACGAGCATGGATACCTCGGGTATCGTGACGCACCTCGAGTTTAAGATCCCGACCCGCGGCATCATGGGCCTTAAGAACCGCATCATGAACGTCACCCACGGCGAGGGCGTGTTCTACCACACCTTCCTGGAGTACGGTCCCTACGCCGGCGAGATCGGCAACCGTCAGAACGGCGCAATGATCTCCATGACCACCGAGAAGGCCGTTGCCTATGCTCTGGGTACGCTGCAGGAGCGCGGCCAGCTTTTTGTTGAGCCGGGCACCGAGTGCTACGAGGGCATGATCGTGGGCGAGCGCAGCAAGGCTGGCGACATGGTCGTCAACATCGCCCGTACCAAGAACCTGGGCAACCAGCGTTCCTCGACCTCCGATATCTCCGTTCAGCTGGTGCCGCCCCGCACCTTCTCGCTGGAGGAGGCGCTGGAGTACATCGCCGACGACGAGCTGGTTGAGATTACCCCCAAGAACATCCGCCTGCGCAAGCGCCTGCTCGCCGCCACCGACCGCAAGAAGGCCGCCGTCCGCGCCGGCCAGGTCAACAAATAAGCGCTGGACTTTATAGCGTCTAACAAGAAAGGGCGTCGACCGTAATGGTCGGCGCCCTTTTTGTGCATAGGGACTGAGCTGGTCTGCACCACCACAAAGGTGCCTGGTCCCTTTGTGGTGGTTGGCGGCTAAGCGGTGGGGAGTCCTGGCGTGTTAGCCGGCTGCTGCGGCTTGACGCGGGCGTTGCGCCAGATGATTTGGATGATGTAACCGAGCATAAAGACAAAGGCCACGCCGCTGATGAAGTCACCTACGAGGGGAAGCCCCGTGAGGGCGCCTGCGATTACGCCGCCCACGGCTGCCATGGCGTAGCGGTTTTGGTTGTGTCCAACCATGCGGGCGATCGCGCACCCCGCAAAGGCACTCGACATCAACGCGATGCCGATAACGCCGCACAAGAGGGTTCCGGCAAGCGACAGACCAGCGATAGAGATAATCAGCAGTAGGACGGCGGGGACGATAGCAATCGTGCCCAGAAGACCGCTCACCCACAGGGGCATGGAGCGCTGGTGGAGCATGCCGGCGGCGCTGGCGGTCGCGCGCGGAAAGATGAGCTCGAGCAGCAGAGCGACAAAGCAGGTCGAGAGTGCCGCGGCGACGATACCGCCGATGACATCGTTAACGGTGGAAGTATCCTCGTTCTCGGTGCGGTCGATCTTGAGCGCACCGACCTCGGCTCCCGCGGCGCGCTCGGGGTCCTCGGAGACGTGCGCGTTCACGGTGCCGGTGATGTGGGCGTTCTTGCCCAGGATGAGCTTGTCGGCCCAAACCTCGACATCGCCCTTGACGGTGCCATCGATGGTCACCGTGTCGCCCGCAAGCGCTGCCGACTTGGTGGAGCCTCGCAGGGCAACCGTCTCGCCTATCGCGTAGAAACAGTTGGCGGTGCTGTCGGAATTGAGCACGACATGCTGGCCAGCGACGGTCACGCTGCCATCAACCGTGGTCTTGGCAATGTCGATGGTGCGTGCCGCCAGACGGACGGCGCCGCCCACTGTGCAGTCACGGATCGAGAGGGTATCGCCCGCGGCGATGATATCGCGGCCGATGGACACATCATCCAAGTTGAGGGCCTGACCTGCCCAGTACAGGTCACCTTCGACGCCGGACGGATTGGCGTCATTGTCGGTCGCAAGTACGTTTCCTGCGGTGTCCGTGCCGGCGAACGACGCCGTGGGAAGCACGGTGATCGCCAGCGCGATGAGCGCGAATAGGATGGTGATGCGGCCCCATGCTTTACGGCGCTGGGTCAACGGGAGTTGATTGCAGGGCATAGTGAATCCTTCGTTAGATACTCGGCATATACCTAACAGGGTACCCAACGTGCGGGCGCTCTAAAAGAACCTCTCGGTTGCATTTCGAAGGATGAGCCCGCGCTACCTACTTTTTGCGATGCAAAAAGCGTGCGATGTCTTCTTCGGTGGGGCTTTTGATGTCAAAGCGCAGCGAGAGCCAGCGCAGACCCATGGTCACGACAACGCATACGATCAGCGCGGCGACATTGCTCATGATGCCGCTCATAACGAGACACACGTAGCTTGTCGATCCGGCGATGGCCGCGATGGCATAAAAGTTAGTGCGTTGGAAAATGCCCGGAACCACGCCCATAAAGCCGTCGCGCAGCATGCCGCCACCTACTGCGGTGAAGAAGCCCATCATGATGCACACCGCCGGTGCAAAGCCGTAGACCAGCGCCTTGTCTGCTCCAGTGGCGGCGTAGATGCCGACCGAGATGATATCGAGCAGGGGAATGAGTTTTTCGGGTTTGTCGACGATTGCCGGGAAAATATAGATGATGGCTGCCGTGGCAATGGAAAGCGGGAGCGCCATCGGCTGGTTGAGGATGTAGACGTTGCCCACCTGCAGCGTCATATCGCGCAAAAGACCGCCGCCCAGACCGCAGACCACCGCGAGCGCGACCGCGCCCACCAGGTCGAGTTTGTGCTCGCGCGCAACCAGCACACCCGAGATCGATGCAGCGACAACAGCGAACATCTCGAGCCAAAACGGAATAGCGACCATGGCATCCGAGGCGTGTGAGGTAACGGTTATAGCGGCGACGACGGGCAAGATGGGGTCCTTTGGATTACGGATTTGGACAATGCCCGTACATAGTACATGTTCGGCGCCGATTGCGACCCTATTGCTCGGCAAACGGTCGGGACTGGATGCGGGCGTAGGCACCATGTTTGGGAATCTGGGTTGATGCTGAACACGATGGGGGCGTGGCTGAATAGGAGGGATGTCTAAATTTTGAGCAGCGCTCAAAATTTATTCGGTCGGCGTAAGCCGACCGCGCTGCGCTAAAAACGCGCCCGTGGCGCGTTTTCTTTACGCTTTGCGCCCTGTCGGGTTCGAATCCCTCCTCCTCCGCCGTATTTGCTTGTTAGAGACTCAAAACAAAAAAAGCTCCCATTCTTGGGAGCTTTCTCAACCAAAATGGCGGAGGAGGAGGGATTCGAACCCTCGTGACCTTATACAGGCCAAACGGTTTTCGAGACCGCCGCATTCAACCACTCTGCCACCCCTCCGCGTGGGGTAAAAACAAAGCAGGCTCAAAGGCCTGCTTTGGAATTAACTGGCGGAGAGTCAGGGATTTGAACCCTGGAGACGCTTTTGACGCCTACACGATTTCCAATCGTGCTCCTTCGGCCACTCGGACAACTCTCCGTTAAATGCGAAAGTCAGTATACACGAGGAATCGCAAAGTGCAAACAGAAAAGTTGGCATTTTTTAAAACGCTTGGCTGCGCTTGTCGTTGCAGTGGGGTTTGAGGTGCCAAAAAACGGCTTCCGACCAGCGTGGTTGATTAACTCAATTGTTCAAAAGGGGTATTCATAAGCGACTTGGCAATGAATTTAAAAATCTTTGGGTGGTGCTGTGGACCACTGGTATGCATTTTGCGACCACAGCCTTGTGCCCTTTAACCTGCGGCTTGGCTCAGCTTGTCCCCGCGGCACCGTATCTTGTCCACAAATCCGTCAAGCTCTTGGTCGGCATTTGGTTGGAATGCGCATGAAACGTGGTGCGAGCATGGGCATATGTGGAGGTCATGAGGTTGTAGCTGCATATTCTTGCGGCCTGGGAGGTTGAAAGATATTATTACCAAGTCTTTTCCTGCTTCAGGCGCACCTTCACGACCTGAAGCCACATTTGCCCAGAGGAGGTGACAATATGAAGGCTTATGAACTGCTGTTCTTTGTTGACCCGTCGCTCGACCCCGAGACTCGTCTCGCTGTTATGAAGCGTATCGATACCACGATCGCTGAGGGCGCTGGCAAGGTCGACTCCGTTGACGAGTGGGGCAAGCGCAAGCTCGCCTACGAGATCAACGACCTCACCGATGGTGACTACACCCTCATCAACTTCCACGCAGATCCTACCCAGATCGCCGAGCTTGATCGCGTCCTGCGCATCACCGACGCTGTGGTCCGCCACATGATCGTCCGTCGCGACGACCAGGAGTAAGACTGTCGTTTTGGACTGGGCTTGTGCCCCAAGAGGAAGTAGTGAGTTATGAGCATCAATCGAGTGAACATCACCGGTAACCTCACCCGCGATCCCGAGCTGCGTGCCACCGCCGGCGGAACCCAGGTTCTGTCCTTTGGCGTCGCCGTGAACGATCGTCGCCGCAACGCGCAGACTGGCGAGTGGGAGGACTATCCCAACTTTGTCGACTGCACCATGTTCGGCACCCGCGCCGAGGCCGTGAGCCGTTTCCTGGCAAAGGGAAACAAGGTCGCGATCGAGGGCAAGCTGCGCTACAGCTCTTGGGAGCGCGACGGCCAGCGCCGGAGCAAGCTTGAGGTCATCGTCGATGAGATCGAGTTTATGAGCTCCCGTGGTGGCCAGGGTGGCTACGATCAGGGCGGTTACGCCCCCGCAGCTCCCGCGCCCGCAGCACGTCCTGCCGCACCGGTGGCTACGCCGCCCGCGGTCGACGTCTACGATGAGGACATCCCGTTCTAAGGGTTGTTCACCTATTTTTGAGTGAGAGGCGGCTTCGGTTCGCCGAAGTTGCCAAATGAAAGGTATTTTGACATGGCTAATGATTTTTCTGCACGTCAGCCGCGTCGTAAGTACTGCCAGTTCTGCAAGGAGAACACTGAGTTCATCGACTATAAGGACACTCAGCTTCTCCGTAAGTACATGACCGACCGTGGCAAGATCAAGCCCCGTCGCGTCACTGGCGCTTGCACGCAGCATCAGCATGACATCGCCAACGCCATCAAGCGCGCCCGCGAGATGGCTCTCCTGCCGTACACCGTCCCCGTGGTTTCCTCTCGTGGCAACCGCGACCGCGGCTAAGAAGGGAGACGCATCATGAAGGTTATTCTTCTCGATGAGATCAAGGGCAAGGGCGGCGAGGGTGACGTCGTAGAGGTCGCTCAGGGTTACGCTGAGAACTTCCTGTTCCCCAAGAAGCTCGCTGTTGCCGCCACCAAGGGCAACCTCAAGCAGCTTGACGAGCGTCGCAATAACATCGCCAAGCGCGAGGCCGTCCGTCTGGCTACCGCCAACGAGACCAAGGCTGCCTTCGAGGGCAAGACGGTCACCGTTGACGTCAAGGTCGGCGACGAGGGCATCCTCTTTGGCTCCGTTACCGCCGCTATGATCGCTGACGCCATCAAGGCTCAGCTCGGTATGGACATCGACCGCAAGCGCGTCGAGCTCGGTAAGCCCATCAAGGTTGCCGGTGCCCACACCGTTGCCATCTCGCTGTACCGCGAGATCAAGGCCGAGGTTGTCGTTCTCGTCGGCGTTACCGCCGAGGAGCTCGCTGCCGAGGCTGAGGTCGAGGAGGCCGCTGAGGTCGCTGAGGCCGAGACCGCCGAGGTCGAGACTGAGGCTGCTGCCGAGTAGCATTTGCTGCAACGCAACAATCTTGTTCTAAGAAGGGCGCTCTGGGAAACCAGGGCGCCCTTTTGTTTTTTTGCGCTGAGTGAGTGTCATGGTGAACGTTGCGTCGAAGTCCTATATACAGGACCGTTTATCCGTTTGGTTCGGTGATGATTGGCGGCGCGCGGCGTGTTTTGGGACCGTGGCTGATACTATGGATGCTCGCAAGCGATATGAATGAGGATGCTCATGGCATATGACGATAGGGAGACCGGGCTGACGGTTGAGGACCGCGGCTCAAAGTTGGGTCTTCCCCAAAACCAAGATGCAGAGGCCAATGTACTGGCCGCTATGCTGCTATCGCCCGAGGTGGTCGAAGAGGCCCAGGTCGAGCTGCAGCCCGATGACTTCTACCGGCCCATTCATAAGACCATCTATACCGCGATGGTCGATATGTACAACAGCCGCATTCCCATCGACTCCATCTCGCTGATCGATTACCTGCGGAGCATCAACAAGCTCGATGCCGTGGGCGGCGAAGCGTACATTTTGGAGTTGATGGGTCAGACCCTGTCGCTTGTCAACTGGCAGCACCATGCCGCCATCGTTCGCCGTGATTCGATGCTGCGTGAGCTGATCGGCGCCACCAACGAGATCAACGCGCTGGCATATAACGCCCCCACCGACACCAAAGAGGTCGTGGAGCTAGCCGAGAGTAAGCTGCTCAAGGTCACGGCACGCGAGGTCAAGTCGAGCTACAAGACGCTGACCGAGTTTATGGTCGAGGCCTATAACGAGGCCGAGGAAGTGTGCCAGGCCGGTGGCCAGGCTGCGGGCGTGCCCACGGGCTTCCCGTCGCTCGACCGCATGCTCATGGGCTTCCGCGAGGGCCAGCTCATCATCATCGGCGCCCGTCCTGCTGTAGGTAAGACGTCGTTCGCTCTGAACCTGGCACTTAACGCTGCCGCTGCGGGCTATACCGTCGGCTTCTTCTCGCTGGAGATGTCGGGCAAGGAAATTGCCCAGCGTCTGATTTGCGCCTACGCCATGATCTCGATCAGTGACTTCCGCATGGGCCGCATTAGCCCCGAGCAGTGGGCCAATATCAACGAGGCCACGCAGACCTTGTCCAAGCTCGATATTCTGATTGACGATACGCCCGGCACCACAGTGACTGAGATTCGCGCCAAGAGCCGCCGCATGCTCCATAACAAGGAGAAGGCAATCATCATTTTGGACTACCTGCAGCTGGTGAGTCCTCCGCCGGGACGCCGCTCCGAGAGCCGTACCGTCGAGGTTTCGGAGATGTCGCGTGGTCTTAAGATCATGGCCAAGGAGCTCAAGATCCCGCTCATCGCGCTGTCACAGCTCTCGCGTCAGGTCGAATCCCGTACCGGCAAGCGCCCGCAGCTTTCCGACCTTCGTGAATCGGGCTCCATCGAGCAGGACGCCGATATCGTCATGTTCTTGGACCGCTCCGCCGACGAGGCCGAAGCCTCGCGCGACGATCGACCCGACGAGGGCGTTACGCGTATCGTCGTGGCCAAGAACCGTTCGGGCCCGATCGGCGACGTCGACCTGATGTTCCTGCCGGCATCCACCAAGTTCTATGAGCTTGATGGGGCACATGCCGAGGAGTAGGACAGGCGCCCGTTGCACGGGTATACTGGGAATGTTTTGTGCTTCTGCGTGCCGGCGTGGCGCGTGGACAGTCCATGAATGTAAGGAGTAAACATGCCGTCAACCGTTTTGGTCGGTGCCCAGTGGGGCGATGAGGGCAAGGGTAAGATTTGCGACCTGGTCGCCGGCGACTTCGATGCCGTCGTGCGCTATTCGGGCGGCAACAACGCCGGTCACACCATCGTCGTCAACGGCAAGAAGTACGGCCTGCACCAGGTGCCTTCCGGCATCATGTATTCCGACCACGTGTCGGTGATCGGTAACGGCTGCGTCGTCAACCCCAAGGTTGTCCTTGAGGAGATCGACATGTTCGAGGCCGACGGCATCACCACCAAGAATCTCAAGATTAGCGGCAACGCGCATGTCATCATGCCGTACCACATCGATCTGGATGGCGCCTTTGAGCAGAAGCTCGGCAAGAAGAACATCGGTACCACCAAGCGCGGCATCGGTCCGTGCTATCAGGACAAGATGGCCCGCATTGGCCTGCGCATGCAGGACATGCTGGATGAGGCGCTGTTCCGCGACAAGCTGGAGACCGCTCTCGCCCGCGTGAACCCCGAGCTCGAGCTCATCTATAACCTGCCCACCTACACCGTGGACCAGATTTGCGACGAGTACCTGCCGATGGCCGAGCGCCTGCGTCCCTACATCACCGAGACGAGCCTACTGCTCAACAACATGATCGATGAGGGCAAGAACCTGCTGTTTGAGGGCGCCCAGGCGACGCTGCTCGACATCGACCACGGCACCTATCCGTACGTGACGTCTTCCAACTGCACCGCCGGCGGCGCCATCACCGGCTCCGGCGTGGGCATGAAGAACGTCGACCGCGTGCTGGGCGTCATGAAGGCCTATATCACCCGTGTCGGTTCGGGCCCCATGCCCACCGAGCTTTCCTATGAGTCCGAGGCTGGCCACACGCTGACCGAGGAGGGCTATGAGTACGGCGTGACCACCGGTCGTCGTCGTCGTTGCGGCTGGTTTGACGGCCCTATCGCCAACTATGCCTCGCGCGTCAACGGCCTCACCGACATCGCCGTGACCAAGCTCGACGTGCTTTCGGCCTTCGACACCATCAAGGTGTGCGTGGCCTACGACGTCGATGGCGAGCGCTACACCAGCGTGCCCGAGCATCAGGTGCGCTTTGAGCATGCCAAGCCCATCTACGAGGAGCTCCCCGGCTGGAAGTGCGACATCACCGGTTGCCGCAGCTTTGATGAGCTGCCGCAAGATGCTCAGGACTACGTGGCGTTTATCGAGGATCTGGCACACACCCGCGTGACGTTCATTGGCGTCGGCGCTGGTCGCGAGCAGATCATCAACCGATTCTGGAAGTAATCGGGACTATTTGGTTATTGCGATATACCCCTTTGCAGCCCGGGCGGGCGGCCGAGGGGTATATTTGCTTGCAAAGGGCTCGCGCGGAGCGGGCCGTTAATCCATAGAGGAGGCACCCTTGAAGGCGGACACTCAAACCATCGACATCCTGTTGTTGGGCAGCGGCGGCCGTGAGCATGCTTTGGCAGCTAAGCTCGCAGCATCACCGCGCGCCGGCAAGCTCTACATTGCGCCGGGTAACGGCGGCACCGCGAGCTGCGGTGAGAACGTTGTTCTCGACGACTGCGATCCTGCGGCCGTGGCGGCGTTTGCGCAGAGCCACGGATGCGGACTCGTGGTAATTGGCCCCGAGGCTCCGCTCGTGGCGGGCGTGGCCGACGCCGTGCGCGCGGCGGGTATTCCCTGCTTTGGCCCGGGTGCCGAGGGCGCCCAGATGGAGGGCTCCAAGCTGTTCTCCAAACAGCTCATGGAGCGCGCGGGTATTCCGACGGCAGCCTACGGCTCGTTTACCGACGAGGCTTCGGCTCTCGCCTACGTGCGCGAGCAGGGCGCCCCGCTGGTCGTCAAGGCCGACGGCCTTGCCGCGGGCAAGGGCGTTATCGTGGCGACCGAACTTGAGCAGGCCGAGGAGGCCGTGCGCGAGTGCTTTGGCGGCACCTTTGGCGATGCCGGCAACACCGTGGTTATCGAGGAGATGCTCGTTGGCCCCGAGTGCTCGCTGCTGGCCTTTACCGACGGCAAGACCGTGCGCCCCATGGCTACCTCGCAGGACCACAAGCGCGCGCTCGAGGGCGACAAGGGCCTCAACACCGGCGGCATGGGCGTCTACAGCCCGGTGCCCATCGTGACCGACGAGGAGCACGCCACGATGGTGAAGGTCATGGAGCAGACCGTTGCCGAGCTTGCTGCCGAGGGCATCGACTACCGCGGCTGCCTGTACGGCGGCTTTATGCTCACCCCCGCCGGCCCCAAGGTACTGGAGTTCAACGCCCGCTTTGGTGATCCCGAGACTCAGGTCGTGCTGCCGCGCCTTAAGAACGACCTGGTCGAGGTCATGCTCGCCTGCGCCAACTGCAAGCTCGATCAGATTGAGCTCGACTGGCGTGACGAGTGGGCCGTGGCCGTTGTCCTGACGAGCGCGGGCTACCCCGGCAGCTACGAGAAAGGCAAGGTCATCACCGGTATTGAGGATGCCGAGGCCATGGAGAACGTGACCGTGTACCACGCGGGCACTGCCGTGGTGGACGGCCAGCTCGTGACCAATGGTGGCCGCGTGCTTGCCGTGACCGCTCTGGGCGACACGTTCGAGAACGCTCGCAACCTTGCCTACGAGGCCTGCGAGAAGATTGATTTTGAGGGCAAGACCCTGCGTCACGACATCGGCCTGCGCGCGCTGCGCGGCCGCGACGCCTGGGATGCCTAAAATCCGAGAGGAATGAGACGGATGGACGAGAAGAACGAAGAGCTCGTGGACGCGCAGATCGTCGAAGAGGACAGCCGCATGTATGGGCACGCCGAGGGCGAGCCTGGTGGCGAGGTCGCTGACGAGCCGGCGCTGGTGCTGGGCGACGACGACCCGCACGATGCCGAGCTGCACGAGAAGATTCTTTCGGAGGAGTGTGCCTGGAAGGGCAAGATCCTCGACGTCCACCGTCTTGAGGTTGAGCTGCCCAACGGTCACCGCAGCGCCCGCGATATCGTTCGCCATCCGGGTGCGGCGGCCGTTGTGGCACTGACCGAGAGCGGCAAGATCGTACTGGTGCGTCAGTACCGCACCGCTATCGACCGCGTGACGGTCGAGATTCCTGCCGGCAAGCTCGATCCAGGCGAGGACCCGCTCGATTGCGCCAAGCGCGAACTGCATGAGGAGACGGGCTTTAGGGCTGGTCGTATTCGCTTTTTGACGTCGATTGTCACGTCCTGCGGTTTTTGCGATGAGATTATCCACATCTACTTGGCTACCAAGCTCGAGTTTGATGCGCCCAACCCCGATGATGACGAGTTTGTCAACGTGGACCTGGTGCCGCTGCACGAGCTGATCGACGCCGTACTCGACGGCAAGATCGAAGACGCCAAGACCGTCGTAGGCGCCTTGGCCTGTGACAGCATCGCACACAGGCTGGGCGGAACTGAGCTTTAAAAGCGAGGGCGACCCTGGGGCAAACACTACTGATTATTTGCCCCAGGGTCTTACGTTATTGTTTTATCTCCGAGGACTGCATGTTTAAGAGGTTTCTTTCGTATTACGAGCCCCAGATGGGGCTTTTTGTTGCTGATACTGTTTGTGCTCTGGTGCTTGCCGCCATTGACCTGACGTTCCCCATTATCCTGCGCAATTTGACCGGTGGGCTGTTTACTCAGGGTCAGGCTGCCATTATGCAGGCGCTCGGCATGATCGCGGTGGGCTTGGTGTTGATGTATGCCGTCCGCTGCGCCTGCCGCTACTTTGTGAGCTATTGGGGTCACGTGATGGGCGCGCGCATGGAGTCCAAGATGCGCGAGGACCTGTTCGACCAGTATGAGCGCTTTAGCTTTGCGTACTTCGACCGCAACAGCTCGGGCGACATGATGAGCCGCGTGGTCAACGACCTGTTCGATATCTGCGAGGCGGCGCATCACGTGCCCGAGTGGATCATCATCTGCGGCATCGAGATTATCGGCTCGTTTGTGATTCTCTTTACCATCGCCCCGGTGCTGGCGCTCGCCATGGCCGTGGTGACGGCGGCGTTTGCGGTCATCATGTTTTGGCAGAACATGCGCATGCGCGAGGTCTTTAGCGACAATCGCAAAAAAATCAGCGGCATCAATGCGCAGCTGCAGGATTCGCTGGCGGGCATGCGCGTGGTCAAGAGCTTTGCCAATGAGGAGACCGAACGCTTCAAGTTCCGCGCCTCCAACAATCGCTATCTTTCGTCCAAGGAGAACATGTATCACGCCATGGGCGTCTATACCGCGACGTATGGCCTGCTCTCGGGTGTGCTCTATGTGATCGTGGTGCTGCTGGGCGGCTGGCTAGTCGCCCAGGGACAGCTGCAGGCGGTCGATATGGCGACCTTCGCGCTCTACATTTCGCTGTTCTGCACGCCGCTCGAGACACTCGTCAATTCGGCCGAAACGTATCAGAAGGCTATCGCCGGCTTTAAGCGTATGGACGAGGTGCTCTCGACCGCGCCGGATATCCAGGACAAGCCGGGAGCCACGGATCTGCAGGTGACTGCCGGCGCCGTGGAGTATCACGACGTGTGCTTTAACTACGAGGATGTTGAGCTGGGCGAGGGCGATGCCGACGAGCGTCCCGTTATCGACCATATGGACCTGTCCATCAAGCCCGGGCAGACCATCGCTTTGGTTGGCCCTTCGGGCGGTGGCAAGTCCACGACCTGTTCGCTGCTGCCGCGCTTTTATGACGTGGCTGCCGGATCCATTAGCATCGACGGTCAGGACGTGCGCGATGTGACGCAGCAGAGCCTGCGCCGTGCCATCGGCCTGGTGCAGCAGGATGTCTATCTATTTGACGGTACGATTGGCGAGAACATCGCCTACGGCAAGCCGGGCGCTACAGCGGAAGAGATCGCCGAGGCCGCCCGTCGCGCCAACATCGATGCCTTTATCGAGTCGCTTCCGCAGGGCTACGACACCGTGGTGGGCGAGCGTGGCAGCCGTCTTTCGGGCGGACAGAAGCAGCGTGTTGCCATCGCGCGCGTGTTTCTCAAGAACCCCAAGATCCTGATCTTGGACGAGGCGACGAGTGCTTTGGATAACGAGAGCGAGGAGGCGGTCCAGGAGTCGCTCGAAGAGCTGGCGCGCGGCCGTACCACAATCATCATCGCCCACCGTCTCTCGACCATTAAGCATGCCGATGAGATTGCGACCGTTGAGCATGGTCGCGTTGTGGAGCGTGGCACGCACGAGGAGCTTCTCGCCCGTGGCGGCACCTATGCCCGTTACTATCGAATGCAGTTCGAAGGTGCGCGTGCGCACGAGCTCGACTGATTGATATGACAGGAAGTTTATGGCTGACAAGAACCCTTTGACTCCGGAAGAAGTGACGGAGTTATTCTCCGAAATCGATGCATCCGGTGTCTTGGATCCCACGCTTGCCAAAAAGCGAACCGAGCGCATGCGTGAGAAGGAGGCTGCGGCCAAGCGCGGTGACAAAGCTGCGCTAGCGCAGCTGCGCAGCGAGGACCGCGCGAGCCAGGCAAAACATATCGACCCGCTGTCCGAGGACGATCCTTCGGGCTCGCAGGTGAGCCATACCATTACGAAGACCGCGATGGCCGTGGTCATCGGTATTTTGGTGCTGATCGTGGGCATGCAGATTGGCTACGGCGTGATGCGTCGTCTGAACACCGCCAACTTGTCCGAGAGCGTTTCGGTCGATACCGTTTCGACGGCGCTGAAGGGCGGCCTTGAGTGGGGCAACGGCTTTACGCAGTTCCCGCTCGACTTTACCGTCGATGAAGCCGATGAGCGTACGGGTACGGTCGAGGTGACGGTGTTGGACACATCGTCTGCCAACGAGCTCGAGCTGCTGTCCAACGGGCAGATTCAGGCCGCGGCGCTTGCGACCAACGCGTTGCTCAACGATAAGATCGACCGCGTGGTGTATAACGTTCACGCCTATATCGACGAGGATAGCAATATTCAGCACGATTCCTTCTTTGGCATGTTCCCCGCGCGGGGCCACCAGAGCGCCATCCTGACGTTCGTGTGGACCAAGAGCTCATCCAACGCCACGAATATCGACTGGAAGATGCGCATCGTGAGTATGGATGACACCATCGCCGAGCGCATTCAGAAGCAGGTGAACTCGGTGTCGTCGTTGATTGAGGACCCGGTGGTGAGCCAGACCAAGATTGACGAGGAAAAGGACGAACGTGACCTGGAACATCGTCTGCATGGCCGCGAGATTTTCCGCGGCGGCAAGCCCGATCGCTCACCGTCCGATCTGCTGGAACAGGACAAGAAAAAGTAAGAGGCCATCATCCCGCGTGAGCCACAAGCCCACGCGGGATGATTTTTCTGGGACGGGGATTAAAAAAGGCTCTGTTAGACCAGGATTGACATTCCGCCCCATCATCTTCTTGCGATTGCACAATGGTCGCCCCCTTGCCGGGTTTGAATCCGGCAAGGGGGCGGCGCGCCCGAGACCGGACGAGTTGCTCGCCTGGCCCTGCCGTTTCATGCCGACCTGCCGGCTATCTCGCCGTCTCCCCGTCGGGCGCCGGCGTCTTGACCCTCATCTCGAACGGCATCCCGCCCTCTCGGACGAGCGCCCTGAGGAACGAGTTGACGGCGGTGGGCATGGACAGGCCGAGCTCGTCCAGGATGGCCGTTGCCTCCCTCTCGACCTCCGGGTCGATGCGGATCGTCGTGGCCGGTATGTTCGACGGCATGGCCTCACCCCTCCTCGTGTATCGCGGTGCGACCATTCTACCGCCTCTATGCGGCGGGCGCGGCCCAGTAGCCCATGTAGGGCGGCTCCACGTTGAACATGTCGCGGACGCGGCTCCTGCAGAAGCCGTGCGCGAGCTGCCGCGCGACCGTGCGCTCGGCGGCGCCGGAATCGGTCGCCATGAAGGTTCGGCACCACCTGAACCAGGCGAGGTAGGCATCGAGGTGCTTCGTCGACACGCCCTTGAACGGCTCCATGAAGGCGCCGAGGAGCGAGTGGACGGCGTTGACCCGGTTGATGGTTCCCCCGGAGCGGTCCTTGGGGTCGTAGGCCGCGTGCGCGGCGACCTCGAGCTCGGCGAGGACGCCGACGTAGGCGGCCGCCCTGTCGGTCGCGACGACCGAGCCGGCCGCGATGCGGCCCCTCAGCGCGTCCATGGCGCGCTCCCTCGAAAGGGCGCCCCGCCCCGTGACCTCGAGGAACGTCTCGTTCGAGTCGTTCACGCCGGTCATGACGCAGATCCGCTCGCGCGACAGCCCGCGCCTGTGCACCTGCCTGCCGCGTCGCCGGGAGGGGCGCGGCATCGTGAACGACCCCCTCGTGTGGTTGCCCTTGAACGACTCGGGGAAATAGGTCTCGTCGAGCTCGCAGCCGCAGCCCCGCTCGACCCTGAACGAGGGGGAGTAGGCCGAGAGGCACTCGATCAGCCTGTGGCGCATGGTGTAGGCGGTCTTGAGGCAGACGCGGCAGCGCCTCGCGCATTCGCGCAGGGGCAGCATGAGCACGAAGCACTCGGCGTAGGCCATCCAGGTCTCCTTCGGGAGCTTGCTCGTCCCCAGGATGCGCTCGCTGCCCATGCCGAAGGTCCTGCCGCAGCCCCGGCAGAGGTAGCGCTGCTCGCCGTTCCCGGCCTTACCCTTCTTCACGACCGCGGCGGACCCGCAGCGCGGGCAGCATTCGACTTCGCAGGCGGAGTCGGCCGCGTCGTCGAACGCCGCCGCGCGGATCGCGTCCCTGACGGATTCGATCGCGCGGCGGCGCTCCGCCCCGCTCAGCTTCGCCATGTTCTGCTTGAAGGTGATTACCAGGTCTTCGGCGTTCATGCTGCCCCCATCGCCGCGCGTCTACAGGGCTAACGATATGGCACCGTGGGGACACATGTATGTCAATCCTGGTCTAACAGAGCCTTAAAAAATCATTATGCATAGAAAGTCATAATTATCATTTCGTAAACATTTCGATGAAATTAACGCCATGAGGCATGCTTGCGGTTACAATACCGCGAGGCCTAACTACACACCTTTAAGCCGGTCCTGTGAGACCGGGAAGGAGAATTATGGCGAACAACCATACCGCGGGCGCTGCCGCCCGCACCTTCGCGCCCAGCGAGCTTTGCCAGCGTATGCTGACCAAAACCAGCAAGGGCACCTGCGGTCCCTGCATCCTGTATCTTGTGGATGGGACCATTTTTTATGGACGTGCATGCGGCGCCGCGGGCACCGCGACCGGCGAAGTCTGCTTCAACACCTCGCTCGAGGGCTACTTTGAGGTCATGACCGACCCGAGTTATGCCGGCCAAATCGTAACCATGACCTATCCGCAGATCGGCAACTACGGTATCGACGAGACCGACGTCCAGTCGGCCTTCCCCGGCGACGCCGTGCGCCCTGCGAGCGCTCCGGCTATGCGCGGCATGATCGCTCGCGATATGTGCGCCACGCCTTCTAACTGGCGCTCGGCCGTCAGCGTGCCGGAGTACCTGCGCGCTCACGGCATCGTCGCTATCGAGGGTGTCGACACCCGCGCTCTGGTGCGCCATCTGCGCGACAATGGTTCCAAGATGGGCATTGTCTCGACCGAGATCTTCGATGTCGATGAGCTTGCCGAGCGTTTGGCCGCAGCGCCGACGCTGGTGGGCGAGAATTTGGTCAAGACCGTGAGCTGCCCCGCGCCTCACGAGTTTGTGGCCGCCGACCTGCCTGCCACGCATGACTTTGCACTTGCTGCTGCCGCTCCTGCCCGTCACAAAGTGGTCGCCTACGACTGCGGTGTGAAGCGCGGCATTCTGGAGGGCCTGGTCCGCGCCGGCTGCGACCTTACCGTCGTGCCGTGGGATACGCCCGCGAGTGAGGTGCTCGACATGAATCCCGACGGCGTCTTTTTGTCCAATGGCCCCGGCGACCCCGATGCCGTGGTGGAGACCTACGAGCAGGTGCAGCAGCTGATCGGCAAGGTGCCGGTCTTTGGTATTTGCCTGGGTCATCAGATGATCAGTCTGGCCTGCGGCGCCCAGATGGAAAAGCTTAAGTTCGGTCACCGCGGTGGCAACCAGCCGGTCATGAACCTGGTAAGCCGTCGCGTGGAGATCACCGCGCAAAACCATGGCTTTGGCCTGCTGTTCCCCAGCTTGGGCAAGCTTGTCCCCGAGCTTTCCGGCGGCGAGACCGAGCATGCGGCCGATGGAGATCTGCGCGTCTGGGTGCGCCGCGGCATCGCGCCGGTCGTGATGAACGAGCGCTTTGGTCGCATTCGCCTGACACATGTGAACCTCAACGACGGCACCGCCGAGGGCATCCAGCTGCTCGACGCCCCGTGCTTCTCGGTCCAGTACCACCCCGAGGCCTCGCCTGGCCCCACCGATGCCCACTATCTCTTTACCGCCTTTACGCGACTCATGGACGGCGAGGAGAACTACCTGGACATCGACACCGCGAAGGACCGCCTGGCTGGCTGGAATTTCGCCGAGACCGCCGCGACCGAGACCGAGGAGAACTAACATGCCGAAACGTACTGACATCAAACGTATCCTCGTTATTGGTTCGGGCCCCATCGTTATTGGCCAGGCCTGCGAGTTCGACTACTCCGGCGCCCAGGCCTGCAAGGTGCTCAAGGAGGATGGCTTTGAGGTCATCCTGGTCAACTCCAACCCGGCGACCATCATGACCGACCCGGGTCTTGCCGACCGCACCTATGTCGAGCCCATCACCGCCGAGTTTATCGAGCGCGTAATCAAGAAAGAGTGCCCGGACGCGCTGCTGCCCACGCTGGGCGGCCAGACCGGTCTGAACGCCGCCGTCGAGCTGGCAAAGGACGGTACGCTCGACAAGTACGGCGTCGAGATGATCGGCTGCGACCTGGCCGCTATCGAGCGCGGCGAGGACCGCAAGCTCTTTAACGAGGCCATGGCCGAGATCGGCCTGGAGGTCGCGCGCTCGGGCTATGCCTACAGCGTGGCTGACGCCGAGGCCATCGCCGAGCGCGTGGGATATCCCTGCGTGCTGCGCCCGAGCTTTACCCTCGGTGGCGCCGGCGGCGGCATCGCTCACACTCACGAGGAACTCGTCTCCATCGTGAGCCAGGGCCTCGAGCTCTCGCCCGCCCACGAGGTGCTGGTCGAGGAGTCCATCGAGGGCTGGAAAGAGTACGAGATGGAGGTCATGCGTGACCATGCCGGCAACGGCATCATCGTGTGCTCCATCGAGAACCTCGACCCCATGGGCGTGCATACCGGCGACTCCATCACCGTGGCGCCGGCGCAGACGCTCTCCGACCTGGAGTATCAGCGCATGCGTGTCGCGTCGCTCGCCATCTTGGAGAAGATTGGCGTCGAGACCGGCGGCTCCAACGTGCAGTTTGCCGTGAACCCCCAGACCGGTCGCTTGATCGTCATCGAGATGAACCCGCGCGTGAGCCGTTCGTCCGCGCTGGCCTCCAAGGCCACGGGTTTCCCCATCGCTACGGCCGCCGCGCGCCTGGCTGTGGGCTACACGCTCGACGAGATCGTCAACGACATTACCAAGGCAACGCCTGCCTGCTTTGAGCCCACGATTGACTACTGCGTTGTCAAGGTGCCGCGCTTTGCCTTCGAGAAGTTCAAGGGTACCGACCCCACGCTCACCACGCGCATGAAGGCAGTGGGCGAGATTATGGCGATTGGCCGCACCTTTGAGGAGGCCTTCGGCAAAGCCATGCGCTCGCTGGAGGACGGTCACCAGGGTATCTGCGCCGGTGGCAAGGAGGGTGCCGACAAGCTGAGCGACGACGAGCTCGCCCAGGCCGTGGGCACCCCGACCGAGCACCGCATCTTCTTTGTGGTCGAGGCCCTGCGCCGTGGCTGGGACATCACCCGCATCCATGCCATCTGCGGCATCGATCCGTGGTACCTCAACCGTATCAACGACATGGTGCAGGTCCAGGAAAGCATCCGCGGCCTGCGTGTGGAGGATATCGACGCCGACGCGATGCGCTTGCTCAAGCAGTACGGCACGAGCGACGCCGAGATCGCCGCGCTGACCGGCTCGGACGAGCGCTTTGTGCGCGCCTATCGCAAGGGCCTTGGCGTGGTTCCCAGCATGAAGACGGTCGATACCTGCGCTGCGGAGTTCTCGAGCGCCACGGAGTACCACTACAAGACGTACGAGAACATCTACCGCACGAGTCCGGATGCCAAGAAGTGCGTGGCTCCCGACGAGACCACGCCGGCGGACAAGCCCAAGGCGATGATCCTGGGCGCCGGCCCCAACCGTATCGGCCAGGGTATCGAGTTCGACTACTGCTGTGTGCATGCGAGCTATGCGCTGGCGGCCCGCGGATTTGAGACCATCATGGTCAACTGCAATCCCGAGACCGTCTCGACCGACTACGACACGTCCGACCGCCTTTACTTTGAGCCGCTTACCTACGAGGACGTCATGGACGTTATCGATGTTGAGCGCCCCGACGGCGTCGTGGTGACGCTCGGCGGCCAGACCCCGCTTAAGCTGGCGCGCATGCTCGAGGAGAGCGGCGTGAACATCATGGGCACCAAGCCCGATGCCATCGACTTTGCTGAGGACCGAGAGCGCTTCGCCGCTCTGCTCGACAAGCTGGGCATCATGTACCCGCCGGCGGGCCAGGCCACCTCGTTTGAGGAGGCCGAGGCCGTAGCCGCGCACATCGGCTACCCGCTGCTGGTGCGTCCGAGCTACGTGCTGGGCGGCCGCGGCATGATGATCGCCTACGATGCCGAGCATCTGCGCGATTACATGGCCGAGGCTGCGCGCATTAGCCCCGACTACCCGGTGTATCTGGACCGCTTCTTGGAGGGCGCGATCGAGTCCGATGTCGACGCCCTGTGCGACGGCGAGGAGGTCTACATCGGAGGCATCCTGGAGCATATCGAGGAGGCCGGCATCCACTCCGGCGACTCTGCGACCTGCATCCCGCCGTTCAGCTTTAGCGAGAGCCTGCAGGCAAAGCTTCGCGAGACCACACGCCGCATCGCGATGGCGCTGGGCGTACGCGGCCTGGTCAACGTGCAGTATGCCATCAAGGGCGAGACCGTCTACGTGATCGAGGCCAACCCGCGTGCCAGCCGTACCGTGCCGTTCATCTCCAAGGCCACCGGCGTACCGCTGGCCAAGTGCGCGGCGCGTATCATGGCGGGCGATTCCATCGCGAGCCTGGGCCTGCCGAGCGACGAGCGTCAGCTGGACTGGTTCTGCATGAAGGAAGCCGTTATGCCCTGGGGCCGTTTCCCGGGAGCCGACGTTATCCTGGGACCCGAGATGAAGTCGACGGGCGAGGTCATGGGTATCGCCAAGAGCTATCCCGAGGCATACGCCAAGACGCAGCTGGCGATTGACTACAAGCTGCCCGACCCGAGCGCCGGCAAGGTGTTCATCAGCGTGTGCGACCGTGACAAGCGCCACATCCTTTCGGTCGCGCGTATCCTGCGCTACCTGGGCTTTGATATCTGCTCCACCGAGGGTACGGCGCGCGTGCTGCGCGGCGGCAACGTGACCTGCGAGGTCGTGGAGAAGATTAGCGGCCCGCACGACGGTGAGCGCCCCAACATCGGCGACCTCATCGCCGATGGCAAGATTGCGGTAATCATCAACACGCCGTACGGCCCGGGTTCGCGTGGCGACGGCTATCTGTTGCGTACCGAGGCGGTGCGCCGCGGCGTGACTTGCGTGACGGCGATGTCTGCCGCCAACACGTACGTGAGTGCCATCGAGGCCGTGCGCGAGGACCAGCAGGGTCACGGCAGCGCCAACGACATGGGCATGGACGTCATCGCCCTGCAGGACCTGCCGCAGTACACGGTGTAGTTGACCTGGCCGGCCGGGGCGACAGCCGGACACTTTCTCTCGGAAACTGGGCTTCGCGAAGTTTTCCGAGAGAAAGGTCCGCCTCCCGCTCCGGCCTGCGGTGACTTGGCTGCACCGTGTGCTGCCGAAGGGGCTTTGCGCGATGACTAGGGCTGAATAAAAAGTGAGTGTGGGATCCGTCGTTCATTCGAACGACGGATCCCACGTTTTTATTTCAGCCAACGTACGTCATAGCAACCCCCGGTAGGTCGCAGGGCGCTTCGCGGGCGGGCCAGGCTTTATCTGAACGACTTTGCGAAGCAACCGGAGTGAAGATAAAGCCTGGCCCGCCCGCGAAGCGCCACAAAGACCGCAGGGACGGGAGCAGCTATACTACTCTCAGTAGTTAAGGGTCGCGGATTCGCCGCGTCACCGCTCTCAACAGGAGGTCTTTGTTTATGGCAGATCAAAAGCCGGTTGTCGGGATCATCATGGGTTCCAAGTCCGATCTGGGCGTTATGGAAGGTTGCACCGCCGAGCTCGAGGCGCTGGGCGTGCCCTATGAGCTTGTCATTGCGAGCGCACACCGCACACCGGCGAAGGTCCACGAGTGGGCTTCGACTGCCGCCGATCGCGGTATCAAAGTGATTATCGCCGCCGCCGGCAAGGCTGCTCACCTGGGCGGTGTCGTGGCTGCGTTTACGCCGCTGCCGGTCATCGGCGTGCCTATGAAGACGAGTGACCTGGGTGGTATGGACTCGCTGCTGTCGATGGTGCAGATGCCTTCGGGTGTGCCCGTGGCCTGCGTTGCCATCAACGGTGCCAAGAACGCCGCCATTTACGCCACGCAGATTCTGGGTGCATGCGACCCCGAGTATCGCAAGGTTATCGAGAAGATGAAGCAGGAGATGGCCGACGCCTAGACGTTCCGCCGTTTCGCCGCAGTATAAGGAGAGCCATGTCCGACTATCAGGGAAAACGATTCAAGGCTTCTCAGATTCCCGATCCGTCGAAGCCGGGTGCTGCCCATGCGGCACAGCAGGGTCGGACATCCTCTCCTCAGCAGCAGCGCGTGCCGCGTCCCGTGACACCGGCGACGCATCGTCGACAGGACGCGCCGGCCGCATATCGTCCTTCGTCTTATAGCACCGCTAAAAAACCGCCCCGGTCTTCATCGCATGCCGCGCCGTCGGATTACACCGAGCCGCCGCGCAAAAAGCGCCGCTCCATTATTCCCATTCTGCTCATCATCGTGGGCATCGGTCTGATTGTCGCCGCCGCCGCTATCTTTATTAATGCTCAGATTGGCTATAAACAGGCGAGCGATTCGTATCAGAAAATCGAGAAGCAATATGTAAGCGATAAGGACGCCAGCGGCGTGCCAATTATCGACTTTAATGCGCTTGCCCAGACAAATCCCGAGGTTGTGGGTTGGATTTACGCGCCCGGCACCAACATCAACTACCCCGTGGTGCAGACCAACAACAACTCCAAATACCTCAACACGCTGTTTGACGGTACATCTAACGCGTCCGGTGCCATTTTCTTGGATAGTGATGACACCGCGCCGGGAATGGTCGACCAGCAGACCACGATTTACGGCCACCATATGAACGATGGGTCGATGTTCAACGTGATTTCGGATACGACTGACCAGGCAACGTTCGATAGCATTGAATATGTGTACTACATCACACGGGATGCTACGTATAAGCTGCGTCCGCTGGCGACCAAGGTCGTTGAGGATACGTACTCCAAGGCGCGCACGCCCAATTTTGAGGGCGACGACGGGCTCAAGAACTACCTGTCCGAGATGCTTGACGGTGCCTCTGCCGTGGCGAGCGATGCCACTGATCGTGCTGCTTCGGCAACCAAGGTCGTAACGCTTGTGACCTGTCGTTCGTTATCGCTGAGCAACACGCGTGCCGTCATGGTGCTCACGCCGGTCGAGGAATAAGTTGTTCGAGAGTAGCTAAAAAAGCCCCGTTCCAAATTGGCTACTCGACGACGGTAAGGGAGAAATGATGCTCGAGAATGGCAAAACGATGCCTTCGATTGATGCTTGGCTGCGCGAGGCCAAGGCCGATTCGTCGGCACCTGCGTGCGGTATGTATCTGACACATAACGGTGTGGTGCGCGCGACGCCCAAGGCCGAGGCGCGCGGTGTCGAGACCGATGGCGTGGCGCCGGGCCACAAGGTGGGCAGCATGGTGTTCGGCTACGACGCCAGCAAGGTACAGGCCGCCATCGAGGCGACGCGCGCGATGCCGGGTATCGGCTATGTGCGCGTGTGGCTGGCAAGCGGCGAGCTTGCCGTAGGTGACGACATCATGCTCGTGCTCATCGGCGGGGACATTCGCCCGCACGTGGTCGATGCGCTGCAGGCGCTCGTTGGCACCATCAAGAATGAATGCGTGAGTGAGGTCGAGCGCGAGGCGTAGAGGCTTGCGTCGATAGAAGGCTCGTTTATAAAAATGCCCGCCGGTACGTGTGATACCGGCGGGCATTTTGCGTTTTGGGCGCGGTGGGCGCTACACGCGCGTCGCATCCTTGGGGCTCATGGTCATGCTCTGGAAGCGGTTTTCCATAAAGTCATTATCGAAGTACTTGCCGTAGAACTGCGCAACGGGAATATCCGGTTCCGTGCCGTTGACGCGCTGATACCAATAATCGAGCGACTGCAGCGTCATAACGCCATCGACCAGCATAATGATGGTGAAGATGACGGTAGCCGAGTAGCGGCTCTTCCACGGAATCATGTTGATGAGCTTGAGCAGCCTCGGCAGCAGCAGCTTGATCCAGATGAGGCCACCCAGGCCCCACAGACAGGCGAAGCCCGTGCAGGTGCGTCCGCCCGTGAGGACCACGAGCGGGTCGGGCATACCGAACAGCGTTATGTGCGAGTAGCTCCACGAGACCACGCCAAACGCGGTCTGCATAAACCAGCCCACGAACACCTCAAAGCTGGCGCCGAGCAGGGCGCTCACCAGGAAAATGATGATGGGGTTCTTTTTATAGAAGCGGTTGAGCACCATGGTCATGAGCACGGCACCAAAGCCGTAGATGGGGCTGAAGGGGCCAAACAGCATACCGGCGCGGTCCTGGTAGACACCCGGATCGTTGACGGTCATATGCCAGATATCCTCCAGGACCAGGCCGAGCACGCAGCAGACAAAGAATACCCAGAACAGGTTGAAGTAGTTGAGCTTGATGTAGCCCTCGCCGGTTTCATCGCGCCCGAGCATGCCCTCGGCGGCGGCGTCGCGGTCGAGCATCTCCTGCAGGCGGCGCTGCAGCTCGCGCTCCTGGCGCAGTGTGGGGTCGACGGTGGCCGAAAGCGCGACGAGGATGCCGAGCTGGATGGCAGGGCGCAGCAAGAAGGGCCCGATGCCCTGGAGCATCACGTCAACCAAAAGCTCGACGACGGTAAACGCGATAAGGATATAGGACAGACGGGCGGCATTGCGGCGCTGGTTCTTGATGAGGTCTAGGCCAAAGATGATCAAGATGACGGCACTGGCAGCCGAGAGCATGATGCCGGCGACGATAAGGCCAACCGCGACCAGGGTGTTATCACCGAGCTTGGCGGCGGCGTTGCCGTTGATGAGCGCGGTGATGACCTGCCACATAAAGGCGCCGACCGAGGGGAGCGTGCCCACGCCGGACAGGATGCACAGGACGGCGTACACCTTAATGATGAGGGGGATCTTCTTGACCTCCGTGGCGCTGGGGACGCTGGGGTCGAGTTCGTTTCGATCCATACATAACCTTTCTCGTTTTGCTGTAGGTACAAGGATACGCCGCCGACCTGCCAAAAGACAGGACGAACGTCCCAATTGCAACAATGCAAGCCCCAACGGCGGGCGAGACGCGTCGCAACGGAAGTATGCGGGATCGTCGGCCCCGAGGCGGTTGCCCGATAAAATGTTTGGCCGCAAAACGGATTATAAGCTCGGTGGGCTTTTAAAAAGCGCTGTTCATGCGCGGGAGTGCTTGTCTTGCCGTGCGTATAATAGGGCAGGTAACGCCAAATAACGAGGCTCTGAGGGGATGCCATGTCTCAAGAAACCATCCGCGCGGCCGAGCGCGCCGCGGGACAGGTGAAGACCATGTCGACGTATGATCCGGACTCCGACCAGCTGCATGAGGAATGCGGCATTTTTGGTGTGTGGGCGCCCGATCGCGACGTGGCTCGACTGACGTACTTTGGTCTGCGCGCGCTACAGCATCGCGGCCAGGAATCGGCGGGAATCGCCGTGGGTGATGGCGGCACGGTTATGGTTCGCAAGGACCTGGGACTGCTCGACCGCGTGTTCTCCAACGCCGACCTGTCGACGCTCTCCGGTCAGCTGGCCGTGGGCCACGTGCGCTATGGCACCGCCGGCGCCAAGAGCTGGGAAGCCTCGCAGCCGCATCTTTCTACTATCAACAGCGTCATTATCGCGCTTGCTCACAACGGCACTCTGGTCAACACCGACGAGCTGCGCCGCCAGCTGATCGAGCTGGGCGTGCCGTTCCTCTCCAATTCGGATTCCGAGGTCGCGACCAAGCTCATTGGCTACTTTACTCAGCGTACAGGCCATCTGCGTGAGGGCATTCGCAAGACCATGGAGCTCGTGCGCGGCGGCTACGCCATGACGCTCATCAACGAGCAGGCGCTCTACGCTTTCCGCGATCCGCACGGCATTCGCCCGCTCGTGCTGGGCAAGCTGGTAGACGAGGGCCTGGACCAGGCCGATGCCGCATCCGTTTCGCAGCTGCCGTCGCAGGACGGCGCCGCTACGGTCGACTCCGCCGTCCGTGTCACGCGCGCCGGCGGCTGGGTCGTTGCTTCCGAGACCTGCGCACTCGACATCGTGGGTGCCGAGTACGTCCGTGACGTCCGTCCCGGCGAGATCTTGCGCATCAGCGCCGAGGGTCTGGTATCCGAGCAGGGCGTGCCTGCAGCCGAAGAGCCCGCCAACTGCATCTTTGAGCAGGTCTACTTCGCCCGTCCCGACTCCATCATGAACGGCAAGAGCGTCTATGCCTGCCGTTACGACATGGGCCGTCAGCTGGCACACGAGGAGCCCGTCGAGGCCGACCTGGTCATCGGCGTGCCCGACTCCGGCCTGCCGCCCGCGGAGGGGTATTCGCACGAGAGCGGTATTCCCTTTGGCGAGGGCCTCATCAAGAACCGCTACGTGGGCCGTACGTTTATCGAGCCTACGCAGGAGTTGCGCGCCATGGGCGTGCGTATGAAACTCAACCCGCTGCGCGACAACATCGAGGGCAAGCGCCTGGTCGTCATCGACGACTCCATCGTGCGCGGCACCACCATGGTGCAGCTCGTCAAGATGCTGCGCAACGCTGGTGCCAAGGAGATTCACATCCGCATCAACTCGCCCGAGGTCATCTGGCCGTGCTTCTACGGCATCGATACCGACGTGCAGTCGCAGCTTATCAGCGCCAACAAGACGGTCGACGAGATTTGCGAGTACATCGGCGCCGATTCGCTGGCCTTCCTTTCGGTCGAGGGCCTGCTGAAGGTCATGCCCAAGGGCGGCTACTGCGATGCGTGCTTTACCGGCCGCTACCCCGTGGCGATTCCCGAGAGCTTTGGCCGCGATAAGTTTATGGAGGGCTTTAAGCCCCGCAACCTGGATAAGCCGCTGCACTTTGACGACGACGCCGTGGTCGAGAAATACGACGACCGCAGCTGGGAAGAGGAGCACGGCGAGGCCTAAAGCCTGCCATGTAGGGACAGGTTTATTCTGGTAGGTTTTACCTGCTGTTTTGTTGATTGAGCGGCGCGCGTTGTTATGGCGCGCGCCGAAATGAACGCAACTATGAGTACCGTTTGGCGCCTGCGCGGCGCCACGGTAGTGGGAGAGGAAGGCTCAGATGAGCGACAGCAAGCATGTGACGTATGAGGATGCCGGCGTCGATACCGCCGAGGCCGGCCGCGCCGTCGACGCGATTAAGCAGATGGTCAAGGACACCAATCGCCCCGAGGTTATCGGCGGCATCGGCGGTTTTGGTGGCTTATTCTCGGCCGCCGCGCTTAAGGATATGGAAGACCCGATTCTGATCAGCGGTACCGACGGCGTGGGCACCAAACTCGTGCTCGCCCAGATCATGGACCGTCACGAGACGGTGGGCCAGGACCTGGTCGCCATGTGCGTCAACGACATTTTGGCTTCGGGCGCCGAGCCGCTGTTCTTCCTGGATTACGTTGCCATCGGCCACATTGAGGCCGAGCACATGGCAAAGATCATCAAGGGTGTGGCCGACGGCTGCAAGCTCGCGGGCTGCGCGCTCGTGGGCGGCGAGATGGCCGAGCACCCCGGCGTTATGGCTCCCGCCGACTACGACCTCGCCGGCTTTACCGTGGGCGTCGTCGACCGCCCCAAGATGCTCGACCCCGCGAACGTCCGCCCCGGCGACGTGATTCTGGGCCTGCCCTCCACCGGCGTGCATTCCAACGGCTACTCGCTCGTGCGCAAGGTCATTGGCGTCGACGGCATTAAGCCGGGTACGCCCGAGGCCGCCGCTAAGGCCGAGGAGCTGAGCCGTCCGCTCGAGGAGCTCGGTGGCGCTTCGCTGGCTGACGCCCTGCTGGCCCCCACGCGAATTTATGTGAAGCCGATTCTTGAGCTGCTGCGCGGCGGCGCCAACGTGCATGCTATTGCCCACATCACCGGCGGCGGTATTACCGAGAACCTCAACCGCGCGCTTGCCGACGACGTCGACGCCGTGGTCACCCGCAACGGCGCCGAGATGGGTTGGGACGTTCCGCCCGTCATCACCTATGTGTCGCGCCAGGCCGAGCTCGCGCCCAACGAGGCGTGCAAGACCTTCAACATGGGCGTTGGCCTGTGCCTGATCGTCGCCCCCGAGGACGAGGCCGCGGTGACCGAGGCTCTGGTCGCGCTGGGCGAGAAGCCGTTCCGCGTGGGCGAGTGCGTCGAGGGTTCCGGTAAGGTCGTGTACCCCGATGAGCGCTAACGAGCAGATGGTTGCCGCCGAGGGCCTGGACTTTGTGCCCTACACCCGTCCGACCGGCACCGATACGGCCGAGCCGCTCAAGATCGGTGTGCTCATCAGCGGTTCGGGTACCAACCTGCAGGCGCTGATCGATCTGATCGCCGCCGGCAAGCTCAACGCTTCGATTGAGCTTGTGGTGTCGAGCCGTCCCTCGGCTAAGGGTTTGCAGCGCGCTGAGCGCGCGGGCATCCAGACGCTCACGCTGTCCAAGGATGTCTATGCCGACCCTATTGCCGCCGACGAGATCATCGCGCACGAGCTTCTCGAGCGCGGCTGCGAGTATGTGGTCATGGCCGGCTACATGCGCATGGTGCACACGCCGCTGCTGGCGGCGTTTCCCAACCGCGTGGTCAACTTGCATCCGGCGCTGCTGCCGAGCTTTACCGGTGCGCATGCGATTGACGACGCCTTTGCGCGCGGCGTCAAGGTAACTGGCGTGACCGTGCATTTTGCCAACGAGATCTACGACAACGGTCCCATCATCGCCCAGCGTGCGCTGGCTGTTGAGGAGGGCTGGGATGTCGACACGCTCGAGGAGCACATCCACGCGATTGAGCACGTGCTGTATCCCGAAGTCGTGCAAATGCTCGCCGACGGCCGCGTCCACGTGCTGGAGAGCGGCAAGGTCGCAATTGACGCGCCTCGCGGCTAGCGGCGCACAGCACAATTTAGCCGAGTAGTCAGGGTGGTCATTGGCGCCAAGGCGCGCGTGGCCACCTTTTGTTTTGGGTAGTCATCGGGGACGGTCTTTAACGACTAGTCATTCAAGAACGCCTCCGATGACTAGGTGAGAGAGGTGAGCGCATGGCGGATAACGAAGCGCTGTTTACGCCTGAGTTGGTGTTTTTTGATTGGGAGTGTGCAACGCCGGATGAGGTGTTTGCGGGGCTCGAGGGCGAGCTTGCACCACGTGGCTACATTGCGTCCGGTTGGCTCGACGCCGTTCGCACGCGCGAGGATGCCTATCCCACGGGTCTTGCCATGCCGGCGGCAAACATTGCCATTCCGCATACCGATCCGGGGTTTGTGGCCAAGCCCTATATCGCGGTGGTGAAGCCCGCCGCGCCCGTGACATTTAACGCTATGGCTGGCATGGGCGCTCCGGTGCCGGCGCAGATCGTCATCAATCTGGGCATCGCCGAGCCGGGCGGCCAGGTCGAGGCCCTGCAGGCGCTCATGAATATCTTTATGGACGCCGATGCCGCAGCCGACGTGCTCGGCCAGACCACGCCCCAGGGCATGGTCGACGCCATCCGCCGCCACTTCTAAGGTGGGGCTGAGTCGGCACTTGGGGACTGTCCCTAACTGCCGGCTGCCAGAGCTGTCCCCTTTGCACCAAAATGGTGCAGATTAACCTGTCCCCAATGCACCAAGCGTGCCGCGGGGGCTGCGTTGTGACACAATGGCGTTTGTTCGATTCGTTATGCGAAAGGCCAACTATGGCAAATAAGAAAAAGAACTCCGAGGCCGTGCCGACGCCCGAGCAGCAGGCCCGCGCTGCCTCCAGCTCTCGCAAGAAGCAGCGCAAGACGTACGTGTCTAAGACCGTCAAGATTGTCCTGGTGGTCATCGGCGTGCTGGCGATGCTGCTTTCCGTCTCGGCCATGGCGTGCTCCGGCCTTATGTCGCAGGCAGAGGATACCTCGGGCTACAAGCTTACCGGCGGTGTGGCTGCCACTATCAACGGCACCAACCTCACCGAGGACACCGTGACCAAGCAGATCATGAGCATGCGCACGTCCTACGGCTACACCAAGGACAAGGACTGGGCGCAGTATCTGGTCGACAACGACCTCACGCCCAAGAAGTACCGCAAGCAACTCATCGACTCCTACACGCAGCAGATTCTGCTTCAACAGGCACAGAAGGAAAACGGCGTTACGGTGTCGGACGAGGAGGTCGAGAAGGCTTGGAAGGACGCGTGCAAGAGCGCGGGCGGTGCCAAGGCCTTTAAGAAGACCCTCAAGACCTACGGTTATACCGAGGACACCTACAAGGATTCGCTCAAGGAGAGCCTGGCGCAGCAGAAACTCAAGGATGCCGTCGCGCCCACGAGCAAGCCCAAGGACAGCGAGATCGTCGATTACATCAACGAAAACCTGTCCAGCTACAACGACGCCCGCCGCTCGTCGAACATTCTGATCAAGGTTGATTCCGACGCCTCCGACGAGGACAAGGCTGCCGCCAAGGCCAAGGCGCAGGAGTGCCTGGACAAGATCAACTCCGGTGAGCTGAGCTTTGAGGACGCCGTGGAGCAGTATTCCGACGACACCGGCTCCAAGGAGAAGAAGGGCGATGTGGGTTGGGATAAGCTCACTACCTTCGTCGACAGCTACCAGACGGCGCTCGAGGGACTCAACAAGGGCGATGTGAGCGACGTGGTCGAGTCGACGTACGGCTACCACGTCATCAAGTGCACCGACTACTTCCATGTCGATAATCAGGTTGATGACATCAACCAGGTGCCCAAGGCCATCAAGAAGTACGTCTCCAACGTGGTGAAGACGCAGGCGGCCAGCACCGCGTACAGCGAGTGGCTGGAGCAGTACAAGAAGGATGCCGACATCACCGTTAATCCCATGCCCAAAGACGTGCCATACAACGTCAGCCTGAAGGGCGTCACCAAGAGTTCGACCGACGATTCGTCGACGACTGAGTAATCATGGGGCGGTGCTCGCGCGAGTGCCGCCCACGCTATTGAGGAGGATTTGCAGATGACCAACGAAGAGCTGCAGAAGGAAATGATTGCGGCCATGAAGGCCAAGGACAAGGTTCGCCTGTCCATCATTCGCCAGGTTAAGGCCGAGGTGAAGAATATCGAGGTTAACGAGCGCCGCGATGTGACCGAGGAAGACGTCAACAGCATGATCAAGCGTCTGATTAAGCAGACGAGCGAGACGCTGGAGATGTCCATCAAGGCCGGCACCGACCAGGAGCGTACCGACAACCTGACCGAGCAGGTCAAGATTCTGGAAAGCCTGCTGCCCGCGCAGGTTTCGGGCGAGGAGCTCGAGGCCCTGATCGAGCAGGTCATCGCCGAGCTGGGCGCCACGTCCAAGAAGCAGATGGGCCAGGTTATGGGTGCACTCGGCAAGGCCACCGGCGGCAACTTCGATAAGCCGGCCGCGGCAAAGATCGTCGGCGCAAAGCTGGCTTAAGGGCTGGCCGACACATAGCCGATGCTGAGGGGCGTGACCATTGCGGTCGCGCCCTTTTTTGTTGGCCGATGAAGGGCGCCTCCCCTGGCTGGTCATTGGGTGCTCATTGGGGACAGACTTAAATGAGTGCCCAATGAGCAGGCACTCATTTAAGTCTGTCCCCAATGAGTGGGTTAAAGGTTGCGGGTTCTTTACGGGAATGTAGTGTGGGCTGCGGAAACGCGGTTCTTTCCGTACAATAGTTCAACTCGTGTAAACGCAGGGAAGGGACATTCATGGCAGACATGATCGAGATCAAGCATCTCAACAAGTACTTTGGCGACCTGCATGTGCTCAAAGATATCAATCTCACCGTCAAGCGCGGCGAGAAGCTCGTAATGATCGGGCCTTCCGGCTCGGGTAAGTCGACGCTCATCCGTTGCGTCGATTATCTGGAGGAGCCCACGTCGGGCGAGGTCGTCATCGACGGTACGCCGCTCACCAAAAAGAATCACCTGGAGATGGCTCGCAAGTACAGCTCCATGGTGTTTCAGCAGTTCAACCTGTATCCCAACATGACGGTGCTGGGCAACCTGACGCTCGCACCCATCAAGCTGCAAAAGAAGAGCAAGGAGGAGGCGACCGAGATCGCCATTGCCGCGCTCAAGCGCGTCGGCATGGCGCATAAGGCCGGCGAGTATCCGCAGAATCTCTCGGGCGGTCAGCAGCAGCGCATCGCCATCGCCCGTGCCCTGTGCACCAAGCAGCCCATCATCCTGTTTGACGAGCCGACCTCGGCGCTCGACCCCGAGATGGTCCAGGAAGTCTTGGACGTTATGATTGAGCTCGCGCAGGAGGACATCACCATGATCTGCGTGACGCACGAGATGGGCTTTGCGCGCCAGGTGGCCGACCGCGTCATCTTTATGGAGGACGGCCGCATCCTGGAGGAGGGCACGCCCGAGCACTTCTTCGATAACCCCGAGAACCCGCGCTGCCGCGAGTTCCTGTCCAAGATTCTGCACTAGGTGCGGTGATGGACATGACGGATATGACGAGGGCGGCCGTGTCGCGCCGTCACTTTTTGCAGCTGGCGGGCGCCGGCATGCTTGCGCTGACGGGGACCGCGCTTGCCGGTTGCGGCAACTCCACCAGCAGCGAGGGCTCCGACAAGGGGTCCAAGCTTGCGGCCATCAAGTCGCGTGGCCATCTGAATGCCGGCGTTAAGAAGGACGTTCCCGGCTATGGCTATTACGACACCGCCAAGGGCCGCTTTGAGGGCATGGAAGTTGATTTGTGCTACCAGATCGCTGCTGCCGTCTTTGGCGTGAGTTACAAGGAGGCCCGCGCCCAGGAGCTTGTCGAGTTTACCGATGTAACGCCCAAGACGCGCGGCCCGCTGATCGATAACGGCCAGCTTGACGTGGTCGCGGCGACCTACACCATCACCGACGAGCGCAAGAAGAGCTGGGATTTCTCGACGCCGTACCGCACCGACTACGTGGGACTCATGGTCAAGAAGCGTTCGGGCTTTACCTCGATTGAGGACCTGGACGGCAAGGTCATCGGCGTGAGCCAGGGTGCTACCACGCAGGGCCTGATCGAGCAGATGATCAAGGACAACGGCTTTAGCTGCAAGCCCGAGTTTAGGGCCTTTAGCGGCTACCCCATCATCAAGAGTTCGCTCGACGCCGGCAATATCGATGTCTTTGCCATGGACCGCTCCACGCTGGCCGGTTACATGAACGAGACCGTTGAGCTGCTGCAGCCCGAGGTCAAGTTTGGCGAGCAGGGCTACGGCGTGGCGACCAAGAAGGGCTGCGACCTTTCGGCCGTGGTCGATCAGGTGATTTGCGATCGCCTGGCCGACGGTTGGCTCGACCAAGAGGTCAAGACCTGGGGTCTTGTATAGGCGCATCGTCCAAGGAAGGAATCGAATGCTCGAAGGATTATTTGACGCCGACCGTTGGTCGACGACATTTCAAAACATGGGGCCCTTCTGGGAGGGCTTTGGTGTGACGCTACAGGTGGTCGTTGCCGGTCTGCTGCTGTCGCTGGTGCTGGGCACGCTGCTGGGCGTGTTCTCAACCACTCGTTCACGCGTGCTGCGCACCATAAGCCGCGTGTACGTGGAGTTTTACCAGAACACCCCGTTGCCCGTGCAGGTGCTCTTTATGTACATGGCCGGTCCGCAGTTTTTGCAGGCCATAACCGGTGCCGACCAGCCGGTGCGCATCGCGCCGTTCGTGCTGGGCTTCTTGGGTGTGGGCCTGTATCACGCGGCCTACATTTCGGAGGTCATCCGCACTGGTATCGAGGCGGTTCCGCGCGGTCAGATGGAAGCGGCCCAGAGCCAGGGCTTCACCCGTGCGCAGGCGTATTGGTACATCGTGCTGCCCCAGACATTCAAGATCATTCTGCCGCCGCTGTGTAACCAGGCGCTCAACCTGGTCAAGAACACGTCGGTGCTGGCACTTGTGGCCGGCGGCGACCTTATGTACCGTTCCGACAACTTTGTGAGTCTGTACGGTTACCTGCAGGGATACATCGTCTGCTGCCTTATGTACTTTATCATCTGCTTTCCGCTCGCCATGCTGGTGCAGTGGCTCGAGCGCCGCTCCAAGGAGCGTCCGCGCGGCGTGAGCCTGGCCGAGCTGGGGCTCGACAACGTAGAGGAGGCCTAGCGCATGGAAATCTTCAACGCGACCAACCTGCTCTACATTTGGGGCGGCTTTGTTAAGACGATCGAGATCTCGGCGCTGTCGATCTTTTTCTCGCTCATCTTTGGCACGGTGCTGGCGCTCGTTAAAAGCTACGCGCCCCGCCCGTTCCGTATTTTGGTGAGCGCCTATATCGAGTTGTTCCGCTGCACGCCAAACCTGCTGTGGATCCTGTTTATCTACTTTACGGTGCAGGGTTTGGACATTGTGATTTCGACCATCGCCTTTACGCTGTTTACCAGCGCTGTTATGGCCGAGATTGTGCGCGGCGGCCTCAACTCGATTCCGCGCGGCCAGTTTGAGGCAGCGCAGAGCCAAGGCTTTGGCTTCTTTGCCACCATGCGCTACATCATTCTGCCGCAGACGTTTAAGACGATCATTCCGGCGCTGTTTAGCCAGTGCACGACTGTCATCAAGGACAGCTCGTATCTTTCGGGCATTAACGTGGCCGAGCTCATGTACACGGCAAACGTCGTGATGGCCCACGCGATCGACCTGTCGCAGGTGCTTATGCTCTACGGCCTGGTGTTTGCGATGTACTTTGTGCTCAACTTTGGTATCTCGCTGCTGGTCCGAGCGTATCAGCGCCGCATCGTGGCAGCGTAGAATGTGACAAAGGGACTGTCCCTTTGTCACATAGAGAAAGGAATCGCGATGAGCGATCTGGAGAATAAGAAGAATCCTGTGGTCATTACCATCGCGCGCGACTTTGGCGCCGAGGGCCACGAGATTGGTCGCATGCTTGCCGACGAGTTGGGGATTCCGCTGTACGATAACGAGCTGCTGGTACGTGCGTCGCTGCGCGCGGGCGAGTCGCTCGATAAGATGGCCGCCTATGACGAACGTCTGGCCGTTGAGAACATGGCGTTTCTGCCCGACCGCTACGATGCGCGTTCGTACTCGGATAAGTTGTTCCAAAAGATGAGCCAGGTGATTTTGGATTTGGGCGAGACCGAGAGCTGCATTATCGAAGGCCGCCTGTCCGATTATCTGCTTCGCAACAACCCCAACCACATTGCCGTGTTGGTGACCGCTCCCTTTGAGGACCGCGTCGAGATCGTGCGCAAGAAGCGTGGCCTTAACAAAAAGAAGGGCGCCAAGCTGGTCAAACAGCAGCAGAAGGCGCGCGAGGCGTTCTATAAGCGCTACAGTGCCGGCAAATGGAAGATGACGAGCGGTAAGGATATCGTAGTCAACCGCGCCAAGCTGGGCCGCGAAGGCTGCAAGGACGTCATCGCCGCGGCCTACCGCTACAAGGTGGCCCAACTCGAAGGCTAACCGACCAAAACCACCACAAAGGGGACAGGCACCTTTGTGGTGGTGGGACGGCCGGCATAGAAAAAGTCCCCGCCGAGCGTGTGCTCGACAGGGACTTTGCCGTTTAATGGCTAGCGCTGAGGGTGATTACTCGCCCAGCAGGCTCTTGGTGATGGAAGCGGCGGCCTTCTTGCCAGCGCCCATCGCCAGAATGACCGTAGCGGCACCGGTGACGATGTCGCCGCCGGCCCAGATGCGGGGATCGGTGGTCTGGCCGGTCTCCTCGTCGGCGACGATGTAGCCCCACTTGTTGAGCTCCATCTTGCCGCCGATCTTCTTTGCGAAGGGGTTGGCGTTGGTGCCGATAGCCGAGATCGCGACGTCGCAGGGGATCTCCTCGATGGCGCCCTCGATGGGCACCGGGCGACGACGGCCGGACTCGTCGGGCTCGCCGAGCTCCATCTTCTGGACCTTGACGGCGCACACGGAGCCGTCTTCGCCAGCGACAAACTCGAGCGGGGAAACGAGCGGCAGAACCTCGACGCCCTCGGCCTTGGCGTGGTGCAGCTCGGCACGACGGCAGGGCATCTCGTCCTCGGTACGGCGGTAAGCGATGATGGCGTGCTCGGCGCCCAGACGCTTGGCGGTACGGACGGCGTCCATAGCCACGTTGCCGCCGCCAAAGACAACGACGTTCTTGCCGTGCTTGGTGGGGGTGTCGTACTCGGGGAACTTGTTGGCCTTCATCAGGTTCACGCGGGTGAGGTACTCGTTTGCGAAGAAGACGTTGGGCAGGTTCTCGCCGGGGACGTTGAGGAACTTGGGCAGGCCAGCGCCGGTCGCCACGTAGATGGCGTCGAAGCCCTGCTCGAACAGCTCCTCGGCCGTGGCCATGTTGCCCACGACGGAGTTGTACTCAAACTTGACGCCCATGTCCTCCAGGCCGTCAATCTCGCGCTTGACGACCGCCTTGGGCAGACGGAACTCGGGGATGCCGTAGACCAGCACGCCGCCGCCGGTGAAGAAGGCCTCGAAGACGGTAACGTCAAAGCCGTTACGGGCGAGCTCGCCGGCGCAGGTGATGCCGGACGGGCCGGAGCCGACGACGGCGACCTTCTTGCCGTTCTTGGGGGCCATCTTGGGCGTGGAGGCGAGCTCGGGGCGATCACCCAGGAAGCGCTCGAGCTGGCCGATGGCCACGGGCTCGGACTTCTTACCACGGATGCACTTGCCCTCGCACTGGTTCTCCTGCGGGCAGACGCGGCCGCAGATGGCGGGAAGCATGGAGTCCTCGCGGATGGTATCGAGAGCGCCGCCGAAGTCCTTCGCGCGGATCTGCTCGATAAAGCGGGGAATGTTGATGTTGACGGGGCAGCCCTCAACACAGAACGGCTTCTTGCAGTTGAGGCAGCGCTCGGCCTCGGCCAGCGCCATCTCCTCGGTGAAGCCCTTGTCGACGGGGCGGAAGTCGCAGGCGCGCTCGGCAGCCGGCTCCTCGTTATCGGGGGTGCGGGGCGACTTCATATCGGCAACGAAACGACCGTTAACTAGTGGCATGCGCAGCTCTTTTCCTCATAGGCCTTGAGGGACTCGCCCTCTTCGGAACGGTAAGCGGCCTGGCGGGCACGAAGGTCATCCCAGTCGACCAGGGTGGCATCGAAGTCGGGGCCGTCGACGCAAGCGAACTTGGTCACGCCGCCCACCTCGACGCGGCAGCAGCCGCACATACCGGTGCCGTCAACCATGATGGGGTTGAGCGACGCGGTGATGGGGGTATCGTACTTCTGGGCGGTGAGGGTCGAGAACTTCATCATCGGAACGGGGCCGACGCAGAAGACCTGGCTCACGGCCTTGTCCTGCAGCAGGCGCTCCAGCGGAGCGGTGACAACGCCCTGCTCTCCGTAGGAACCGTCGTCGGTGGTGATATGGATGTGGTCCTCGTCGAGGAGCTCGCGGAACTGGTCCTCCATGAGCAGGAGGTCCTTGGTGCGGGCGCCCATGATGGCGTGCACCTCGTGACCGGTCTCGACCAGGTGCTTGGCGACCGGGAAGGCAATTGCCAGGCCGACGCCGCCGCCAATGACGGCGCAGGGGCCCTCGGCCATCTCGGTGGGAACGCCCAGCGGGCCCACGACGTCGCGCAGCGACTCGCCGGCTTCGTAAGTGGACAGCATCTCGGTGGTCTTGCCGATCACCATGAAGATGAACTCGACCCAGCCCTCGTCACCGTTCCAGCCGGCCAGGGTAAACGGGACGCGCTCGCCCGTCTCGTTGGCGCGGACCATGAGGAACTGTCCAGCGTGCGCATGCTTGGCGATTGCGGGCGCCTCGATGCGGAACTTGAACACCTTCTCCGAGAACTGCGTCTTCTCCAGGATCTTATACATAGAACCCCTCTCTTGTTAGGGCCGCCGAACCGTGCCTCCACGGAAATGGACGGTAGCCCGAATAAAACCGTACGCGCACAGGCGTTGTGCAGACATACGGTGCAAATTATACCCTCATGGACATGTCACTTACGTGTGTCTTCGGCGGTTGGGAGCAGGGTTTATCCACTTCGGCCTACCAAAAAGGGACAGGTTTATTTTGGTCGGTTTTATCAGGCAAAACGGCAAAGGGGGCCGGCCTCGGGTTGTGATGAGGCCGGCCCCATTTGGGGTGCTATGCATGTATGTCGGCGCGCGGTTGATTGCGATGCCGCAACTGGGGCGTTTCCGCAGGTAAAACCTGCCAAAATAAACCTGTTCCTAAATGATAGGTTTTAGTGCTTGCCGTTGGCGGAGGCGGCGCCGTTGACATGGTCGCGGGCATAGACCACGCCGCGCACGATCGCCAGGCCGGCGGCGTCGGCCGCGCGGGCGCAGGTGTCCTGGAAATCCTCGGCCTCGCGGGCGCGCAGCTGCTTAAGAACGTAGTCGGCGACGGCCATCTTGCCGGGAGGGTTGCCGATGCCGGTGCGGATGCGGTTGAAGTCGCGGCTGCCCATCTTGTCGATGATGGAACGCAGGCCGTTGTGACCGGCATGGCCGCCGCCCACCTTAACACGCACGTCGCCGGCGGGAATGTCGAGCTCGTCGTGGATTACGAGCAGCTCCTCGGCCTTGATTTTGTACTCGCGGCAAAGCTTGGAGATGGGTCCGCCTGAGGTGTTCATGTACGACTGCGGCTTGACCAGCACAATCTGGCGCTTGCCACCCTCTTCCTCGGGATCGTTGATGTTGATGAGCGCGACCTCGGCGCCTGCCTGGTTTTTCCAGTACGTGACACCGGCCTGACGGGCCAACTCGTCGATCGCTTTGAAGCCAGCGTTGTGGCGGGTCTCGGCATACTCATCACCAGGGTTGCCAAGTCCGGCAACCATGCGAATCTTAAGCGGCTGTGCAGCTGCCATATGCTTCCTTTCGTTGCACAAAAGTTTAATCAACGACAAAGGCTACCACGCCCGCCGAAGGCGAGGAAAGGTTGCAGCAAAGTCATTTCAGAAAACAGCTGCCCCGAGACGGCAGGAAGCCCCGGACACGCCGGGAGGGGTTATCAAAGCGAACATCCCGCAGCCGCAAAGCGGCGAGGACGTTCGCGTGATAACCCCGCAGGCGCGTCCGGGGCTTCCGGAGGGATGCGAGGGTCGAGCGACTACAGCGCGAAGTCGCCGCCGACGAGCGTAGAGACGGGCTCCTCGTGGTAAACGGCGGAGATGGCCTGAGCGAACTCCTCGGCGACCGAGATGGTCTTGATCTTGCCGCCGACCTCGACGGGAATGGCGTCGGTGACGACGCACTCGACGATCGGGGCGTCGTTCAGACGTTCGATAGCCGGACCGGAGAAGATGCCGTGGGTGGCGCACACGTAGATGTCGCCAGCGCCCATAGCCTTGAGCTCCTTGACGTTGGCGCACAGGGTGCCAGCGGTGTCGATCATGTCGTCATTGATGACGCAGGTCTTGCCCTTGATGTCACCGATGATGCCCATGACCTCGGCGGCGTTGTGGCGCGGACGGCCCTTGTGGGCGATGGCCAGGTCGCAGCCGAGCATGTCGGACAGCTTCTTGGCGGCCTTGGCACGACCCACGTCGGGGGAGACGACAACCAGGTTGTCGGTGTCGAAGTGCATGTCGTTGTAGTACTGGCCAAACAGCGGCAGCGCGGACAGGTGGTTAACCGGGATATCAAAGAAGCCCTGGATCTGACCCTGGTGCAGGTCGAGGGTGATGATGCGGTTGACGCCGGCGCGCTCGAGCAGGTTGGCGACGAGGCGGGCGGTGATGGGCTCGCGCGGGCCGGCCTTGCGGTCCTGGCGGGCATAGCCGTAGTGGGTGATGACGGCGGTGATGGAGCGGGCGGATGCGCGCTTGGCAGCGTCGGTGGCGATGAGCAGCTCCATGAGCATGTCGTTGACGTTGCCGCCGGCCACGGACTGAATCAGGAAGACGTCGGCGCCGCGGACGGTCTCGTCGTAGCGGGCGTAAATCTCACCGTTGGCGAACTGCTTTAGCGTAAGGCCCGAAAGCTCGACCCCAAGGAACTCAGCGATCTTCTGAGCGAGGGGACGGTTGGAGGAACCGGAATACACGCGGATGGACTTGCGCATATTCTCCGACTTCTCGGGATCATTAATCGGCATTACCCTTCTCCTTTATATCGAATGCCATATAGATGCCTTGTTGCATTGTAACCGCGCGGCGGGGTTTATCGAGTCTTGATAACGTCTTTACCGTCAACGGACACGAACCGACCACTCATCCGGCCGCGCAGGTCAGCATAGAAAAAGGAGCCGTCCCCACGGAAGCGGCTCCTTAGATGCTTGGTAAAACGTTATACCTCGTCGTCCTCGTGCAGGCGGCGGCGATAATCGGCGGCCCAGCCCTCAATATTTACCTGACGGGCGCGGCCCAGACCGAGTGCGTCTGCCGGGACCGGCTCAGTGATGACGGAGCCGGCGGCCACGAGCGCGCCGTCGCCAATCTGGGCGGGCGCGACCATCATGGTATCGGAACCGATGAAGGCATCCTTGCCGATGACGGTTTTGTGCTTGTGTACGCCGTTGTAGTTGCAGGTGATGGAGCCGGCGCCCACGTTGACGCCGGAGCCCATGGTCGTGTCGCCGATGTAGGACAGGTGCGGCACCTTGGAGCCCTCGCCGATCGTGGACTTCTTGATCTCCACGTGCGTGCCGGCCTTGGAGCCGTCGAGCATGTGGGTACCCGGGCGCAGGTAGGCGCGCGGGCCGCAGTCGACGCCGTTCTCGATGACGGCTTCGATGGCGATGGTCTCATCGATGATGCAGCCGCTGCCGACGGTGGTGTCGGTGAGACGGCTGTTGGGGCCGAGCTGGCACTCCTCGCCCACGGTGACGTGGCCGATCAGGTGCGTCTGCGGCCACACGACGGTGTCGCGGCCGATGGTGGCGTCGGGGCCGATCCAGGCCTGCGTGGGGTCGATGAAGGTAACGCCCTCGGCCATCCAGTGCTCGTTGATGCGGTCGCGCGCGATGGCGGTGAGCTGCGCGAGCTGGATGCGGCTGTTGACGCCCAGGCCGTCGCGGTAGTCATCGCAGTGGAAGATGGAGACTGCCTGGCCGTGGCCCTTGAGGATCTCGAGCATGTCGGGCAGATAGTACTCGGACTGCGCGTTGTCGTTGCCGATCTCGTCAATGTGCGCGGCGAGCTGCGCGCCGTCGAAGGCGTAGCAGCCGGCGTTGCACTCGAGCAGCGTGGCGGCCTGCTCGGGTGTGCAGTCCTTCTGCTCGATGATGCGTTCGATCTGGCCGTCGGCACCCAGCTTGATGCGGCCGTAGCCGAAGGGGTCGGGCGGGGTCATGGTCATGACGGTGCAGGCGAGCTCGCCGGTGGCGACGGTCTGCGCGAACTTGGCGACGGTGTCGGCGGTGATGAGCGGCAGGTCGCCGTTGAGCACGACGACGGGGCCTTGCGTGATGCCGCAGGCCTCGAGCGCGACCTTCACGGCGTGACCGGTGCCCAGGCGCTCGGTCTGCTCAACGCACTCGACTTTGGTGGCGCTGTTGGCGTAGGCGCCGTCGATCAGGGCGCGCATCTCGTCGGCGTGGCTGCCGATGACGACCACGACGCGGCTGCAGCCGGCCTTGATGGTGGCGTCGACGATCCACTGGACCATGGGCTTGCCCAGGATCTTGTGCGAAACCTTACAGTGGTTCGACTTCATGCGGGTGCCCTCGCCGGCAGCGAGGATAATTGCGGTTGCGTCCATGTGATCTCCTGTTACGTTATAGAGACGTGCGTTTGGAAACGATACACGGCGCAATATGATACCGCAGGCATATGTTGAGCGCGTAGCGATTGGTTTGCGGCGGTTGAGGCTTGCGCCGCCGGCGTGGCGTTTGCACTGCTTGCGTGCGGCGTTGGCGGTGCTGCGGAGCTGTCGTTTGAGCGAGGAGACGGGGGTGCCCGTGGACAACATGCGTGAGGAGTTTGGCGGCGAGCCCGTCGCGGCATTCTCGATGTCGCATCCGGCTGTGCCGGCACTCTATATAGTGCTGACGCTGGGACTCACCATGTCCTCGATGCAGCCGGTGCTGATTGCGCTGTCACTTGCGGGCGGGCTGGCGTATGGATTTGCGACGCGTGGGGCTGCCCACACGCTGGGCGCACTTCGCTGGCAGCTGCCGGTGATTTTGATTATCGCGCTGGTCAATCCGCTGTTTAGCGCCTCGGGCTCGACGGAACTGTTCCGTATTGGCATGCGCGCGGTGTATCTGGAGAGCATGGTATACGGCCTGTGCATGGGCGGGCTGTTTGTGGCGAGCGTGCTGTGGTTTGAGGCGGCGGCGTCGATGCTCGAATACGACAAGGTGCTTGCGCTTTTGGGCAACGCCGCGCCGGTGATCGCGCTCATGATTTCGATGTGCATGCGGCTTATCCCGCAGTTTTTGCGTCGCGGTCGTACGGTACTGGCGGTGCAGGATGCGATTGATGTGCCGGGCCGCGCGCCGGCCGACCCCGTGCGCTCGCGCTTGCGGGCATCGAGTGTGTTGATGGGCTGGGGCATGGAAGATTCGCTGGAGCGCGCGGACGCCATGCGCTCCCGTGGGTGGGGCGCCGCGACGCGTCGAACGACGTATGCGCGGTATCGGCTGGGGCGCAGCGACGTTGCCGCGCTGGCTGGGCTTGCGCTGTTTGGCGTGGTCACGGTGACAGTGGCGTGGACCGCGACGACGCAGTATTCGTTTTATCCGCAGCTCTCGGTGCCGGCGCCGTGGCCGGGCTATGTCGTGTACGCTGCCTGGATGGTGCTGCCTTGCGTGTTGCACGCGATTGATGAGAAGAGGTTTGGCTGATGGCTCGGTTGGATAGGGGCCCGGCGGCGGGTGTGGCATATGGCTCGGCCGCGCCGGCGATTGAGGTGCGAGGCCTTAGTTTTGCCTACCCCGATGCTGATGCTGCGGTGCTCGAGGGGCTCGACTGGTCTGTTCCCCAAGGTGCATTTGCGTTGCTTGTTGGCGGTACCGGATCGGGTAAGTCGACGCTGCTGTCGCTGCTCAAGCCCGAGATCGCGCCGGCGGGCGAGCGCACTGGCGAACTGCGCGTGCTGGGCGAGAACGTTGCCGACATGGACGTGCGGGCATCGGCGGAGCGCGTGGGCTATGTGTTCCAGGATCCCGAGAACCAGATTGTGTGCGAGACCGTGTGGCATGAGATGGCGTTTGGCCTAGAGAATCTGGGCGTGTCGCGCGACGAGATGCGCCGCCGTGTTGCCGAGACCAGCTATTTCTTTGGTCTGGAGGACTGGCTTCATCGCGATACCGACACGCTTTCGGGTGGCCGCAAGCAGCTGCTGTCGCTTACCGCCGTCCTGGCGCTGCGTCCGCGTGTGCTGCTACTCGACGAGCCCACGTCTCAGCTCGATCCCGTTGCCGAGAAGAATTTTCTGCACGCGCTGTTTCGCGTGAACCGTGAGCTGGGCTGCACGGTTGTTGTGGCTACGCATCAACCGCGGCCGATGCTCGAGTATGCGACGCGTGCGTACCGGATTGAGGGCGGTCGCGTGCGCGAGGTGGCGGATATGGCTTCTTTGGGACGCCGAGAATCGCTGTTTTCCGATGAGATGTTGGGGTGGGGTGCCATCCGATGTGCAAAAAACGGAGTATTCAGCAGGCGTGAGGACAATTTGGGCTCTCTGGAGCCGCCCGGGGACGTATCGAGCGCGAAAAAAAGTTCAGAATTGGACAAATCGTCCGAATTTGTGGCGCAAACGTCGCTCGAGAACGGCTCGGAAGCCTTCCCGCGCACGGATGGAAGCAGAATACTCCAAAAAATGCACGGCGGGTCGGCTACCACCCTGTCGGAAGGCTGGTTTCGCTACGATCGCGCGGGCGGTTGGGTGCTGCGCGGGCTCGACGTTGCGTTTTCGGCCAGTGCGGTGCATGCGATCGTGGGCGGCAACGGATGCGGTAAGTCGACGATGCTCTCGGTGCTGGCGAAGACCGCCAAGCTGCAGCGCGGCCGCATGGTGCGCGGAGCGGCCTCGGCGGCGCTGCTGCCTCAGAATCCCAAAGCATTGCTGGTTGCCGAGACGGTGCGCGACGAGCTGATGGAATGGGCCTCGACCTGCGGATATGACGAGAACTTGGCGCGGGAGCGTGCGGCGCAACTGGGATTGGACGGCCTGGAGACGCGCCACCCTTACGACCTCTCGGGCGGACAGCGCCAGCTGCTTGCGCTGGCAAAGCTGCTGCTGATCGGCCCCGAGCTGCTGCTGCTTGACGAGCCCACGAAGGGCCTTGACCTGGAGAGCCGCCGCATCATCGCCCGCGCCCTGCGTGACCATGCGAAGGCTGGCGGCACCGTCATCATGGCTACGCACGATTTGGACTTTGCCGAGCAGGTAGCCGACGACGTCGCCATGATGTTTGACGGCGAGATTGCCTGCATGGAGCCCCCGGCCGACTTCTTTGCCGACAACGTGTTCTATAGGGCGTGATGGGATGACGGACTGTCGTTTCTCGCGTTTACTCACAAAACTGGAGATCCCGCTGTTGTTGGCGGTGCCGGCGGTGATGGCAGCGGCGTTGCTGGCGGGCGTTGAGCAGGCGGCGCTTGCCATGCTTGTCGTGGTGGCGCTGGTGCTTGCACTGTTCTTTGCGGGTTACGAGGCATCTCGTCCGGGTTTGCGCCAGATTATGCCCACGCTGGTGCTGGCGGCGCTGGCGGCGGCGGGGCGCATCCTGTTTGGGCCCATTCCCGACTTTAAACCGGTGAGCGCCATCGCCATTATCGCGGGGGCGACGCTTGGTCGCCGCAATGGTTTTATGGTTGGCGCGCTGGCGGCGCTGACCAGCAATTTCTTTTTTGGGCAGGGCATGTGGACGCCATGGCAGATGTATGCCTGGGGCCTGGTTGGCTATGTTGGCGGTGCGCTGGCGCATGCCGGTGCGTTCGACCGTGCGGATGGAACCGTGCGCATGCCGGCGCTGATGGCGTACGGCTTTGCTTCGGGTCTGCTGTACGGCGTGGTGATCAACGCGTACGACATTATCGGTTTTGTACAACCGCTCACGTGGGCGGGCGTCGTGGCGCGTCTTGCCACGGCAGTGCCGTTCGATATCACACACGGCCTCGCGACCTGCGTGTTCTTGGCCGCCCTCTACAAGCCTTGGTGTCGACGGATCAACCGCGTTGTCGTGAAATACGGGCTGTAGGGCTGGTTGCGCCGGGGCGTGAATCAATACTTCCGAAGTACCATTTCAAAACTATGCCGGTTTACGGGGCTAGATTAGCGTAGGCCGACCATACCGGCTTTTTTCAAAATAGAGCAAGCCGTTTACCTGAGGTTTTATTATTTCGGAATTGCGTATGGTTGGGGGTTCGCGATTCAGCCCCGTAAACCGGCATAGTTTTGGAATGGCCGGCTGATATGACGGGCATCGTGGCCCTCAGAGAGCCAAATCGATCCGTTTTCCTCCGTCCCCAGACGTCCCCGGGGAATCAGTTGGCGGCGCTTGCCACGAAACTGGCCCATCTACTACGTTTAGCTTGATACCCCCGACCATGACCGCGTTTTACGAAAAACCGCAGGCTTTCTACCTGCGGTTTTCTTTTTGCGTTGTTCGCTGTGGTTGAGGGTAGTGGCTTAAACGTAGTAGATGGGTCAGTTCCGTGGCGGGAGGGCCGCGTGGGTTCCCTCGCGAGGTGAAAATGATCCCTTTTCCTCCGTCCCCAGGGGATCAATTGGGGCTAGAGTTCTAGCGTGAGGGTGACGGGGCAGTGGTCGCTGCCGAAGATGTCGCCGCGGATGCCGGTGTCGCGAACGTTGGCGGCGATTGCGTCGCTTACCAGGAAGTAGTCGATGCGCCAGCCGGCGTTGTTCTTGCGGGCATTAAAGCGATAGCTCCACCAGCTGTAGACGCCCTCAACGTCCGGATTAGCCGTGCGCCAGGTATCGGTAAAGCCGGCGTTGAGCAGCTCGGTAAACTTACCGCGCTCTTCGTCCGAAAAGCCTGCGTTGCCGCGGTTGGACTTGGGGTTCTTAAGGTCGATCTCTTCGTGCGCCACGTTAAAGTCGCCGCAGGTTACGACGGGCTTGCCGGTTTCGTGCTCAAGCGCGCCCAAAAAGCCGCGATAGGCATCGTCCCAGGCCATACGCACGTCGATGCGCGCGAGCTCATTTTGCGCGTTGGGCGTATAGACGTCGACAAACCAAAACTTGTCGAACTCGAGCGCACAGACGCGGCCCTCGGTTGCGGCTTGGGCAACGAGCTCGGCGGCCTCGCCCTCGCCGGCGTAGGGCAGCAGCGCGTCGGCGCGCAGCACGCGTAGCGGCTCCTGGCGGCTAAAGACCGCGGTGCCCGAATAGCCTTTGCGCTCGGCGTAGCTCCAGGTTTGGTGATAGCCGGGCAGGTCGATATCGACCTGGCCCTCCTGCAGCTTGGTCTCCTGCAGCGCCAGGATATCGACGTCGAGTTCTTGCGCGATCTGGATAAAGCTCGGGTCCTTTTTGAGCACGGCGCGCAGGCCGTTGACGTTCCACGAGGCGAAAGTGTAAGTCTGAGGCATGGTGTCCTTTCGACGGGGTTGGCAGGCTTAAGATTAGCGCAACAGGGGCGGGGTGGGCTCCGTGCATGCTGACTTAAAGGCCGCATGCTGGGACGTCGCTCAACGCTGCCCGACTAACAAGGACGGAGGACTCATATGACGCAGGCAATATCGGACCCCAGGCAGGCCTCCGCCGCGCTGGCGGATCTGTTTGACACCCACAAGCGCGTGGTCTTCTTTGGCGGCGCTGGTGTTTCCACGGCAAGTGGCATCCCCGATTTCCGCAGCGTGGACGGCCTGTATCACCAGCAGTTTGCCTATCCGCCCGAGACCATGCTGTCGCATAGCTTTTACGAGGCACATCCTGCGGAGTTCTTCGACTTTTACCGCACCAAGATGATCGCGCTTAACGCTAAGCCTAACCGCTGCCACACCAAGCTGGCCGAGCTGGAGCGCGCCGGCAAGCTCGACGCCGTGGTGACGCAAAATATCGACGGTCTGCACCAGGCGGCCGGCTCGCAGCGCGTGTTCGAGCTGCACGGATCGGTCCATCGCAACATTTGCCAGTCGTGCGGCGCGGTCTATAGCGCCGAGTGGATTTGCTCGCGCGAGCACGAGGACGCCGCGGGCGTGCCTGTGTGTCCTGCGTGCGGCGGGCGCATCAAGCCCGATGTGGTGCTCTACGAGGAGCCGCTCGATGAGCATGTGCTGACCGGTGCCGTTGCCGCCATCGCCGCGGCCGATGCCCTCATTGTGGGTGGGACCTCGCTCGTGGTGTATCCGGCGGCGGGCCTTACGCGTTACTTTACCGGCGATACGCTGGCCATATGCAACCTTGCTCCCACCGATCAGGATGCAAATGCCGACCTGCTGATTTCTTGCGACATCGCGGCCGCGTTTGCGTTCTAGCCCGCGCGCGCGGATACAATAGAAAGACTGAGTGCAAAGCGACCCCGCCGCCAGCTCCCCAAGCTCGGCGGCGTGGGCATTTTAGGAGGATGTTCATGGCGAACGACAGCAAGACATGGCGGTGCGGAAAGTATGAGCTCAGCTTTGACCGTCCGCGCATCATGGGCGTCCTCAACGTGACGCCCGATTCGTTTAGCGATGGCGGGGAGCACTTCGACCCCGATGCCGCCATCGAGTACGGCCTGGCGATGCTCGACGCCGGCGCCGACATCATCGACGTGGGCGGCGAGTCCACGCGCCCCGGCTTTACCCCGGTCAACCCCGACGAGGAGGCTCGCCGCGTGCTGCCCGTGGTGCGTGCGCTGGCCAAGGAGGGCGCCATCGTCTCGATCGACACGCGTCATGTGGCGGTTGCCAAGGCGGCCGTGCGCTGCGGCGCCTCGATCGTCAACGACGTGACCGGCTTCACCGATCCCAAGATGGTCGAGTTCGTTAAGACGAGCACTTGCGGCGTCATCGTGATGCATGCCGGCGAGGTCGCCGCGCCCGTCCGCACGCACGCAACGGTGCAGCTCGATACCTCGGCAGCGGCGTTTGTTGCCGAGAAGGCGCGCGAGGCGGCTGCCGAGGCCGCGCGTGAGGCCGAGAAGCCGGCTCGCCGCCGTCGCGGCAAGTTGCTGGGCGAGCCTAAGCCGGAGGCCAAGCTTCCGGGCGGCGTGGTGCAGCCCTCGTTGCCGTTTGGCGAACCGGAGCCCACGTCCGAGCCTGCAAGCGAGCAGGAGACGCCGGCCGCCGAGCAGGCTGCTGCCGCCGAGACCGTCGCGCCCGCGCCCGAGGCCGCGCCCGCAGCCACCGAGGCCGCATCGGAGTCCAATGACCGCCTGGCCGCCATGATGCGCCGCAGTGCCCGCCGTGAGGAGGCCTATGTGCCCACCTCGCAGCTCCGCCGCTTTACCCTGCCCGATTCGGCGCCCATCATGCGCCGCGTCATGGGCTTTCTGTCCGACCAGGCCCGCACGCTCATCCATGCCGGCGTGTCGCGCGACCGCATCTGCATCGATCCTGGCCCGGGCTTTGGTAAGTCGGCTAACGAGGACATCGTCATCCAGCGCGAGACTGCCAAGATGGCGTCGCTGGGCTACCCGCTCATGTGCGCCGTGTCGCGCAAGCGCTTTGTGGGCGCCGTCTCGGGCGTGACCGAGGCCGCCGAGCGCGATGCCGCCACGTTTGGCGTGTGCCTGGGCGCCATCCAGGCCGGTGCCAACATCGTGCGCGTGCACGACGCCGCGGGTTTTGCGCAGTTCCTGAACGGTTACTGGGCGGTTGCCAAGCCGCAGCCGCGCCGCGCGTTTGTGGCCGTGGGCTCCAACCTGGGGCATCGCTGCGACAACATCCGCGCCGCACGCGAGATGATCGCCGAGATTCCACTCACCTGCGTGTCCAACTCCTCCAAGATTTACGAGAGCGAGCCGGCCTACGAGACGCGCCAGGACGCGTTTGCCAACGCCGTCATCGAGATCAAGACCGAGCTGGCGCCGTTGGTGCTGCTCGACGAGCTTATGAAGATCGAGGCCGAGCTGGGGCGCGACCGCTCCAAAAAGGCCAAGGCCAACGGTCCGCGCACCATCGACCTGGACCTGCTGTGGATGGACGGCGAGACCCACGGCGGCAAAAAGCTGCGCCTGCCGCATCCGCTGATCGGCGAACGCGATTTTGTGCTGGTGCCGCTCGAGGACCTGATGCACGACCCGGCGCGGTTCTTCCGCTACAACGGCGTCGAGGTCAAGGAGCCCGAGGACCGCGTGGGCCATATCGTGGGCGAATTGGGGCGTATGTAGATGATCGAGATGAATGCTGTTGCCGCTGGCACCGAGCTCGACGCGGCGCGCGACGCGGGCCGCGAGGGCATGTCCGCGGGCTGGTGCGCGTGGAGCGCGGGCGATGCATCGCTGATGTTTTCGCTGATCGTGCGCCCGGACGTGAACATGCATGCCTTCCACGGCCTGCCGTTTGTGGCTGCGATGGGCATGATGGACGCGCTCGTGGGCACGGCTTCGACGCCGGGGTTGGGCCTTGCCGGTAAGGTGGGTATCCAGTGGCCGAGCGATATCGTGTGCGGTGCGCCTGCGTTTGAGACGTCGCTCGCGCGTGTTGCCGTGAACGGCGGTGCCGCTGCTGCGGGCATGTTCGGTGCCGTGACGGTGGATATTGAGCGTTCGGCGCTGGGCGAGCTTGGTGTGGACGTGGCTGACGAAGCGCTGGTCGAGACGCTGGCCGCCGCCGTGCTGGCCCGCGTGGACGCTTGGGCGGTTGTTGCCAACACGCCGCAAGGCGCCGCAGGGCCGCTGGCTCCCGTGCTGGGCGAGTACTTCGACATGGTGCCGCTGCTGGGCCGCCAAGTTGCGGCGGTGTCGCCCAACGGCCTGCCGCTTGCGGTCGGTGTGTTTGCAGGCCTGGACATCTGGGGCCGCGCGACCATTAAGACCGATGCCGGCGAGCAGGAGTTTCCGCCCGAGGCCGTACGAATTCGCGGGCTGTAGCGCGGGGCGTTCGCGCCCAAAGATAGACATGACAACAAGACCCTCCTCGGCCTGTGCCGGGGAGGGTTTCGCCTATCTGGGGAATGGGTTGCCAGCGCCCTATTCCTCAAAACTGAAAAATTTTCGTTTTTGAGGAATAGGATTAAGGCAGCTCGGTCTTTCGCGAGGTATATTCGCTATAGAGCCTATTCCTCAAAACTGAAAATTTTTCAATTTTGAGGAATAGCGATAAAAGACCGCGAGGAGGCCCCAATGAAACTCATCAATAGAACGTCATATATGGACACGTTGACGAGCCTTATTGGCGTGCCGGACATCAAGGTCATCACGGGCATCCGTCGTAGCGGTAAATCAAAATTGCTCGAGGCCCTCCGCGATTACGTGGAGGCAAATCTGTCCAATTCGAATGTCATCCATATCAACTACAACCTCGATGAGTTCGAGAATCTGCTCGAGTATCACGCGCTGCTCGCCTATGTAAAAGAGCATCGAGTGTCCGGCAAACAAAACTTTCTGCTTATCGATGAAGTTCAGATGTGCGACGGTTTTGAGCGTGCGATCAACAGCCTCCACGCATCCGAGCAGTACGACATATTCATTACCGGATCGAATGCCTTTTTGCTGTCGAGCGATCTGTCGACGCTCTTTACGGGGCGTACGTTTGAGATCGAGGTTTTCCCATTCTCGTTTGAGGAGTATCGACTCTATGGCGACGAGGGCGAGGTCGACCGCGACTTCGATGAGTACGCGAGAACCGGCGGTATGTCCGGCTCCTACCCTTATCCACTGCAGGAGCAGCGTTATCAATATCTCTCCAATGTCTTCAAAACGCTCATCGTGAGAGATATCGTGCAGCGGCATAACGTGAGAAACGAATCGGCGCTGCTGCGCATTGCCGATTACATGATGGACAACGTATCCAACATAACGTCGGCACGTAACATTACGGATATTTTGAACGCGGATGGGCTAAAGATAACGAACAAGACGGTCGGCACGTACATGGGGTGCCTGTGCGATGCGTTTGCCTTCTATAAAGTTCGTCGGTACGACATCCGCGGCAAAAAATACCTTAAGAGCGGCGAGAAGTATTACCTGGCAGACCACGCGTTCAAATACGCGCTGCTCGGTACACGTGATATGGATTGGGGACGCGTATACGAGAACATGGTGGCAATCGAGCTGCTGCGCCGCGGATACGAGGTATACGTCGGCGTGCTCTATAAAAAGGAAATAGACTTTGTAGCAATCAAGCGAAGCGAGAAGCTCTACATTCAGGTGAGCGACGACATCAGCTCGGATAAGACATTTGAACGCGAGATTTCACCACTGCTGAGCATTGGCGACGCGTACCCCAAGATGATTCTCGCCCGCACGCATCACGAGGCCACGGACCGCAATGGGGTGCAGATCGTGGACCTGGCGAGGTGGCTGTGCGACGAGGCCTAGCAGAAAGCCCTATTCCTCAAAACTGAAAATCTTTCGATTTTGAGGAATAGGGCCGATGCGTTGCCTAGTTCGCCGCTCGCGCTCGTGCTCGACTTAAGCCCCTGTCCTATCCCAGCTCCTGCATGCGGCGGTAGATTTCGCAGATACCCTTGATGGTGAGCTGTCCGTCGACCACGTCGAAGGCATCGGTCGAATCGGCGACGATGCTGGCGAGACCGCCCGTGGCGATAACGGTGGCATCCTCGCGGCCCAGCTCGCGCTTCATGCGCGCGACCAGGCCCTCAGCCATGGCGGCGGCGCCCATCACGGCGCCGACCTTGATGCACTCCTCGGTATCGCGGCCGATGGCGTGCTCGGGCGCCTCGAGCGGCACGCTGGCGAGCTTGGCGGCACGGGCGGCAAGCGCGTCCATGGAGATGCGAATGCCCGGCGCGATCGCTCCGCCAATGTAATAACCGTCCTCATCGATGACGTCGATATTGGTCGCGGTGCCAAAGTCCACCACGATTGCCGGCGCGCCGTAGAAAGTTTCGGCCGCAACGGCGTTAGCGACGCGATCGGCGCCTACGGCTTGGGGACGCGCCGCGCGCAGCTTGGTCACCGCGGCCGTCTGCGGCCCGATGACGATGGCGTCCGCGGCAATGCGGTCGGCCACGGCGTGCCATTCGCGCGAGAGCTGCGGCACCACGCCGGCAAAGGCGATCGCGTCGACCGCGTCGAGCGAAAGGCCGTACATCTTAAAGAAACCCATCAGGCGCACATGGATCTCGTCGGCGGTATAGGAGCGGTCGGTGGGCATGCGCCACGACTGCACCAGCTCGTCTCCGTCAAACAGGCCCATGGCCGTCTGCGTGTTTCCCATATCGATAGCGAGCAGCATGTCTACTCCCAGTGTTGGCATAAAAGGACGCGCACCATTGTATACGCGTCGCCGACGGCACTCGGCTGCGATTCGTTTACGGTGATAGGGGCTGAGGGGTTTAAATATGAAGGAATTATGCTCCACGAGTTTTTCCTTGCCGTTTACCGAACTCCCGCGTAATATTCATTCTTGCGCACATGAGGCGCCCAGACATTGCGGGGTGGAGCAGTCTGGTAGCTCGCCGGGCTCATAACCCGGAGGTCGTAGGTTCAAATCCTGCCCCCGCGACCAAGAACTTGCAGCTCGTCGGCCTAGCCGACGAGCTTTTTTGTTATTCCGGGACCGTGTTCTCGGTCCAATTCTTGGCCTCTCAAACAAAATCTCGATCTGTAACATCTAGACCCGATTTAGGCGGCTAGGTGTTACAGATCGAGAAAAACCCGCTGTTGGGCTCATCCCATCCACCTGCCGCTACCTGCTGTCCGCCGATTTCCGTTGCGCTGCTGTATTCCCATGCCATATCCTCTAGATAACTACGCGGCATTATCGCCGCCGCGCCTACAAGAGAGGAATGTCCATGACCACACCTGCATCCAAGCTGCTCCAGCCCATTACGGTTGGCCCCCTTGAGCTCAAGAACCGCATTATGTTTCCGCCGCTGACCACCGGCTACGAGGAGCGTGACGGTTCCATCGGCGAGCGCAGCCTGGCTTTTTACGAGCGCTTGGCCCGTGGCGGCGTGAGCTACATCGTCATCGGCGACGTCGCTCCCGTCATGACCGCAAGCCCCACGCCCAAGCTGGCAACCGACGCCCAGATCCCCACGTTTAAGGCGCTGGCCGACGCCGTCCACAAGCACGGCGCCAAGGTCGCGCTGCAGCTGTTCCACCCCGAGTACGATGTGCCCGGTGTCGGCCGCATGGTCATGGGATCCATGGCCGCCGCCAAGGCCGCGCAGGAGGCCAAGGCCGCCGGCGACGAGGAGACCTTTGCCGCCAAGATGGCCGAGTCCAACGAGATCCGCAACCAGGCCTACGCCAAGCTGCATCACGACATGCAGCACTTTGTGAACGAGGCGAGCGTAGAGCAGCTCACCCAGATCAAGGAGGCCATCGCTGCCTCGGCCGCTCGCGCACAGCAGGCCGGGATCGACGCTATCGAGGTCCACGGCGACCGCCTGGTGGGTTCGCTGTGCTCGGCCATCCTCAACCAGCGCACCGACGAGTACGGTGGTTCGTTCGAGAACCGCGTTCGCTACGCGCTGGAGGTCGTCGCCGCCATTAAGGAGGCCGCGCCGCAGCTGATGGTGGAGTACAAGCTCCCCGTGATCATGGAGAACCCCGACGGCACGCCGCGCGGCAAGGGCGGCCTGCAGCCCGACGAGGCCTGCGAGTTCGCCAAGCTGCTCGAGGGCGCGGGCATCGATATGATCCAGGTCGCACAGGCCAACCACACCGGCAACATGGGCGACACCATTCCGCCCATGGGCGCCATGCCCTACAACTGGACGCTGCCCGTGGCCGAGCGCGTCAAGGCCCTGGTCTCCGTGCCGGTGGCAACCGTGGGCCGCGTGGTTTCGGTCGAGGCCGGCGAGAAGATTCTGGAAGACGGCGCCGCCGACATCATCGCCTATGGCCGCTCGCTCATGTGCGACCCCGACATTGCGCTGAAGGCCGCCACGGGTGAGCCCATCCGCGAGTGCCTCAACTGCAACAAGGGCTGCGTCGACGCGATTCAAAATCGCAAGTACATCTCGTGCGTGCTCAATGCCGAGAACGGCGACGAGGCGACCATCGCCATTAAGCCGGGCGAGGGCGACAAGAAGATCGCCGTGGTGGGCGGCGGCATCGCCGGCCTGGAGGCCGCACGCGTGGCGGCCAAGCGCGGCTACGACGTGACCATCTACGAGGCGAGCGATCACTTGGGCGGCCAGATTGTGCTGGCGGCTGCGCCTCCGCGCAAGGACGAGATCATGCGCTCGGTCGAGTACTACGAGAAGATTCTGCCTGGCCTGGGCGTGAAGGTTGAGCTCAGCCATGCCGCTACCGCTGAGGACCTCAATGCCGCCGACGCCGCGATTGTGGCCGTGGGCGCGCACGACGTGGTCATCCCCGTTTCGGGCGCCGACTCGGAGAAGGTCGTCTCGAGCTGGGACGTGCTGGCCGGCAAGGCGGAGATCAACGGCCGCGTCGCTGTCATTGGCGGTGGCCTGGTGGGCACCGAGACTGCCGAGTATCTGCTGCAGCACGGCTGCGAGGTGGCGATCGTGGAGATGCTCGACAAGATTGCCGCGGGCGAGTCCGAGACCATTCTGCCGCTGATTATGAGCGACTTTGCAGAGCACAACGTGGAGCAGCACGTTAAGACCCGCCTGACCGCCATTACCGACGAGGGCGTGGAGGCCATTCGCACCACCGAGGACGGCGCCGAGGAGCCGGTGAAGATCGCCTGCGATTACGTGGTGATGGCCGTGGGCTCCAAGGCCAACGCGTTTGACCTGGATGGCGTGACGGTGCCCGTGACCTGCGTGGGCGACTGCTCGGGTGAGCGCACCGCCGACATTGCGAGCGCCATTCGCACGGCGTATCACGCGGCCAACGAGCTGTAGTTGAACATCGCGGCCAGGCGGGGCGGTAGCACGGATCCGTCTCGCCCGGCTGTGTCCCGTCGGGTGTCAACCGGTGCGGGGCCTGCAAGCGCAGCAGGTCCCGCCCTTTTTGTTTTGCTCCGATGAATGGCAATGCGCGGTAATCATGAGGAGTGAGGACGTCTACTGCCTTGCAGATCACTCAAAATTATTGGGGGAGGGGTTAATAACTATATCCTCTATACCAAAGGACATAAAGAGATGCCAACTTTGTTGACAAGCGAATGACGATTGGCTGCGAGTCAGCTACCAGCGTAAATAATCGATAAAGAAATGTCGTAATTTGGTGCCAAATGTCCAGATAACACCGCGTCTACTTTAATTAACTGCTTTGAGCAAACAGTAAAATGCTACTATCTAACTTGCACGTAAGAAAGCAGATTAACGGCTAAGGCTAAGAAGTGGCAGGTATGTCGGAAGCAACTAGGACTCGCACGCATGCGCCCGAGGTTAGGCAGCGCGCCGTCGAGATCCTCCAAGAGGGGGTCGGTCATCGCGCTCTCGCCGCGGAGCTTGGCATTCCCCAGGCCACGGCTCGTCAGTGGGCCCGCGCGTATGCCGTGGGCGGTGCCGACGCCGTTCTCAATGCCGGTTCGCATCATCACACCTATTCGTACGACGTAAAGCTCGCTGTGGTTAAGGACCGTCTGGAAAACGGCTTGACGGTTCGCGAGGCCATGATCAAGCACAAGATTCCCAGCGAGTCTTCGGTCAAGGCTTGGTGCCGTCAGTACCGCGAGAGCGGTGAGGCCGCACTGGTCGATAAGCCGCGCGTTAAAAAGGCGGAATAGCAAACGGGATGGTGCGCCCACAGGGGCGCATTTTTCTTGCCGCGCCAACTTTTTGGACCGCCGCGAGCCTATCGGGACATCCTCCAAAATGGCCAATAAACCGCGCGCAGTGGCCCGTGCGCCCACCGCTGCGATAGGGGGAGCGTCGCCCCTTTGCTCCAATGCGGACAGACTCCTTGCCCCGTACGCCTAAAACTCCCCAGTTGACCGAAAACCCGCTGCCGCTACTCATCAATTGAGCTATAACGTTAAACAATTGCAGCGTTTTTGCATGGGGGAGTGATGGTATGACGCTACTGTATTTCCTTACCCTGTTTCCGCTGGTACCGGCGCTGGGCATGCTGTTCGCGCGCGGCGACCGCGCCCGCGATGCGGTGGGGCTCATAGGTTCCGGCATTATTATGGCGGTGACAGTTGTAGTCGCCGTCATGTTTTTTGGCATGGGTCCGCAGAGCTTTGAGGTTGCCTCCGGCACCTCGCATGTGCTCTCGATCATCAGCTCCGTCATCGACGTCATCCTGTGCGCCGTAATCCTGTACAACGCGTACAAATATAGGAACGCGCTCGCCACGGTGCTCGGCATAGTCCAGCTGGTGGGCTCGTTCGCCTTTGCAGCCATGACGCTGCCCGCGGTCGAAGCCGTCACGGCGACGCCGCTCTACCTGGACTACATGAGTGTGATCATGGTCCTCGCCGTCGGCATCGTCGGTAGCCTAATCTGCGTGTATGCCCTGGGCTACATGAAGGACTTCCAGGCCCATGACGAGCACGAGGCTGCGCTGCGCGGGCAGACCGCGCCCGACCGTCGCCCGCAGTTCCTGGCGCTTATGTTTCTATTCCTCTCGGCCATGTTCGTCATCGTGACGAGTGACAACCTTGAGTGGCTGTTCTGCGGCTGGGAAATCACCACCGTGTGCTCGTTCCTTATGATTGGCTACACGCGCACGCCCGAGGCCATCAAAAACGCCTTCACCCAGATCATCCTCAACATGCTGGGCGGCATCGCGTTTTTGGCGGGCCTTATGTTTCTGCACGTCAATGGCATGCCGCTGACCATCTCGGGCATGATCGAGCTTTCCGGCGCCGGAACCGCGCAGTCCGCGCTGCTGGTGATGCCGGTCGTTCTGCTGTCGCTCGCCGCGCTCACCAAGGCCGCACAGATGCCGTTCCACACTTGGCTGCTGGGTGCCATGGTTGCCCCCACGCCCACGAGCGCCCTGCTGCACTCGTCAACCATGGTCAAAGCCGGCGTATTCCTGATGGTCAAGCTGAGCCCGCTCTATGCCATCTATCCTGTGACCGGCTTTATGGTCACGAGTGTGGGTGCCATCACGTTTTTGCTCGCTGCCCTCATGGCCATCTCGCAGAGCAACGCCAAACGCGTGCTCGCGTACTCCACCATTTCCAACTTGGGCCTCATTAGTGCCTGCTTGGGTGTCGGAGCGCCCGAGGCCGTATGGGCGGCCATCTTCCTGATCCTGTTCCACACGGTGGCCAAGTCGCTGCTGTTCCTGTGCGTGGGCACGGCCGAGCATCATATCGGCAGCCGCGATATCGAGGACATGGACGGCATGTTCAGCCGCATGCCGCACCTGACGCGCCTGATGATGCTGGGCATCATGGGCATGTTTGTGGCGCCGTTTGGCATGCTCGTGTCCAAGTGGGGCGCCCTGGTGGCGTTCGCGCAGACCGGCAACGTGCTCATGATCATGGTGCTTGCCTTTGGCTCGGCCGCGACGTTCTTCTTCTGGGGCAAGTGGCTTGCCAAGCTTTCGGGCGTCGACCCCACGGCTCAAAACGTTGAGGTCAATGTCCATAAGACCGAATGGATGGCCCTCAACACCATCGCCGCGCTGCTTATTCTGTGCTGCGTGGCGTTCCCGGTTATCTCGAGCGGTCTGGTGTCGCCTTACTTGGCCATGGTGTTTGGCCGCGTGCCGTACGTTATTGGCAAGGACGCCATGTATCTGATGGTGGTTATCGTGGCTTTTATTGCCGTGGTGTTGCTGACTTCATTCCGCGTGAGCAACAAACCGCATGTAAACGTATATCTTTCGGGTGTGGGAACCGACAAATATCGCCATTTCCGCGGCTCGATGGGACACGAGGTAAAGGCCGAAAAGCGCAATTGGTACTCGGAGGACGCCCTTGGCGAGAAGCGTATTGGCCCCGCGGGTAGCGTCGTGTGCTGCAGCATTATCTTGTTTGCGCTGCTGTGTTGCGCATGGATTGGGCCCGAGAGACTTGCCATGAGTGCGCCCTCGGTGCTGCGCGGCAAGTATTTTGAAGGTTCGGGTGTCGTGGGCATTTTTATTGGCACCGTGGCGTTTGCCCTGCTGGCGCCGCTTGTGGGTGGCATGATCGACGGCATTGACCGCAAGCTGTCCGCCCGAATGCAGGGCCGCGTGGGCCCGCGCCTGCTGCAGCCCTTCTACGACGTTGCCAAGCTGCTGCGCAAGGCCCCCGCCAGCGTAAACACCATGGACGATACCTATATGGCGTGCGCGCTCATCTTTACCGTGGTGGGCGGCGGCATCTTTGTGTCGGGCTCTAACACGCTACTGTGCGCTTTTATGGTGACGCTCGCCGCGATCTTTGTGGTGCTGGCGTCCGCCTCGACGCAAAGCCCGTTTGCCCAGGTTGGCGCCGATCGTGAGTTACTGCAGGTTATGAGTTACGAGCCCGCCGTTTTGCTGATGAGCGTGGGCCTGTACCTTGCCACCGACAGCTTTGATTCCATCGCCGTGACGGGGCAGTCGGTCCCCATCATCGTGCACAGCGCGCCCATTTTCCTCGCGTTGCTCGCGGTGCTTACCATCAAGCTGCGCAAGTCGCCGTTTGACCTTTCGTACTCGCATCATGCGCATCAGGAGATCGTCCAGGGCGTCGCCACCGAGATGAGCGGCGGCACGCTGGCCAAGATGACCCTTATGCACTGGTGCGAGACCGTGCTGTTTTTGATGTGGGTGGGCATGTTCTTTGTCTGGGGCAACCCCGTGAGCTGGGTTGTAGCCCTGGTCGTGATGGCCGCGACGTATTTTGTCGAGGTCCTGATCGACAACACCTTCGCACGCAGCACCTGGCGCAGCTGCTTTAGGCTCGGATGGGGCGTGGCGCTGGTGTTTGGCCTGCTCAACCTTATGCCCATCCTCGTCGACGTGTTTATTTAGGAGGCGGCATCCATGGATCATAAAATGTCGCGCTCGCCGTGGGTCATTCATTACGACGGCTCGAGCTGCAACGGATGCGATATCGAGGTGCTGGCCTCGCTCACGCCGCTGTTCGATGCGGAGCGCTTTGGCGTGGTCAACACCGGCAACCCCAAGCATGCGGATATCTTTTTGGTGACGGGGTCGGTCAATGCCCAGAACCTGCCCGTCGTGCGCCAGATCTACAGCCAGATGCTCGAGCCCAAGTGCGTGGTGGCGTGCGGCATTTGCGCGTGTTCGGGCGGCGTATTCCGCGATGCCTATAACGTGATCGGCGGCGTGGACCGCGCGATTCCCGTGGACGTGTATGCGCCCGGGTGCGCCATTCGTCCCGAGACCGTGATCGATGCCATCGTGGAGGCGTGCGGCATCCTTGATCAGAAGGAGGCCGTGATGCGCGCCGGCGGTGACCCGCTTACCGTGGGCGGCGCTGCTACCTGGGATGGCGGCGTCGAGTTGGGCGAGGACGGGTTCGTGGCTGCAGCTGGGGCCGGGGCTGACGGTGCCGGTGACGCGCCTGCCGAGAAACCCGCAGCGCCCGTCGCTGCAAAGGAGGCCGAGTAATGCAAAAGGCTATCTATGCCACCGTTGGGATCGACGAGCTTCTGTCGCATGTCCAGGCGCTCAAGGGCGTCGGCGCGCGCTTTGTGCAGATGCATGCCGAGCGCTGTGTGGACGACGGATCGTATCGCCTGGTCTATACGTTTATCAACGTCCGCGCTGCGCAGGAGCAGATCGCGCGGGACGGAAACTATGCGATTGAGAATCTGGTGGTCGAGGGTATCGACCAGTACCAGGAGATTCCGTCCATCAGCTCGTACTATCCGGCGGTATTCCCGTTTGAAAACGAGGCGCACGACCTGTTTGGTCTTGCCATCACCGACATGCAGATCGACTTTAAGGGCTTTTTCTACCAGGTCTCGACTGCCGAACCCATGAGCGTTATCACGCCCGAGGTGAAGGCCGCGCGCGAGAAGGCCATGAAGGTGCGTGCCGCTGCCGAGGACAAGGCGCGCAAGGCCGCGGCCGAGAAGGTTGCTACTGCCATGGCCGCTGCGGGGGAGGGCACTGCGGGCGTTGGCGATGCTGCGGACGCTGCCGTCGCTCAGCCCGCTGCGGCTGCCGGCTCCGATGCTCAGCACGATGAGGTCGCTGCAAAGGCCGCGCTCAAGGCTGCCGAGATGGAGGCAAAGCTCGCCGCCATGGATCCCGAGAAAGCGGCCAAGGTCCGCGCGGCGCTTGCCGCCAAGGTCGCCCGCGACAAGCAGAAAAAGGAGGCGTAAGGTCCATGGCACATCGCTCCGTTATTCCGTTTGGCCCGCAGCACCCGGTGCTGCCCGAGCCGCTTCATCTGGACCTGGTGATCGAGGACGACCGCGTCATCGAGGCAATTCCGCAGATCGGCTTTGTGCACCGCGGGCTCGAGAAGCTCACCGAAAAGCGCGACATGCATCAGTTTGGCTACATCGCCGAGCGCATCTGCGGCATCTGCGCCGTGGGCCACAGCTGCGGCTATGCCAGCGCCTGCGAGCGCATGCTCGGCATCGAGGTGCCTGGTCGCGTGCAGTATATCCGCACCATTCTGCACGAGCTTTCGCGCATTCACTCGCATCTGCTGTGGCTGGGCCTGCTCGCCGACGCCTTTGGCTTCGAGGCGCTGTTCTATCGGTCATGGACCCTGCGCGAGCAGATACTCAAGATTTTTGAGAGCACTTGCGGCGGGCGCGTGATTCTGTCGATTAACGAGATCGGCGGCCTTAAGCACGATATCGAGGACTCCGAGCTGGCGGGCATTGTCCAGACGCTCGATGCCATGCGTCCTGACTACGAGGCCCTGGTGCATACGTTTTTGGACGACGACAGCTGCGGCGAGCGCCTGCATGGCGTGGGCGTGATTAGCAAGAAAGACGCGCTGGAGCTTTCGATGGTCGGTCCGTTCGGCCGCGCCTCGGGCGTGGACTACGACGTGCGCATGTTCGGTGACGGCGCCTATGCGGACTTGGCCGCGTTTGAGCCCATCGTTGCTACCGATGGCGATTGCTATGCCCGCTGCCAGGTGCGTTGCGCCGAGGTCACGCAGGCCATGGACATCATTAAGGAGCTTGTGGGCAAGATTCCGCACGACGGGATTGGCGGGCGCACCAAGCTTACGCCGGCCGACGGCGCGCGCGGCGAGGTTGTGATTGAGCAGCCGCGCGGCGAGGCGTATTACTATGTGCGCGGCAACGGCACCAAGAACCTGGACCGTTTCCGCGTGCGCACGCCGACGTCGCAGAACTTGGCGGGTCTGACGCATGCGCTGCAGGGCGTACTCCTTGCCAACGTGCCCATGATTATCCTGACCATCGACCCCTGCATTAGCTGCACGGAAAGGTAGGCGCGGCATGAGTTTGCTGACATTTGCCAAGACGGCCTTGGGCTCTATGGTCAAGCAGCCGGTAACGGTGTGCTATCCGCAGGAGAAGCTCGCGGCACCCGAGCGCTTGCGCGGGCATATCGTCAACGACATGGACGTGTGTATCTGCTGCGGCATGTGTGCGCGTCGCTGTCCGGCGGGCGCGCTCGCGGTCGATCGCAAGGGTGGAACGTGGTCGATCGACCCGTATGCCTGTGTGGTGTGCGGTGAGTGCATCGAGAGCTGCCCCAAGCACTGCCTGACTATGGACACCGCCCGCACCCCAGTTGCGGTGGATAAGACTCCCACGGTAGAAACCAAGCCGGAGTAGCGCGAAGACGGGGCCGGTGGGGCAAAAATGCCCCACCGGCCCCGCGCTTAAACGCGCGGTTGTGCCGCTGCGAACAAAACTATGCCGGATTACGGGGCTGGATAGCGAACCTCCGACCATACAGAAAATTGCAAAAACAAAACCGCAGGTAGATAGCTTGCCGTTTTTCAAAAAATGAAGGTATGGATGAGGGCCCCGACTTTAGCCCCGTAATCCGGCATAGTTTTGAAATGGCGCCATATCCGTAACAGCCTTTGATCTCCCGTGGGCAGAGGGAAACGGATCATTTTGGCCTTGCGAGGGCTGCCACGTGACCCGTCTGCCACGAAATGGGCCCATCTACTACGTTTAGGTGGCAGCCCTCGACCACAGCAAGTAATGCGAAATGAAAACCGCAGGTAGAACGCCTGCGGTTTTCATGAAAAGCGGTTATGGTCGGGGGTATCGAGCCAAACGTAGTAGATGGGCCGATTTCGTGGCAGGCGCCGTCGGCCGATCCCCGTGGGCGGAGGAAAACGGATCATTTTGGTCCCGCGAGGCTTGCGGGGGCACTCGTGTAGGGCCGCCCGAACAAAACTATGCCGGTTTACTACGATGAATCCGAGATTCCTGACCACACCCGCATTTTTGCAAATATCGCAAGTGTTCTACCTGCGGTTTTGTAAGTGCGCAATTTGCCGTGGTCGGAGATATGCGGTTCATCGTAGTAAACCGGCATAGTTTTGAAATGGCATCAAATTGGCGGCAGCCAGCGGCTAGCCTCGTAGATAGGCGATGGCGATTTGGGTGCGGTTGCGTAGCCCCATTTTGGCTAGGATTGAGCTGATGTGGTTGCGCACGGTGCCTTCGCCCATATAGGCGGTGGCAGCGATCTCCTTGTTGTCGAGGCCGCGGGCGATGAGCTCGGCGACTTCGAACTCGCGGTCGGTCAGGCCGGCAAAGGCGGCGGGCCGGCGGGTCGCGCCGGCCTCGACGTCCGCCCCATCAAAGTTGATATCTTCGATCGCCTTGCCCTCGAGCACGCGTTTGCCGTCCATGACCTGCGCCAACGCCGGCGGAATGGCAGCGACATCGGTCTTGATCAGGTAGCCGCGGGCGCCCAGCTTGAGCGCCGACACAATGTACTCGTCATCCAAGAATGTCGTCAGAAACACCACGCGCGCCGCAGGGTCGTGCTCAAGGATCTCGCGCGCGGCCGAAAGGCCGTCGCGTCCCGGCATCTGGATGTCGAGCAGCGCGATATCGGGTGCGTGCTCAGCGTAGAGCGCCACCGCATCGTTGCCGTTGGCACCGGTGCCCACCACTTCGATCTGCGGCTGGGCGCCCAAGATAATCTTGAGCGAATCGACCACCAAGCGGTCGTCGTCGACAACGATGAGCCTCATCGGCCCTCATCTCCTTGCTGTTTGGGAACGGTGGCAAACACACGCCAGCCGCCGGCGCCGGCACGCGGGCCGGCGGTGAAGGTGCCGCCAAGCGCCTCGATGCGCTCGCGCATGGAGGTAAGCCCCATGCCCTCCGCGGTGCCGCGGCCGCTTGCTTGGACCTCACCCACGCCATCGTCGGTAACAATGAGCTGGTAAAACGACGGATGCTCCATGCACCGTACGGTGACGGTCTGGGCGCAAGCGTGGCGCATGGTATTGGAGAGCGCTTCGCGCAGGACCGCTGCAAAGCAGTTGGCGACGTTTGCGGGCGCATGTTCGGCCATAACTTCAAGCTCAATCTGCGGGCCGCCGTCCGAGCGTGTGCCTTCGACAATGCGTTCGAGCTGCACGGAAAGGTCGACGGCGTTGTCGTTGAGCGCGTGGACGCTGGTGCGCACAAGCTGGAGCGCCTCGTCAACCGTGCGTTTAACGTCGGCGAAATCGGCGGCGACGCCGGGTTCATCGGCGTGGACCACGCGTAGGGCTTCGGCCTGCAGTGAGGCGCGCGTGAGCTGGTGCCCGACGTTATCGTGGATCTCGCGCGCGATGCGGGCGCGTTCGGCGAGCGTCGCGAGCTCGACTTCGTAGTCCTGGCGGTCGGCGAGGTCGCGGTTGCGTGCCTCGAGTGCCAGGGCGCGTTCTTGCAGCTTGTCGCGGGTGCGACGCATGCGTTCCTGTTCGCGCTCCAGCTGCGCGGTGCGCAGCGACAGCAACGTGGCGGCGACCGAAAGGATGGCGGTTAACAGCAGCGTTCGGGTGGTGAGCACGCCACCACGAAGGTCCGCGACAAGCGCGCAGACAAGCACGGCGCCAATCGCCAGCGCGGGCCAGATTCGTTCACGGTGAACGCGTCGCGCGATGTCATAGAGAGCGAGAGGCGCAAACGGCACAAACGGCGGCACGAAGACGGCCGCGATGATGTAAGCGTAACTCGCGGCCTTGCCCGCACGGCGGGCGCGGTTTCCCTGTGCGACCTCGGCCAGCGAAGTGGCAATAACGCCAAGGCAAAACGCCGCAACCAGACGAGCGTCCACGGCAAGACCCATGGCGGCCGCAATACAGCACGCCAGCACGATCGATTTGTCGAAAAGCCTGTTCATACGGGTATTGTACGCGAAGCTGCGCGTGGTGGAGGGGCCGCCTAGCGCAACCGTGACATTCCTCCCGCGCGGCAAAGCGGCGTCGATCGCTCGCGCGAGCGGGGGTTTCACCTCTGCCCCCTCGCACTCGTGACAAAGCTCACTGGTGCGCGTCGGCGGCTCCTGCGATGATGCAATCGTACCGGGCCGCAATCAACAGAAGGGCCGCCTCATGACAGACATCGTCCACGTCGAAAACCTCGTCAAGCGCTACGACGATCTTATTGCGCTCGACCACTTTAACCTGAGCATCGCCCCCGGCGAGATCTTTGGCCTGCTGGGCCCCAACGGCTCGGGCAAGACCACGTCCATCAACTGCATCCTGCAGCTGCTCGCCTACGACAAGGGCACCATCGAACTGTTCGGCGAGCCCATGACGCCCGCCCGCTACGACCTCAAGCGCCGCATCGGCGTGGTGCCGCAGCAGGTGGCGGTGTTCGACGAGCTTACGGTGCGCGAGAACATCGACTATTTCTGCAGCCTCTACGTCAACGACCGCAAGCGCCGCCGCGCGCTGGTCGACGAGGCCATCGACTTTGTCGGCCTGGGCGACTTTGCCAAGTTCCGCCCCGGCAAGCTCTCGGGCGGCCTGGCGCGACGCCTCAACATCGCCTGCGGCATCGCGCACAAGCCCGAGCTCATCTTTTTTGACGAGCCCACGGTGGCGGTCGACCCGCAGAGCCGCAACGCCATCCTGGAGGGTATCTGCCGCCTGCGCGACGAGGGCGCCACGGTGGTGTATACCAGCCATTACATGGAGGAAGTCGAGCAGATCTGCAGCCGCATCATGATCATGGACGGCGGCCGCGTGCTGGCGCAGGGCACCAACGACGAGCTCAAACGCATGATTCAGATGGGCGAGCGCGTGACCGTCGAGGTGGGCGCCGTCGAGCCAGCCACGGTCGAGCGGCTGCGCGCCCTCGAGCACGTGCTCAGCGTCGAGCTGTCCGGCGGCGAGCTCGTCTGCACCTGCGAGACGAGTCCGCACAATCTGGTCGACATCCTCGACACGCTGCGCGCTGCCGACGTTGCGCTCGGCCGCGTGTGGAGCGAGCCACCGACCCTCAACGACGTGTTCCTCGAGATCACCGGCCGCGAGCTGCGCGACTAGGGGGCGCCATGTTCAACACCATTATCATTACGGTCAAGACGCTGCTGCGCCGGCCGAGTACATGGGTTTGGGGCGCTGTCTTTCCCGTCGCGCTTTCCACGATGTTTATGTTTATGTTCGCGAACCTCAGCTCCGACGGCACGGTCGACCCGGTGCCGGTTGCCGTCATAGCGGACGAGGCCTGGGACGCCTCGACCTTTAAGGACGTGGCGACGTCGCTTGCCAAGGAGAGCGACGATCAGCTGCTCGAGATTCACGAGTGCGACGACGCAGCCGATGCGAACCGTGCGCTTAAGGCCGGCGAGGTTGCGGGCATCTATACGGTCGACGACGCGGGCGCACCCAAGCTCACGTTGCTGTCGAGCTACGACAGCTCGCGTGCGTCGTCGGTGCTCACCGACCGCAGCATTTTGGAGACGGTGGCAAGTTCGTATACACAAAATGCCGAGCTCATGTCCCAGATTGCCCAGGACAACCCGGCGGCGCTCGCCGACCCGGAGGCGGTTGCGCGCGCCCTGTCGCTCGAGGGCAGTACCCGCCGCGTAAGCCTGACACGCACCACACCCGATGGCACGGTCATCTACTATTACGCGCTCTTTGGCCTGGTCGCGATGATGTCTGCCGAGTTTGCCGCCTTGAGCGTCGTCGATCTGCAGCCCAATCTGTCGGGCCTTGGCGCGCGTCGCTGCGTGGGCAGCCTTTCCAAGACGGCGTCGCTGGCCGGCATCTTTGTCGGCTCGTGGCTGGTTTCCTTCGCCTCGATGGCGATCGCAATCGGCTACGTGCGCCTGGTCGTGGGCGTCGACTTTGGCGGGCGCGAGGGGCTGTGTCTGGTGGGCGGCGCCGCTTCCGCGCTTGCCGCCACGGGCCTGGGACTCTTTGTGGGCACACTTCCCGTTAAGGGCGGCAAGGCGTCCAAGTCCGGCATCCTCACGGGCTTTGCTACCACGTGCGCCCTGTTCGCCGGCCTCTACGGCGAGCCGGCGATGGCGCTTGCCGACGACGTCGCCCGCGCCTGCCCGGCCGAGTGCTGGTTCAACCCCGTCAAGCTCATCTGCGACATGTTCAATCGCCTGTATTTCTTTGAAGACCTGGGGCCCTTCGCTGTTCGCGCGGGCGCGCTCGTCCTGATGACCCTGGTGTTTGTCGCCGCCGCTACGCTGATCTTTGGAAGGAGCCGCTATGAGCACCTTTAAGACTGCGCTGCGCATGGCGCTCGCGCATCCGTTCTACCTGCTCATCTATACGGTGTTCATTTCGCTGATGGGTGTGTTCATCGCGGCATCGGTGAGCTGGAACTCGTCGCAGCTTACCGGGTACGAGCCCTACGACGCCAATGTGATTGTGGTCGACCGCGACGACAGCGATCTTTCGCGTGCGCTCACCAAGCACTTGGGCTCGCGCTTTGACCTGGTCACGGGTGTTGGCGACGACATGGACGACCTTGCGGACGCGCTCTCCAAGAGCAACAGCGCCAAGGGTAGCGCCGACTGCGTGTTCTTTATCCCGGAGGGGTTCGAGGACGACCTCGTTGCAGCCGCCCGCGCGGGGGAGTCCCTGCCCAAGCTTGATGTGACCTACGGTGCCGGCACCATGGCGGCGGCGCTTTCGTCTGCCGAGGCCTCGCGCTGGATCTCCCTTGCGGGCGCGGCGGCGGCGCTTGAGCCCGCTGCTTCTAACGGCGACGTTGCCAAGGCTGCTGAACATGCCGCTGCCAAGCGCGCGGAGGTCCAGATCGAGCGGGTCAAGGTCGACTCGGCTGCTGCTGCCACGCTCGAGTCGTATTTCAACTTTGGCGCGTACGCGATTATCTCGTCGGTCATCGTGTCGGTGGGGCTGGTGTTCTCGGGCATGAACGAGCCCGAGCGCGTGCGTCGTATGGATGCCGGCCCAATCTCCGAGCGCCAGCGTTCGCTTGCCGTGTTTGCGGCCGCCGCCGTGCTCACCGTCTGCATCTGGTTTGTGTCGAGCATGATGGGTGTCGTGGGCTTTGCCGGCGCGGTCGCCGAGGTCGGCGTGGGGCGCGTGTGTCTGGCGCTGGCGGCGACGTTTGCCCTGGCGTGCACGCCGCTTGCCGTTGGCTTTGCCCTTTCGAGCCTGGGTGCGCGTGAGGAGCTGCTCAACGGTGTGGGCAACCTGCTCGGCATGCTCATGACGTTTTTGGGCGGCGCTTGGATGCCGCTGTCGCTCATGGGCTCGGCCGTGCAGACGGTGGCGCACTTTGTGCCGACGTATTGGGTGAACGATGCGATTGGCAAAGCGCTCGCTTCGGATCTGACGTCCACCGTGTTGGGCGACATCGCCTGCGACCTGGGCGTCACCGTGCTCTTCGCCGCCGCCATTGCCGCCGTAGGCCTGGCCCTCTCACGCGCCAAATCCCGCGCCTAGTCTGAAATAAATCCTAGGCCTCGCCCCAAAATAGTTCGCCAAGGTTTACTATTACGTTCATAAAGTAGTACGAGGCTAACAATGGGGGATACCATGGCAACGCAGGAAGCCTACGTCCAGGTCAACGGACTCAAGAAACACTACGGCGACGGCGATGCGCGCCTGACGGTACTCGATGGCATCGACACGTCCATCAACCGCGGCGAGATCTGCGTCATGCTGGGGCCTTCGGGTTCGGGCAAGTCCACGTTTCTTAACCTGATCGGCGGCCTGGAGGATGCCGACGCCGGCTCTATTCTGGTGGACGGTTGCGACCTCACGGTGCTTAAGCCTACCGACCTGGGCGAGTATCGCCGCCGTGAGCTGGGCTTTGTCTTCCAGTTCTACAACCTGGTACCCGATCTCACCATCAAGGAAAACATTGAGGTCACGGCGCACCTGTCCAAAAAACCGCTCGACGTTGACGACCTCCTGCGCTCGCTGGGTCTCTACGAACACCGCAACAAATTCCCGCGTCAGGTCTCGGGCGGCCAGCAGCAGCGCTGCGCCATCGGCCGTGCGCTTGTCAAAAACCCGGGCCTGCTGCTGTGCGACGAGCCCACGGGTGCGCTCGATTACAAGACATCCAAGGAAATCCTGCAGCTCATGGAGGACGTCAACCGTACCTATGGCTGCACCATCATCATCGTTACCCACAACGCCGCTATCGCCCGCATGGCCAATCGCGTGCTGCGCCTGCGCGACGGGCACATCGTCGAGGACGAGCTCAATGAGTCGCCGGTCGCGGCCGCCGAGCTCGATTGGTAGGCGGCGCCATGACACCTCTCGCAAAACGACTCCCGCGCGAGCTGCGCCGCAATATCGGCAAGTACCTGGGCATCTTTTTGCTTATGTGCGGAAGCATTGCCCTTACATCGGGCTTTTTGCTCGCGGCGCATTCCATCGGTTGCCTTATCGACGACATGCGCGATGCGTACACGATTGAGGGCGGCCGCGTGACCACGGCGTTCGAGGCGGCCGACGATCAGCTCAAAGCCGCCGAGGATGCGGCCGAGGACGTCGGGGGCGTCACGCTCTACAAGAACTTTTCCATCGATGCCATCATCAAAAAGGCGTCCGGCGACGACGGCACCAAGCGCACCCTGCGCACCTACGCGCACCGTACCAAAGTCGATATCGCGTCCTACTGTGAGGGCAAGGAGCCCAAGACGGACGGTGAGGTGGCAATCGACCGTGTCTTCGCCACCAACAACGACCTCGCCGTGGGCGATAAAGTCGAGCTCGAGGGTCGCACCTACACCATCTGCGGCATCATGACCCAGCCCGATAGCCAGGCGCTGTTCCTCAACAACTCGGACTTTACGGTGAACACCATCACCTATGGCGTGGCCGAGGTCACCGACGCCGGCTTTGCCGCGCTCGAGGACGCCGGCGGCGCGCCCGCCTACACCTACTCCTTCGCCTTTGCCGATCGCGACCTCCCCACCGCGGACCGCATCGATGCCGAGCAAGATATGGTCGAGGCACTGACCGATACCGATGCACGCGTGGACGATCTGATCGATGCCGATTCCAATCAGGGTATTGGCTATGCGCGCGACGACGTGGACGGCGACTCCATGATGTGGATGACGCTGCTCGACATCATCATCGTGATCATGGCGTTTGTCTTTGTGGTCCTAACCGACGCCACCATCGAGGAGGAGAGCGCCATCATCGGCACGTTGCTCGCCAGCGGCTATCGTCGACGCGAGATCGTGCTGCACTACCTTGCGCTTCCCGCTATCGTGGGCGTGGTCGCGGCGCTTTTGGGCACTGCGCTCGGCGTCGTGTTCTTTACCGAGCCCATGCGCAGCCTCTATTACGGTTCGTATAGCCTGCCGCCCTTCCAGGTGTACTGGAGCTGGGAGATCTTTGTGAAGTGCGCCGTGGTTCCCGCCGCCGCGCTCATCCTCATCACGCTGGTGGGCCTGCTTCGCAAGATGGGCAAGACGCCGTTGCAGTTCCTTCGTCACGAGGCGAGCGGCAAATCGGGCACCAAGCGCGGCTTGCAGCTGCCGGAGCGCATGGGTTTTGTTTCCCGCTTCCGCCTGCGTATCTTCCTGCGCAACCTGGGCAACTTCGCCACGCTCTTCGTGGGCATTGCGTTTGCGTCGCTGCTGCTGCTCTTTGGCCTGGCGATTCTGCCCACGATGACGCACTATGCGGACAACCTCGAGACAGGCCTGGTCGCCGAGCACCAGTACACGCTCAAGGCGCCGCTGGAGCTCGAGGGTACTGCCGAGGAGCGCGAGCAGTGGTCGGCACTCGAGCGCTTGCAGTCGGTTGACGGCGTGCTGCTTTCCGCCGCTCAGGATGCCGATGACGAGCTTGACGACGCGGCCGATGCGGCGCAGGCGGCAGCCGATGCCGCGACCGCATCTCCGTCTGCCGAGAGCCTGACTGCGGCGCAGGATGCGCTTGCAAACGTCCAGGACAAGAAGGATGCGCTTTATGCGCGCCTCGATGACCTTGCCGATGCCCTCGGCTGCGACCGCGACGAGGCTATCGACCTGATCGACAAGGCCTCTAAGATCGACACTGACAACGACGACATTCACCCGGTTAACACGACCGACAACGGCGCGGGCGCAATCGCACAGACCGAGAAATATGCCGTTTACCAGCTGCAATACGACCGCGGCGACGGTAATGGCGAGGAGACGATTTCCGTCTACGGCATCTCGCCCGATTCGCGCTATTGGAAAGACCTCAACGTCGGCGATGGGCGCGTCGTCTTTGGTGGCGGCCTGCTTGACAAGTTTGGCTGGAGCGAGGGACAGAAGGTCACGCTCCACGACAAGTACGAGGGCAAGGACTATTCGCTGGAGTATACGGGAAAGGACGCCACCTGGGGCTCCAAGTCGGACATGAATATCTATATGAGTATCGAAGATTTTAACGAGCTGTTCGGCAACGACGCCGCCTACTTTAACGGCTATGTGAGCGACGAGAAGCTCGACCTCGATGCTCGTTACTTTGCCGGCGACACCACGCCCGACGACATGCGGGCCGTGGGCGACCAGTTCATCGGCATGATGAGCAAAATGATCGGAATGATGATCGGGCTCGCGGTGTTTATCTTCCTGCTGTTTATGTACCTGCTGACCAAGGCGGTGATCGACCACAGCGCCCGTTCGATCAGCTACATGAAGGTCTTTGGCTATCGCGATAGCGAGATCTCGCATCTGTACATCCGCTCGATCACGCTGTGCGTGGCGGCGTCGCTCGTGCTGAGCCTGCCGGTCATTATTGGCTCGCTCACGGCCATCTTCCGCTCGATGCTGCTCGCCTACAACGGCAATATCGAGATCTACGTGCCCGCTTGGTCCATGGCGGCGTGCGTGGGCATTGGCTTTGTGACCTACCTGGTCGTGGCGCTGCTGCACACGAGCTCCATCAAACGCGTGAGCCTGGCCGAGGCCCTCAAAGTGCAGGAGTAGCCCTTTATTAGTCATTGGGGACGGTCTTTGCTGACTCGCCGGCTCGTCGGCCGTGTTGACAAGGACTGCCCCCAGCTGCCAGCAGGAAAGGAACGTCCCTAGCTGCCAGGTGGCGAGGCACTCATTTAAGTCCGTCCCCAATGAGTGGTTTCAGTCATTTAAGTCTGTCCCCAATGACTAGGTGCCGTACTTGACTTTAACTCTGCTTTAACTGGTACCATCCTCTATGTCTGTAACGCCATATAGACCGAGGGGATAGATTTATGACCGCAACTGCACCCGCAGCACCCGCCAAGGTGTACTTCACCAACCTGCGCACGCATGCTCGCGAGAGCCAGCTCGACAAGCTCAAGCGCCTCATCCGCCGCGCCGGAATTGAGCAGATCGACTTTGAGAACAAGTTCGTCGCCATCAAGATTCACTTTGGCGAGCTGGGCAACCTGAGCTTTTTGCGCCCCAACTACGCCCGCGCCGTCGCGGATGTCGTGAAGGAGCTGGGCGGCAAGCCCTTCCTCACCGACTGCAATACGCTCTATGTGGGTAGCCGCAAAAACGCGCTCGAGCACATCGACACCGCCTACCAGAACGGCTTTACCCCGTATGCCACGGGTTGCCAGATCATCATCGCCGACGGCCTCAAGGGCACCGACGAAGCGCTCGTCCCGGTCGAGGGCGGCGAGTACGTGCACGAGGCCAAGATCGGTCAGGCGCTCATGGATGCCGATATCGTGATTAGCCTCACCCACTTTAAGGGCCATGAGCAAGCCGGCTTTGGCGGCGCCATGAAGAACCTGGGTATGGGAGGCGGCAGCCGTGCCGGCAAGATGGAGCAGCATGCCGCCGGCAAGCCGAACGTCTCGACCGAGCACTGCGTTGGCTGCCGTGCCTGCGAAAAGATCTGCGCGCACAACGCTGTCTCGTTCACCGACACCCGCGAGCGCGAGCTTGCCAACGGCGCTACTCGCACGGTGCACGTGGCTGCCATCGACCACGATCGCTGCGTGGGCTGCGGACGCTGCATTGCGGCATGCAACCAGGACTGCATCAAGCCCGGCTATGAGGCCGCGGCCGACGTGCTCAACTGCAAGATCGCCGAGTACACCAAGGCCGTCGTCGACGGCCGCCCGAGCTTCCACATCTCGCTTGCCATGGACATCAGTCCCAACTGCGACTGCCATCCCGAAAACGATACGCCTATCGTCAACGATATCGGCATGTTCGCGAGCTTCGACCCGGTCGCCATCGACCAGGCCTGCGCCGACGCCGTCATGGCGTCTGAGCCGCTGCCCAACACCGAGCTCACCGATAGCGCGGCCAAGATGGAGCACAACCACGAGCATCTGGAGGGCGAGCAGGCCAAGGATCCCTTCTGCATCACGCATCCCGACACCGACTGGCGCGTGTGCATCGCGCACGCCGAGAAGATCGGCCTGGGCACGAGCAAGTACGAGCTCATCGAGGTCAAGTAGCACCTAGCTATTGGACAAAATAAGCGCCTTTGTAGCGTAAGTTGAGCAAAAGCCGCCCACGAGCACAACGCTCGCGGGCGGCTTTTCAGAAGTGTGGTGAAAAATCGAATACCGCCGACCACAACCGATTTTTGGCAACAAAACCCCAGACGTTGCTTTTTGCCTAAAAATACTCGTCGAGGAAGTTGTCGACCGTGTTCCAGTAGAGTTCGGGGTCGACCTGCGCGCTCTTGGCGTGGGTGGCGCCATGGACGGTGAGCTTTTGCTTGACCTTGCTGGCGCACGCGTCGTAGTTTTGGTCGAGCATGCTGTACGGCACAAAGGTGTCTTGGTCACCGTGGATAAACAGCATGGGAACCGTCGCGCGCTTGAGCTGTTCCACGCTGCTCGCCTTATGAAAGTCGTAGCCCGCGCGCACGTTGCATACCAGGTTTGCTACATCGAGCAAGGGAAAGCTGGGCAGGCCGAACACGTCCTTGAGCTGCAGAGAAAACTCGTCCCAAACACTCGTATAACCGCAGTCCTCGATAATGCATTTCACGTTTGCGGGCAGAGATTCCCCTGCGACGTTCATGGCGGTTGCCGCACCCATCGACTCGCCAAAGACCAGGATGCGCGCTTCGGGGTCAGCCTGAACGATTTGCTCGATCCATGCGACGATGTCGAGGCGCTCGGGCCAGCCCATGCCGATATAGTCGCCGCCGGAGCGCTCGTGAGCGCGGGCGGCGGGTGCGAGTACGTTCATGCCGCGGTCGTGGAAGCGCTTGGCGTATCGAGCCATACCGATGGGCTCGTTGGTATATCCATGCAGGCAGACGGCGTAATCGTGGGTGTTCTCCGAGGCAGCAAAATACCAGGCGGCGAGCTCGGTTCCGTCATCTGCGGTGAGGCTGCTGCTCTCGCGGTTCTCTTTAAACCATGCCCGCGCCTCGGTATCCTCGGCATCCGGCTGCTCACCTTCTTTGTCGTTCTTGCTATCCTGCATCATCTTCATGGTGTATGGCGCGCGGGGATTCAGCGCGAAGTCAAACAGAAAGTTGCCGGCAAACCCCAGCAGCGCGGCAACGAGCACCAGCGCAACGACGCCGGCTATCTTGAGCTTTCGATGGGAACGTGCGTTTTGAGACATAAGAAGCTTTCCTATAAGATGTTAATACATCAACATTTAATGCAAGCGCATTATGGACGTTCGCCGTTGATGCGTCAACAGGCAAAGAATGGGTAAACAAGGGGTCACGTATGGTGCAAACTTCGCACGTACCCAGACGCTTTGATATAGTGTTGAGAACTCTTTACGTTGGAGGATGTAACCGGCATGTCCGATTCGAGCGACAGTTCTAAGCCGCGACCCAAGACCGCGGCCGTTCCACACTACACGGTGGGCGAGGAGATCATGAACTCCGTCACCCATGGTGTCGGCTGCCTGCTGGGTATCGCGGGCCTGGTGCTCCTGATCGTATTCGCTGCCCTGCGCGGCGGGGGCCCGGCCCACATGGCCGCGGCAATTGTCTATGGCGTCAGCATTATCCTCGAATACCTAGCCTCCACGCTCTACCACGCGATTCAGCCCGCGCGCGCCAAGCGCGTGTTTCGCATCATCGACCACAGCTGCATCTACCTGCTCATAGCCGGCAGCTATACGCCGTTTTGCCTCATCACGCTCGCAAACGACGGCGGCCCTATGCTGTTCTTTGCCGTGTGGGCCATCGCCATCATCGGCATCGCGCTCGAGTGCTTTTTACGCGAGCGTCAGCCGCACTGGGTAAGCGGCTTGGTCTACCTGCTGATGGGCTGGCTCGTTGTCTTTAAGCTGCCCGAGCTCGTGGCGTTGCTGAACCCCGTCGCGCTTGCCCTGCTCGCCGTCGGCGGCGTGTGCTATACCGTGGGCGTGCCGTTCTATATCGCCAAAAATGTGCGCTATCTGCACAGCGTGTTCCACCTGTGGGTGCTCGCCGGCAGCATCTTCCAGTTCATGGCGGTGATCCTCTTCGTAATCTAGCGACCACGCCTGCGCGCCCGCGTCCTTGTTTGGGCGCCGGTGCAATTGCCGTATCCGCCATCAACGTTTTACCCTAACGTCCCGAATCTTGGAGGTTCGAGAAACTCCCGATGGACATAACCATCTCCCTTATTACTACGCTCGTCCTGACGCTTATCAACGGCTACTTCTCCATGTCCGAGATGGCGCTCACCACGGCTAAGCGCGCCGTGTTGGAGCACGATGCCGAGGAGGGCGATAAGCGCGCCGAGCGCGCCGTCCAGCTCGCCGCCGACTCCGATCAGCTGTTGGCCACCATCCAGGTCGCCATCACGCTCGTGGGCTTCGCCTCGTCCGCCGTCGCCTCGACGAGCCTGTCCGACCCGCTTGCCACGTGGCTCATGAGCTTTGGCATCGCGCCGCTCTCCGCCATCGCACGCGGCCTGGCGCCGGTCATCATCACCGTCGCGGTCGCCTTCGTGTCCATCGTGATTGGCGAGCTTGTGCCCAAGCGCATCGGCCTGGCCAATGCCGAGGGCGTATCCAAGCAGGTCGTGGGACCGTTGTCGTTTTTCCAAAAGATCGCCCGTCCGCTCGTGTGGCTGACCGGCGCCTGCTCCGATGGCCTGGCCCGCATCCTGCGCATCAAGAGCGCCGACGACCGCCAGAACGTCTCGGAGGAAGAGATCAAGTACATGGTCTCGGAGCAGGATGACCTGCTCGACGAGGAAAAGCGCATGATCCACGAGATCTTCGACCTGGGTGACACCGTGGCTCGCGAGGTCATGGTGCCGCGCGTGGACACCACCATGTGCGAGGACGACGAGACGGTCGCCGACGTGCTGTCCACCATGCGCCAGACCGGCTTCAGCCGCATCCCCGTCTACCACGAGGATCCCGACAACGTCGCGGGCATCGCGCACATCAAGGACCTGATCCAGCCCGCGCTCGACGGCAAGGGCGACCAGCCCATCGCCGATTATCTGCGCGACGCCACCTTTGTGCCCGACACCAAGGACATCCTGCCGCTGCTGTCCGAGATGCAGACCTCGCACGACCAGATCGTGGTCGTCGTGGACGAGTACGGCGGCACGGCCGGCATCATCACCATCGAGGACATCGTCGAGGAGATCGTCGGCGAGATCGAGGACGAGTTCGACCCCGACAACAAGTATCTCACGCGCCTTTCGCGCCGCGAGTGGCTCGTTGATGGGCGTTTTTCGTGCGATGACGCGATTGAGCTTGGTTGGCCGCTCGAGGAAAGCGATGATTATGAGACCATCGCCGGCTGGATTTTGGAGCTTTGCGACTCGGTGCCCGACATCGGAGAGGTGTTTGAGGTTGCGGGGTACAAGTTCAAGGTGCAGTCGATGCGTGGCCAGCGCATCTCGCTCATTCGCGTGATCGCTCCGGCCGAAACCGATAAGAAGGATTCCGAGTCTTCGGTAGACGAGCCGACGACGTCGGGTGCGGGTTCCGCGAATCCGCACGACGGCGACGAGTAGGACAAGGAAGAGTAGGGGAGAGTTATGGCAGGCCTGTTCAACATCCTTAAGGTCACCGTCAGTGAGGACAAGATCTGCGCGCATGTGCTGGTGAACCCCGGCATGCCGCTCATGACCTCGGAGGATATCGAGGCCACGGCGCGCGTGTACTACCTGGTGCCGGCGATTGCCAAGCACCTGTGCCTGGGCGATTCCGGCCGCGAGTTCCAGGACTGCATGGGTCAGACCGAGCTCTGCCACCTGCTGGAGCACGTGACGGTCGAGCTCATGAACGAGACCGGGCTTGCCGGCAGCATCTCGTGCGGCCGCACGCGCGTAAGCGAGCACGACGAGCGCGTTTTTGAGGTTGAGCTTTCGTGCCCCGACGACGCGCTGGCCATCGGCGCGCTGTCTTCGGCCACCTTTATGATGGACTGGGCGTACCTGCACGCCGACCAGCCTGCCCCTGACGTGGAAGGCACGGTCGCGGGCCTGCGCAACCTGGTGCTGGGCATGCGCGCCGAGGCCGAGGGCAAGGATCCTCACGAGGCCGTCGCCGCTGCGAACGGCGAAGATGCTGCCGAGGCCGAGGGCGCTGACGAGGGCGATGTGCCGGTCGACGCCGAGCCCGTTGCCGATGCGACCGCCGAGCCCGTTCCCACCGAGCCCCAGGGCGTCCCCAACTTTGACGACGAGCCCCAGGTGGCGATTGATACCGAGGGCGCGGTTGCCGAGAACCACGAGGCCTCCGCTGCCGTCTTTGGCGGTGCGGCGACGGTTCCGGCAGGACCTGCGCATGAGGGCGGCCTGCCGCTCGTGGACGGCGCCGGCGAGGACCCGGGTGCCACGGTGACCATGCCGGCTATGCCTCAGGAGTAGGCCTACGCGTTTATCACCATCACGCACCTGCGCTTTTGCCGTACGTAGATGAGCGGAGCGGCAAGTGATGCGCTGCGGGTATAATGGACAGCATTCAAACGGTGGGCACCGACGTGCCCGCAGGAGAGGAATGATCATGGGTAAGACTTTCAGCTTTGTCTCCGGCGCACTTTTTGGTGCCGCTGCCGGCGCTATTGTCGGCGTTGCTCTGGCCCCGCGCTCGGGCGCCGAGACCCGCGCCATGGCTGCCGATATCGCCAACGACGCCTGGGACAATATGCGCGACACCTACGAGCACAGTGCCGAGGAGGCCCGTGCTGCGGTGAATGACTTTGGCCCGATGGTCGACGCCAAGACCGACGACCTGCGCGCCAAGGTCGATCTGGCCCGCGAGCGCATGGACCAGCTGCGCGAGCAGCTCAACGACGCCATTTCGGGCGGCAACGTGACGCCTGCCGCCGATGTCGTGGTCGAGAACGCCGTCGAGGCTGATACCGAGGCTGCGGAGCCCTCGACCGAGGCATAATGCGCGCCGGGGATTTTGTCGGCGCCAAGATCTATCGCAAGCCTACCGAGGACAAGCGCACCAAAAAGGACGGCACACCGCGCAGCCCTAAAAAGCTTGGAAAGATTCACTTTCCGGTCTTTACCCCGGGCGGTACGCGCGTGGTCGGCTTTATGGTCCGCCAGTCCGATATCGCGGGCATGATCGAGCGTCCCGACCGATTCGTAGCGCTCGACGCCATTGGTGTCTACGAGGGCGCCATTGCGGTCGATGACGTCAAGGACACGTACGATGCCGCCGCTGCCAAGCGCCTCGACATCAACCTGGACGATTGCATCATCTGGGTCGGTATGGACGTGCGCACGGAATCAGGCGACGTCGTGGGCTATTGCTCGGACGTTGAGTTCAAGCCACGCTCGGGCATCGTGCAGGCATTCTATGTGACCGCCGGTGCTGCTTCGAGTGTTTTGGTTGGTGACACGCAGGTGCCGCCGACGATGCTGCGCGGCTATGCGGACGGCGCGATGATTGTTTCGGACGAGGTCAAGTCGCTCGGGTATTCGGGCGGTGCGGCTGCCAAGGCCGCCGAGGCCAGCGTCGTGGTGGGCGACAAGGTCAAAAAGGGCGCCAAGGTGCTCGACGACAAGGGATCGGTTGCCGTGGACAAGGGCAGTCGCGCACTGGGCAAGCAGCTCGGCAAGACGCGCGGCATGTTCAAGGCCTTTAAGGACGAATACCAAAAGGCGAGCGGAGGCTCGTCAAAAGCTACAAAATAGCGACGTACCAAATGATGGGAGGCAAGCCGGAGACCTGTTGCTCCGGCTTGCTGTGTTTATGGGGGAGGGCACATGCGCCAAAACGGATCCAACTTAAACGGGCGTTCGGGTGCGCGTCCGACGGCGCGCCGCGACCTGGGGCAGCTGCCCAGCGGTCAGCGCAAGCGTCACCGTAAGCCCGGCGCGATGTATCTCAACCATAGCCGCGGCTTTAGCGACCGCAGCGCTCGCATCGGCAACAGCCGCACGCCCCGTCGTTCGTCTCGCCTGCCCTATGCGCTCATTGCCGTGGGCTGTGCGCTCGTGCTGTTTATCGCTGCCGTCGTGGGCTACGTCAACCGCAGTGTGGACGTGGAACTTAACGGCCAGAAGACCGCGGTGCGCGTGGGCTCTACGCTGCAGAATCTCATCGACGACCAGGAGTTGACTGACACCTACGACGCAGGCGACCTGCTGGCCGTCGATGACAGCGTGCTCAAGCGCCATGGGGGCGAAAAGCTGTCGGTGAAGGTCGACGGCAAGCGCGTGAAGCAGGGCAAATGGGATAGCCGCGAGCTTGAGGGCGGCGAGAAGGTGACGGTCAAGGATGGCCGTAACACCTACGAGAAGCACGAGGTTCAGGCTACGGTTGTCGAGCCCAAGCTCAAGGTCGAGGGTACGGGTGCCATTGAGTATGTCAAAACCTGGGGCGTTCAGGGCCGCTCCGAGGTATGGGTCGGCGAGCAGTCGGGCAAGACGCAGGACCGCGGCGAGGTTGTGCCCGCCACCGATTGCGTCGTTGCGTGCGCCAGCGTGGCGCCCAAGGGCAACAAAAAGTACGTGGCGCTGACGTTTGACGAGGGTCCGAGCGGCGCCACCAAACAGATCTTGCAGGTGCTCAAGGAAAAGGGCGTCACCGCGACGCTCTTCCTTTCGGGCGATGCGGCCGAGGCCTCGCCTGCCACGGCCAAGGCGATTGTCGATGCCGGGTGCGAGATCGGATCCAACAGCTACAGCGACGATTCGCTCAAGGGTCAGGACCGTGAGGCGGTGCGCGAACAGATCGCGAAAGGCACCGATGCGATTAAGTCGGCGACCGGCGTGAAGACGATGCTGCTGCGTGCTCCCTACGCTGCCTTTGACGAGCAAAACTGGATTGACGCGATGGACCTGGTCTCCGCCGTGGTCTCGTGGAATATTGACTCGGGCGACTGGCTGCTCAACGGTGCCGACGAGCAGGTCTCGACGGTGCTCGATTCGGTGACGCCGGGCAATATCGTGCTGCTCACCGATAGAGACGAATGCGCCGAGCAGACACTCGAGGCGCTGCCACAGATTATCGACGGCCTTGTCGCCGACGGCTACAAGATCGTGACGCTCAGCGACCTGGTCAAGACGGACACGTCGCTGAGCAAAAAGCTCACTTCGCTGACGAAGGCCACCATGCCCAAGGACGCCGTGTTCCCCCAACTTGCCGAGGACGACGACACCACAGAGTAGTTATTGGGTAGTCGTTTAAGAACGTCCCCAACAGCTATGTCACGGATGCGTCAGCGTTTGGTATGCCTGCAATGTGCAGCGCATAAATTCGATGCCGCAGGGCGATGCTGATGCTATAGTTACTGCGGTTAATGAGGGTCAAGAGAAAGGTTACAGGTGAAATCCAAACCTCGACCATACAGTCGATGACCCCATGCAGGTGCTTTTTGCGCATGCACGGGGTGTAAGCGTCGAGCGGCGTGCCGCCCGCGCATGCGTATACATATCCAGAAGCCCCCGGACGCCGCACGCGCGGTCGCGTCCGGAGGAATAATGATGGGGAGCACCATTGAATTATCTGAGTGAGATGCTCAAATTGCCGGTCTTGGACGTCGACGGCGAAAAGCTCGGCGTGGTGAACGATTTTGGCATTGCTACCGGCGAAGTTTTTCCGCACGTGACGTCGCTCGCGTTCCGCGGACCCGGCAAGACGCCGTTTATGATTAGCTGGCGTAAATGGGTCGACCGTATCGACGAGACGGGTGTACACCTTAAGACGTCGGCCACCGAAATCCGTTTTTCGTACCTGCAGCCGACCGAACTCTTGCTTGCCCGCGATGTGCTCAACAAGCAGATTGTCGACACGCAGGGCATGAAGGTCGTGCGCGTAAACGACATCAAGTTTTCCATGTCGGGCGAAAACCAGCTGCGCCTGCTGGGCGCCGAGGTCGGTGCTCGCGGTCTGCTACGCGCCATCAGCCCTGCGCTCGAGCATATCGTCGAAGGCTTTATGAAGCACCTGGGCAAGCCGCTCAGCGAGGACATCATCGCTTGGTCCTACATGGACCTGCTCGACCGCTCGACCAAGAACATTCAACTCTCGGTGTCGCACAAGACGCTCGGCGAGCTGCACCCTGCCGACATCGCCGACATTATCGAGCAGCTCGACCCGCGCCTGCGTGCGCAGGTGTTTGCGCAGCTCGATACTGCCCAGGCCGCCGAGGCCATCTCGGAGTTCGATGACGACGAGCTTATGACCGAGATGCTCGAGGGCCTGTCCGACACGGACGCATCGTCGATGCTGGCCATGATGGACCCGGACGATGCAGCCGACCTGATCGACGAGCTCGATTACGAGAAGGCCGAGAAGCTCCTGCGCCTGATGGGCGTCAAGGAGGAGAAGGCGATTCGTAACCTGCTGGGGTATGAGGACAACACCGCCGGCCGCATCATGACCTCGGAGTTTGTCTCCCTGCCCGCCACGGCAACGGTCGGTGACGCCATCGAGGCGATTCGCGAGCTCGACGAGGACTTCGAGAGCGTCTACTACGTCTATACCGAGGATCCGAGCGGCATGCTGACCGGCGTGCTCTCGCTGCGCACGCTGATCGTAGCCGACCGCGACGCCACGCTGGGTCAGCTGGCCTATCGCGACCTGGTCTATGTGTCGCCCGACGAGGACCAGGAAGACGTAACGGACGAGATGACCAAGTACGACCTGGTCGCCATCCCTGTCTGCGACGAGAGCCGTCATATCCTGGGTATCGTAACCTTCGACGACGCCATGGACGTTATCGCCGAGGAGCATCAGGAGGACCTGCAGATCGCCGGTGTCGGCTCGGGCGATAGCGCGTCGGACGACTCGACGAACGTGCTCAGCTGGTTCGTGCATCGCCAGTACTGGGTTGTTGTTTGGGGCATTGCGTCGTGCATCATGGCGACCGTGCTGGGAACGGCGCTCGGCTCCGCGCATCTGGTGGTGTTCCCCATGTGCGCCATGCCGCTCGTGCTGCTGGCGGCCTCGCGCATGGTGTCGTTCGTCAAGAACTACTTCCTGGAGTATGACGGTCACGACGACGAGCCCAAGCCGTATCTGGGGTTCTTCTTCCAGAGTACGGGCATGGGCCTGATTCTGTCACTCGTGACCTACCTGTGCGCTCAGCTGGTGCGCACCGCCGCGTTCCCCGATGCGCCCATGTTTGAGGAGCAACTCTTTACCGGGTGCTTTAATATCGCTGCCATCATTTGCCTGGTTGGCAACATGAGTGCCGTGATTTACCTGATGGTGCTGTTCTGGCGTGACGAGCATGACCTCAACACGTCGGGCACCGCCATGAACGTTATTGCCGTCATGATCTCGTGCGTAGCGTACTGCGCCGCTGCGGTGCTGCTCACCATGTCGGTCATGGGTTAGGTGGTCGCGTGCAAAATACCAAGCAAAAGTCGGGCACCAAGCAAAAGTTGACCATCGCGGCCATCTTTGGCGCTATGGGTCCCGGTCTGCTGGCGGCGCTTTCGGGCAATGACGCCGGCGGCATTGCAACGTATTCCAGCGCGGGCGCCAGCTATGGCTACAAGATGCTCTGGATGCTTCCCGTCATGACTGTGCTGCTCATCGTGACGCAGGAGACCGCGGCGCGCTGCGGCTGCGTTACGGGCAAGGGCCTGGCATCGCTCATTCGCGAGCGCTTTGGCGTGCGCAAGAGTGTACTTGCTATGGCGGCGCTGTTGATCGCCAACACGGCTGTGACCATTTCGGAGTTTGCGGGCATCGCCAGCGGCCTTGCTCTCTTTGGCGTTCCGGCGAGCATCTCGGTGCCGTTGGTGGCGCTGCTGGTGTGGATGCTTACCATGTCGGGTAGTTTCCAGCGCATCGAGAAGATTCTGCTGATGGTGAGCTGCGTGTTCGTGACCTATGTTGTCGCCGCGTTTATGGCTGGCCCCAACTGGGGTGAGGTCGCGGTCGACCTGGTCGTGCCTAACATTCAAAATGACCCCAGCTACGTGTCGCTCGTGGTCGCAACGATCGGTACCACCATCGCGCCGTGGATGATTTTCTTGGCGCAGAACAACGTGGTCGATAAGAACGCGGGCGAGGACGATATCGTGCTGCAGCGCATCGATACCGTGAGCGGCTCGCTTGCTGCCGATGTCATTGCCGGCTTTATTATCATCACGACCGGTACGGTGTTGTTCCCGGCGGGTATTCAGATTAGCGATGCCGCCGATGCTGCCCGCGCGCTGGAGCCTATTGCGGGCCAGTGGTCCACGGTGCTGTTTGCCTCGGGCCTGGTCGCGGCGAGCTTCTTGGCCGCCTGCGTGCTGCCGGGCGTTACGTCGAGCGCTATCTGTGAGGCATTTGGCTGGGAGCGCGGTGCCGACCGCAGCTGGGACGAGGCCCCGGTCTATCGCGGCATCATTACGGCCATCATCGGTATCTCTGCCGTGCTGGTGCTTATGCCCGGCGTCGATCTGTTCCAGATTATGATGACCTCGCAGGTCATCAATGGCGTGCTACTGCCCGTGGTTCTGGTGTTCCAGGTGGTTATCGCCGCCGACCGTCACATTATGGGCGCCAACCGCAACGGCCGCGTGTGGAACGTGCTCACGTGGGCGACTATCGGCGTGATTACGGTGCTCACGGTCGTCATGTTTGTGCTGCAAGCGATGGGCTACAGCGCTTAACGCCCACTTTTGCTTCCGAACAGGCCGCAGCGATGGGCTGCGGCCTGTTTTTTGCCCGCGACCTCTTGGGGCCGGCTCGAAAAGAGTGATTTTGGGTTGTTTGCTGCGGACTACTTGTCGGTGCCCAGCTTGTGCGACTTGTAGGCGAGGGCATTGACGAGTGCGTCGGCGGCGGACTTGACGGCTGCCGGCTGCGGATCGTTGGCGTGGTCCTCGGGATGCACGGGCAGGTCTTTCTTGACTGCATCGTGGATCAGGTTGAGGTACTCGGTCACGCCGGTAGTCGACAGGTGCGTGCCGTCGCCATCAAACAGGTCGTTGCGGTTGGCGCTGTACCCGTACCAGTCGATAACGCGTACATTCTTGTAGCGCGTGGCGGCGTTGGCGATGGCCTGGTTCGTGGACCCGACCCACGGCTGCGGGCTACGCGTGTTTACAAACACGACAATACGCTGTTCGCCGGCGTCGGCCATGATCGCGTCGACCTGGGCGTCCGTTACCAAACCGTTGGTGCCCAGGGCAAAGACCACAATCTTGCCGGCAAGGTTCTGCTGGATATAGCCCTCAAATGTCGCGCGGCCCGCATCAAACTGCCGGCCCTTTTCGGCATCGATATGGCTGTGCGGAAACACGCCGTCAAAGGAATCAACGGCGCGCAGCGACACGGAGTCACCGATCATCAACAGGTCGTAGGAGCCATCGGGGAAGCCGTCGTTGTCCTTGTCGGTGTCGTCGGCCGCCTGCTGTTCGGTGGGCGCGGTGTTTTTGGCTTCCTTGTTCAGAACTTCGGCGCCCTCGCCGCTCAGCGCAGACGTCTCGGGCACAAAGATCAGGCCGCCCAGTGCAACGACCAACACGACAGCGCAGGCTGCGCAGACAGGGACGTGCGCGCGTGCCCAGTTGGCGGGTGTGGTGGTTCCATTGCGGAATTCGGTGACGGTGCGGCCGAAGGCGCCCTTCCTAAACGGCGTTTCGATAAAGCGATAAGAGCACTCGGCTACGGCAACCACCACAAGTACCTGCAAGATGTACTGCCACCAGGGCGTATCGTTGATGTTAGCGACCGGGTTCATGAGCAATAGCAGCGGATAGTGCCACAGGTAGATGCTGTACGAGCGCTTGCCAACCCACACGAGCGGCTCGGCGGACAGCGCACGGGCAACCATTCCCTGGGGCTGCACGCAGGCCGCGATGACCATGAGCGTGAGGATGGAGCATAACAGCGTGCCGCCGCGATACTGGAACGCGGTGTAGCCGTTGGTGAGCGCGACCATGGCGGCAAGGCCAACCAGACCCACGACGCCCAACACATCGATGGATGCGGGCGAGGACCAAAAGCGCACGAGGGCACTCGGCTGTGCCGGGGCGGTCTCGGCTGATTCGTTGGCCTTCTCGCCAGGCTTGTCCTCGGCGTTCTTGCCGTGCTTGGCGGCGCCAGCCAGGCGATTGAGTCCCAAGCGATGAGCGAGACGCACCGGCGCCAGGTCGCGATCGGGGATAAAGGCCATCCAGGCGCCCAGCAGCAGCGAGAACACGCGGGTGTCGGTGCCGTAGTACACGCGGCTGGGGTCGGCGGCGGGGTTGTAAAGCACCATCATGGCGAGGGCAGATACCGCGGCAAGGCCCAGAACCACGCGGCGCGTGTTGGGCTTGCTCACATGCATGGATACCATGGCAAACAACAGCGGCGGCCAAATCAGGTAGAACTGTTCCTCGATGGCAAGCGACCAAAAGTGCGTGAGCGGCGAGGGGTCGCCCAGGGCATTGAAGTACGAGACGTTTTGGGCAATCTGCCACCAGTTGTTGAAGAACAGCAGCGACGGCAAGATGTCGGGGCGCATCTTGGTGAGCATCACGTGGTTAAAGATGGTGCACAGCGCGCAGGTCACGAACACTACCGTTACCACGGCGGGGACCAGGCGACGGATGCGGCGAATCCAGAAGCTCTTAAGGTCGATGCGGCCGGTTTTGGCGACTTCGTTGAGCAGCAGGCGCGTGATCAGATAGCCCGAAAGCACAAAGAAGATCGTGACGCCGAGCAGGCCGCCCTGAGCCCACGTGAGGTTGAGGTGATAGAGCACCACCGCGACGACGGCGAGCGTGCGCAGACCGTCGAGCGCAGGAATGTAGCGGGACTTGGGACGAGCGGGCGCCTGTTCTTTTGCGGCGCTGTTGGTGCGGGCGCCCTTGTTGGTGGGCGTTCGATGCGGGCTCGGGCCGCGTCGCGACTCGTCGGTGCGGCGGTCGGCGCGCGGGCGTTCGTGCGGTGCCTGGTTATCGGGCGCGCGGCGCGGGCCGCGTGGGCTCGATTGTGGGAATTGTTCCATAAAACATCATCCAATGACGAGGATAATCAGCACATATTCATTGTAGCTGCCTGCTCCTGTGAATGCTTGCTGCTGGCGCAACCTCAAGGGCGCGTTCACATCAAAGTGAACTAAAGTTATAGAGGTGAGAGAGTGCACGATCGACGGCCGACGGTGGGCATAAGGCCCGCAGATGAGGAGGTTTCCATGACAGATCGCGGCATCGTTGCGGTGTTCGGCAGCATGAACATGGACCTTTCGGTGGCGTGCGAGCGCATGCCGCGCGCGGGCGAGACCGTTGGCGGTAGCGGTTTTATCACCAACGCCGGTGGCAAGGGCGCTAACCAGGCCGTGGCCGCCGCACGCATGGGTGCGCGCACGTGCATGATTGGCGCGGTCGGGCGCGATGCGTTTGGCGATGTGCTCGTGGCGGGGCTTCAGGATGCCGGCGTGGGCGTTGAGTTTGTGGCGCGTCGCGATGACGTGGAGACGGGCACGGCGACCATCATTCGCTGTGAGGGCGACAACCGCATCGTGTTGTCGCCGGGTGCCAACCATGCGCTTGCGGGCGAGGACGTTGCCCGCGCGCTGAGACGTCTGGTGGCCGATGAGTTCGATGGCGATGCATGCGAGTTCGCTCCGGCGGCTGGCAGCGTTTTTATCGCCCAGGGCGAATGTGACCTTGCAGCGACTGCCGAGGCGCTTGTTTGCGCTCACGAGCTGGGGTTCTATACGGTCTTTAATCCAGCGCCTGCCTGTGAGTTGCCTGCGGAGGCCTGGTCTGCGGTCGACTTGGTCTGCCCCAACGAGACCGAGTGCCAGGTTCTGACGGGTATCCTGCCCAAGGACGATGAGAGCTGCGCCGCTGCGCTCAACGCCCTGCTTGCTAAGGGCGCCGGCGCTGCGGTCATCACGTTGGGCGGCGCCGGGTCGGTTACGCTCGGCGATGACGGCGAGCCGCTGCGTATGCCGGCACTTTCGAGCACGGTAGTCGATACCACGGCCGCCGGCGATACGTTTATCGGTGCGCTTGCCGCGGCTCGTCTGGAGGGCTTGCCGCTCTTTGAGTGCATGGCGGCGGGTGCACGCGCCTCGGCGGTGACGGTGTCGCGCTTGGGCGCGCAACAGTCGATTCCCACGCGCGCCGAAGTTGAGCGCGTGTTTGATTTAGACGATTTAGTACAAGACGGAGAAGCGGAGTAGAACAATGGCAATCAAGAAGCTGATCCTTGATCTGGATATGGGTGTGGACGATGCGATGGCGCTGGCCTATGCCATCGCGAGCCCCGAGGTGGAGCTCGTGGGCATCACCACGTGTTTTGGCAACGTGCGCGTCGACCAGTCGGCGCACAACTGCCTGGCGGTGCTCGATCTGCTGGGTCGCCCCGAGGTTCCGGTGTACCTGGGCGCCGATCGTCCCATTAAGGCGACTGAGCCCTATACACCGCCGGCGTCCACCACGCTCATCCACGGCAAAAACGGCATTGGCGGGGCGAGCGTGCCCGCGTCGCCGTATGAGCCGGTGGGGGCGACGTCGGCCGACGGTAACGCGGCGGTCGATTATCTGATCGATGCCGCGCGCACCTATGGTCCCGATCTGATTTACGTGGCGACCGGTCCGCTCTCCAACCTGGCACTTGCCTTGGAGCGCGATGCGGCGGCGATGATGTCTATCGGTCGCGTGGTTGTGATGGGCGGTGCGCTTACCGTGCCCGGAAACGTGAGTGCGGGTGCCGAGGCCAACATGGCAAGCGATCCCGAGGCGGCCGATGCCGTGCTGCGCTCGGGCCGCAAGCTCACCATGGTGGGCTTGGACGTGACGCATCGCGTGGTGCTCACGCGTCGCGACATTGCCGGCTGGACGGGCTCGGGCACCATGGCCGGTTGCGCGTTTGCGAGCATGGTGGAGCACTACATTGGCTCGTACGAGATGAACGCCCCCTACCTGGGTGGCTGCGCGCTGCACGATCCGCTTGCCGTCGCTGTGGCGATTGACCCCACGCTCGTGGGTGCGCTCGGCTGCAATCTGCGTGTTGATCTGCTGGGCGAGTATCGCGGCCGCACCATTTGCGACGAGCGCCGCCTATCCGATCCGGACAAGAGCGCGCTTGTGGCGCTGACCGTGGATGCCCCGCGCTTCCTGTCCGAGTTCAAGACGCGTATGGCCCGCGTCCTTGGCTAAGTTGTCTTTTTGGGACGGGGCTTTTTTGACTGGTATGATTGGTGCGACCATTCGAACCAGCTAAAAGAGCCCCGTCCCAATTTGACTATCGAGAGGATCTGCCATGGAGCGCATCGCGAGTTTTTCCGTTGACCATCTGCTGCTTGAGCCCGGCGTGTATGTGAGCCGCATCGACCGCGATCCGGCGACCGGCGCCGCCGTCACCACCTTTGACCTGCGCCTGACCACGCCCAATAAGGAGCCGGTTATGAACACGGCCGAGTGCCACACCATCGAGCACTTGGGCGCGACGTTCCTTCGCAATCATGCCGAGTGGTCGAGCCGCATTGTCTACTTTGGCCCCATGGGCTGCCGCACGGGCTTTTACCTCGTCGTGTTTGGCGAGGTGACGAGCGAGGAGATTCTGCCGCTCGTGCGTGAGCTGTTCGAGTTTGTCGCCGGCTTTGAGGGCGATGTCCCCGGTGCCGCTCCCGAGGAGTGCGGTAACTACCTGGACCAGAACCTCTCCATGGCAAACTGGCTCGCGCGCCGCTACCTCGACCGCGACCTGGTCGATATCGACGAGAATCACCTGCACTATCAGCAGGCGTAAGGCTGCTTGCAGGAATAACGTTTGTGCCAGAAGCGCTCCCGCTCTTTGCGGAGCGCTTTTTTATACCGAGTGCTCAAAACAGAATGAGATTGTTCTAGAATGTTCATACTGTCACACAAACGAACAGGAGCGAACATGCATATCTACTCTGTCTCTGATCCCGAGTTCAAGTCCTATGGCAACGTTTGGGATAACGTTCCGTCCGAGCTTACGTCGCCCGTGCTCGAGGCACTTGCCTCCACGCCCATCCCCGAGGGCAGCAAGTATGTGGCCTCCGCGTCCGAGCTCGAGGGTGTCATGGATGCCGATAAGCTGGGCTTTCTCATGTTTGGCGGTCGTCCCTTCCAGCTGGGCTGGTGCAACGGCCACAACACGCGTCTCAACTGCCTGGAGTACCACCGCGCGAGCGAGTTCAACCTGGGCGCGCGCGACTTTATCCTGCTCGTGGCACATCGCTGGGAGATCGAGGACGGCAAGCTCGACACCGCGTGCGTCAAGGCGTTCCGCGTGCCGGCCGGCACGCTTGTTGAGGTTTTCAACACCACGCTCCACTACACGCCCTGCATGGTCGACGACGGCGGCTTCCAGGTGATGGTGGCGCTGCCCGCCGGCACCAACGGTCCGCGCCCCGAGGCTGCAGCCGACATGCCTGCCGCTGGTGACAGCTACTGCTACTGGAAGGCCGACAAGTGGGTTCTCTGCCATGCTGACAGCCCCAAGGCTGCCGAGGGCGGCTACGTGGGCCTCGTCGGCAAGAACCTCGACATCGCCGTGGACTAGAACCTTTCGTCTCGATCTGTAACATCTAGCGGGCTAAATCGTCTCTACCTGTTACAGATTTAGACAAACTGCAGGGGCCGCCCGATAAATCTCAATCTGTAACATCAGGCCCGATTCTGACGGCCTACCTGTTACAGATCGAGACATACCGCCCCCAGCCGCCACAAAGGTGCCTGTCCCCTTTGTGGTGGTTGGCTAGAGCTGGCTGCGCAGATAGTCAGCCATATATGGAACAGCGAAACGCACGTAACCGCGGCGCGCCTGTTCGATAACGCCGGCGTCGATGAGGCGACGGCGATACTTTTGCGCATAGTCGGGTGTGACTGACATGCGCTTCGCAACATCGGAAATGCGCGAAACGGCGTCTTCGTCATCAATCATTGCGTCGAGAAACGCGACGTCTTGGTCCGATAGCGCGGCGAGCGTCGTTTCACAAACATCGTTTTCGAAATCGGCCTTTGACGCTTCGATAGCTCCGTCGACTTGCTCTGGCGTTACGCGTTTTCCGGCCTCGCAGCGATTGGCGATGTTGTAGCCGATGAGCTGCAGCATATAGGGCGAACCTTGGGTTGCACGAGCGGCACGGAGGCGAAGATCGCCTGGAATATCAAGGTTGAGCTCTTCGAAAGCCCGCTGATAATATGCATCGACGTCTCCGACTGAAAGCGGTTCGAGCGTGACTTTGCGTGCGCGGTTGAGAAATGTCAGTACGCGGTCGTTGAGTGTCGCGGAGACTGCTCCCGGGAGGCCCGCCATGACGAGCGCGACGTTGAGCCGTTCGCCGACCAGCTCTTGATAGGCGGTGACGAGCTGTCTGATCTCGGGCGAATTTGCTTGGAGCTCATCGATAAGGATGAGGATGCCGTGCCCCTGCTCGGTCAGCTTGCGCGCCAGCTGCGTGAGTTTGAATTGGAAACTCTTGGTCTCCTGCACATCGCGTGTGAACTCAAGACCGGCTGAGAAGCCGAAGACGCTCAAGCTGCCGCCAGAAAGTTTGGGGAGATGTCGCTTGCTGACATAAGGCTCGCCTGCTTCTTGGATTTTCTCAACAATGCGCTCGAGCATATCCTCGGAGGCTACGGTGGGCGTGGCGACAACAAAGCCAAGCTTGCGTGCGCGGTCGGCAAGCTCCCACAGAAGAACCGTCTTGCCGCTGCCTCGCTGGCCGAGCATGAGCATGGCTCGGTCGCGATTGCCCGGCTCTTGCTCAAGACCGGAAATGAATGTCGAAATCACGTTCCCGCGCCCCACCAGATAGGACGGGCGGTTTCCGAATGAAGGGGAGAAGATGGTTTCAGTCATGAGTCTCCTTTCCTTTTTTTCCTATTCTTTCCTTTCTTTCCTATTCAGTCAAATATCCCGCCGGCGAGGGCGGCTACGTAGGCCTCATCGGCAAGAACCTCGACATCGCCGTGGACTAGAACCTTTCGTCTCGATCTGTAACATCTAGCGGGCTCAATCGTTTCTACCTGTTACAGATTTAGACAAACTGCAGGGCCTGCCCGAAAATCTCGATCTGTAACACCGGGTCCGGTTTTGGCTGCCTAACTGTTACAGATCGAGACAAACCGGGCCCAATCCACCACAAAGGTGCCTGTCCCCATTGTGGTGGTTTGGGCGGGCGGGTATCAAAAAGTGTCAGACGGGGGCGGCTGCCGGGCGTCTGTGCGCGAAAAGAAGTGTCGACCCACGCCGTTGCAGTTGAGTGGCACCCCGTTTGCGGGGATACTGAAACCACGACAAGCAGCGTATGAAAGGATCGATGCATGGCTTTCCGTAATGACTTCCTGTGGGGCGGCGCGACGGCTGCCAACCAGTGCGAGGGTGCCTACAACGTGGACGGCCGCGGCTTGGCCAACGTGGACGTGGCTCCGCACGGCCCCGAGCGCTACGCGGTGGTCTCCGGCCAGCGCAAGATGCTCGACTTCGAGGACGGCTATTACTATCCCGCGCAGACCGGCATCGATTTCTACCACCACTACAAGGAGGACATCGCCCTCTTTGCCGAGATGGGTTTTAAGACCTTCCGCATGAGCCTGGCATGGACCCGCATCTTCCCCAACGGTGACGAGACCGAGCCCAACGAGGCTGGCCTGGCCTTCTACGAGGATGTATTCCGCGAGTGCCAAAAGCACGGCATCGAGCCGCTCGTGACCATCACGCACTTCGACTGCCCGATTCACCTCATCAAGGAGTACGGCGGCTGGCGCAACCGTAAGCTCATCGACTTCTACAAGAACCTCGCGACCACGATCTTCACCCGCTACAAGGGTCTGGTGAAGTACTGGCTCACCTTTAACGAGATCAATATGATCTTGCACCTGCCGTTTATGGGTGCCGGCCTGGTCTTTGAGGAGGGCGAGAACAAGGAGGCCGTCGAGTACCTGGCCGCCCACAACGAGCTCGTCGCCAGCGCGTGGGCAACCAAGATCGCCCACGAGATCGACCCCGAGGTCAAGATTGGCTGCATGCTCGCCGCAGGTAGCTACTACCCCTACAGCTGCCGTCCGGGCGATGTGCGCCAGGCGCAGCTCGACAACCAGGACAACTACTTCTTCGTCGACGTCCAGAGCCGCGGCTACTATCCGGCCTATGCCGTCAAGAAGCTCGAGCGTCTGGGCATCGATGTGGGCATGACCGACGAGGACCGCGAGATCCTGGCCGCCAACACCGTCGACTTCATCAGCTTTAGTTATTACAGCACCCGTTGCTCCGCCGGTGCCGATAACCCCGATGTCGAGCGCACCCAGGGCAACGCCTTCGCCGGCGCCAAGAATCCCTACCTGCAGGAGAGCCAGTGGGGCTGGGCCATCGATCCGCTGGGCTTCCGTATTACGCTCAACGATCTGTACGACCGTTATCAGAAGCCGCTGTTTGTGGTCGAGAACGGTCTGGGCGCCAAGGATGTTGTCGAGGAGGATGGTTCCATCAACGACGACTACCGTATCGACTTCCTGCGTCAGCATATCGCCGCGATGCGCGACGCGGTGACCGAGGACGGCGTTGACCTGCTGGGCTACACCACCTGGGGCCCGATTGACCTGGTGAGCGCCGGCACGGGCGAGATGTCCAAGCGCTACGGCTTCATCTACGTCGACCGCGACGATGCAGGCAACGGCACCCTCAAGCGTTCCAAGAAGAAGAGCTTCGACTGGTACAAGAAGGTTATCGCCACCAACGGCGAAGATTTGGCCTAGGCTTTCCCAGCCACCGCAGCCTCCTAACCAAAGCGCCCGGCGAGCAGTTAATGCTCACCGGGCGCTTTGTTAAAAGAAGTGAAAGAAAGCAAAAGAAGTTAAAACTTGCAGGTACTCATTGGGGACGTACTTAAATGAGTGGCAGCTGGGGACACTCTTTGCCGTGCTAGACACCGCACGTGTCCCTTCTGGTCCATGCGGATCAAAACCGCGGCATGATGCGGACGGCTGGGGTCAAATTTGGAGCATTTCGAGCTTGGTTTCGGTATTAGGACTGGTTCTCTAATAGAATGGATTTGCAGACATTTGAGTGGGGGGGGGGGGGGGGGGTATCCATGAGGGGCATGGGAGACACAACCGCATATTTGCGTCGGGGCATTCGGGAGATTATATGCCTGGCGCTGTTCTTCTTCACGTTTTTGGCGTGCGAGTATCTCTTTGATGTGCGCATAGCCGAGTTCGTGCCATCGAGTGAGGTCGTCATCTACGAGAGCATCGTTGTCGGCGCGAGCGTGATTGGCTTTTTCGTGCGCCCATTTCTGTACTATCGCCGTCCCCAGACGATCGATGCGACGAGCGATATTACAGGCGTGCTGTTGGTATCGGCGTTGCTGCTGATGATTATGGCAGTGCGGTTTGAGGTGGTAATTGCCGGCGGCCTGGTGGCGTGCTGCGCGCTGGGCTACTGCGGATCGACTGCCCATGCAAATTTTGCGAGGCGCTTTGCGCGAACGCCCTGCTTGGCGCGCGCCGCCGCACTTTCTTACGCCATGGGCGTTCTGGTGCAGGTTCTCAACCACATGGTGATGCCTGTCGGCATTCCTCAGCAGGCTGTTCTGGTTGTCTGTGCGATCGCGCAGGTGGCGTTGCTCCACGGTGCCCGACGCGCCAAGCTGCGCGACGAGTCCGATCCCAACTTTGAACCCAGTGCTGCCGGGCTTTCGGTAGATGCTCTGGAATATGGCGCCAAGTGGCATGACGATCCCGAGGCAAAGGCGGCATTCCGTCGCGCCGTAGTTCGCCTGACCGTGGCGACGGCGTATCTTTCCAGCGTATTCGCCGCTCTCAACGCGGGCTTCACGACCCTGCATGCTGTCGGAGCCGTCGATTTGGGCGATTGGCCGCGCCTGCTGCTTGTCGTGAGCTCATTGGTCGCTGGCGCACTATTTGACCTGCACGGCCGCTCGTATATGAATATCGGCATGACATGTGCCGCCATACTGTCCACGCTTTCGTTCTTTATGCTCATCGTCGATGGCAATGGCGGCAACGAGCTTGCTGCCACGATCATCTTTTATCTGGGCTCGGGCTTTTTCGTGGTGTTCTTTACCACAAAATATGCCGCCGTCTCGCTCTATGCGCGCTGGTCATATTTTTGGCCGTGCATGGGTCGCGTCGTCAACAACGTGTGCTCGATGCTCGTGACGGCGCCGGCGGTGGCGATCATCTCGAGTCAAAACGTGCTGGCTGCGGTCGGTGCGGCGCTCGTGATGTTTGTGGGCATTGCGATTACGCTGCTGGGGCAGTTGGGGCAACGAGCCGATGATGCCGTGACGCAGGATGGCCTGCCGCTTGCCACTGACGATCTTGGTGGGGATCTTGCGCCCACATGCCCCGACCCCGAGCCCGTGGAGGCAGCGGAGCTCACGTCCGATGAGCGCCTCGATGCCTTCGTCGCCACCTTTGGGCTTACAGAGCGCGAGCGCGATATTCTTGAGGTCTTGGTCGTTTCGGACCAGAGCGTTCAGGACATCGCCACAACGCCTTTCCTTTCGCGCTCCACGCTCTATCGCCACATTTCCTCAATCAACAAAAAGGCCGGTACCGCCTCGCGCGTGGCCCTTATCAACTTCTTCTGGTCCTGGACGCCCAAGGACTAGCGTATGAGCCGCCGCCCAGCCCCTTACTCTAACGGGGGATGTGGCCTCAAAGCGCGCCCACATCGACGCCTCGCCTGCGCTAAACTGAAGAGCACGTACGCAATTACGAGAGGAGCCCGCATGGAGGCTTACAAGCAAGAGTTCATCAAGTTTATGGTTGAGTCCGACGTTCTTAAGTTCGGCAGCTTTACGCTCAAGAGCGGCCGTCAGTCCCCGTTCTTTATGAACGCCGGCGCTTACGTGACGGGCTATCAGCTCAAGAAGCTGGGCGAGTATTACGCCCAGGCCATCCACGATAACTTTGGCGACGACTTTGACGTCCTGTTTGGGCCGGCCTACAAGGGTATTCCGCTGGCCGTCGTGACCGCAATTGCCTACCACGAGCTGTACGGCAAGGAGGTCAAGTACTGCTGCGACCGCAAGGAGGCCAAGGACCACGGTGCCGATAAGGGCAACCTGCTGGGTTATGAGCCCAAGGACGGCGACCGTGTGGTCATGGTCGAGGACGTCACCACCAGCGGCAAGTCCATCGACGAGACCTATCCCAAGGTTAAGGCTGCTGCCGATGTCGAGATTAAGGGCCTGATCGTGTCCCTCAACCGCATGGAGGTCGGCAAGGGTGGCGTGACCACCGCGCAGAAGGAGGTCGAGGCCAAGTACGGTTTCCCCGTCGCGAGCATCGTCTCCATGGCCGAGGTCGTCGAGACCCTCCACAACCACGAGATCGACGGCAAGGTCGTCATCGATGACGAGCTCAAGACCGCTATCGACGCCTACTACGAGCAGTACGGAGTTCGTTAGTTACGGCGTTTTACCAAACGCCGTAACTGCTCGACGCTGCGCGGGCCGCATTTGGACAATCTGACGTTCAACTTCAAGGGCGCGACCAGAAGGTCAGCGCCCTTTCGTTTCACGTCACCTTGTCTCAAATGCGGCTCGCTCGCTGGCGTTGCCAAAACATCGGTGTTGCCGTAGTAGTCATTGGGGACGTTCTTGTTTGACTAGTCGTTTAAGAACGTCCCCAATGACTAGTCAGAAATGAGCGTGGATAGTCTCCCGTTTTTGGCCCCCGTGTGGGCTCAAAGTGGGAGACTATCCACGCTCGTTAGATAAGCGTCCAAAAATCCACACTCGTCGCTACTTGAGCCCGGGCAGGCGGGTGTAGGGGAACGAGCGCTCCAGGAATTCGGCGCAGCGGGCGTAGTCTTTGGCGAAGTAGCTGCTGTAGAGCGAATCGAGCACGTATTGCACGGCGATGTGGCTTGCGAACTGCGTGATGCGGTGCGTCATGCTCTCGTGATCGCTCACCGTAAGGTAGGCGGCAAAGCCGGGGTGAATGCGCGCGCAGTAGGGCGTGCCGATGATGATGACCGGGACATGCCGGCTGCTGAGGATCGGCAAGATTTTCTTGAGGTTGGGCGCAAGGCCGCTGTAGGAGATAACGATCGCCGCGCGGTCTGAATCCGAGGTAAGCGCCGTGCGCACCTGTGCCTCGATGTTGCCGTAGCATGTGGCGCTCTTGCCGGCGGAGAGCAGGCGGTCGCGGAACATTCCCGCTGGATAGAGGTTGTGCGAGCCCGTGTAGATGTCGACCTGTCGGGCGTTCGCGATGAGCTTGGCGGCGTGGTCAAGCTGCGTGGGGTCGAGCAGCTCCTGCGTTTCGGCCAGCGTGGTCTGGTAGAGCCCCTCCATGCGCTCCATAACCTGCGCAGGCGTGGAAGTGGCATCGAAGGGAAAGTTGATATCAACGTCGCGCCGGTTTCCCGCCTCGGTTGCTAAGCGAATAAGCTCGACCTTGAGATCTTTGAAGCCCTCGAGGCCGAGCTTTTTGCAAAAACGGTGCACGCTCGCAACAGAAACGTTGGTGCGCGCGGCAAATTCCTTAATAGAAAGCCCGCGGATGTCCTCGCCGATGGCAAGGGCTGCAATGCCGAGTTGTTGCTCGGTGGGGGTGAGGCCCTGCGCCTCGGTGATTTTGCGTTTGATATCCATGCGAACTCCCACACTCGCCAAACCTACCAAAAAGGGACGGGTTTATTTTGGCACGTTTCGGTCGGTATCAGGAAGTGTCAGGGACGGGGCGGCGGCAGGACTCGAGAGCGAAAAGAAGTATCGGGTTTGGTGCGCCCGCTTCTGCCCGTCCCGTGCGCAGGCGATACCCGGCTTATCGACTCGCGATGCAAAGGAGATGCTCGTCCCACGAGCACTACCGGGAAGGGCTCGCGATTCGAGTCCCCACCTTAGCATTTGAACCATTTGGCACTATAATTACCGTAGGCATGCGCACAACGTTGCGCTTAATCAAGAGGAGAAAACGTATGGGTCTGTTTGACATGTTCAAGAAGAAGGCTGAGCCCGCGGCTGCCGCTGCTCCGGCCTCCATCTCTGCTTCTGCTGGCGCCGACGTGCTGTGCTCGCCCGTCAAGGGCAAGGTCATCAAGATGGCCGACGTGCCCGATCCCGTCTTTGGTGGCGAGGTTCTGGGCAAGGGCTGTGCCGTGTGGCCCGAGGACGATCTGGTCTACGCTCCCTGCGACGGCAAGGTGACCGTCACCATGGGCCACGCCGTGGGCCTGCAGTCCGATAGCGGCATCGAGGTTCTGGTGCACGTTGGCGTCGATACCGTCAACATGAACGGTGACGGCTTCGAGGGCTTCGTCAAGGCTGACGACGTCGTGAAGGCCGGCCAGCCCATCCTCAAGATCGACCGCGCCAAGATCGCTGCTGCCGGTTACAAGGACTGCGTCGTGGTGGCCGTGTCCAACACCGCCGAGTTTGCCGATGTCGAACTCGCCGTCGAGGCCGACTCCGCTGTCGCCGCCGGTGACGCCATCGTTAAGGTCGTCCGCAAGTAAACTGCGGCATCCAAAGGATGTGCAAGGGTGGTCGGGTTTTCCGGCCACCTTTTTTATTGCACCGCGGGAAAGCGTTATATTGCACGTTGGGCGGGCTTGCAAACCGTTCGGACGCTAAAACGAACCGACCGCGCCTTCGCGTTGCCGAGGGTGTTCATAAGTGGATAGTATGGGCTTACTTATTACAACGTGTGCCGCGTCCGGGAAGCGCGGTGCCGCTCATTGGGAGGAACAACATGAAAAAGAAGCTGCTGCTTGCGCCCCTCATGGCCGTCTTGGTTGCATGCGTGGTCGTGCTTTCCGGTTGCGGAGGCCCTTCGGTTGAGGAACTCATCACCGAGGATCTTACGACGCAGTTTGACGAGGTCAAGAACGGTGGCGACGACTTCCTCTCTGGTCTGGAGGAGGCTTCGGGCGACGAGTTCGAGCAGCTGGGCATCGATCCCAAGGAGTATGCCAAGACCTATCTCGAGGGCTTTGACTACAAGATCGGCGACGTGACGGTCGACGAGGACAAGGGTGTCGCGACCGCCGAGGTCTCTATCACCTGCAAGTCTATGAACAAGATCGTCGAGGACTTCTCCACCCAGTATCAGGAGAGGGTCGCCGCGCTTGATACGGTTCCTTCCGATGACGAGCTGTATAAGATGGCCGGTCAGGTTATGGTCGATGTGACCAAGGCCACCGAGCCCAGGAAGACCACGGTTATCTTCAAGTACACCTGCAACGACGACGGCGAGTGGTCTGCCGACGACTCCGTCAACTCCGAGATGATGGATGCAATGCTGAGCTAGTTCGTTGCGGCGTTTTACCAAACGCCGCAACTGCTCGACGCTGCGCGGTCACCAGAGCGACAACTTG
>CABUEK010000006.1:0-108128 GCA_902490565.1 uncultured Collinsella sp. | reverse complement strand
CACGAGCGGGGGCTCCTGTCGTTTCCGTGCCCCTGGATTGGGTCATAGTGTCTGACTTATGCTCAGTCTGCAACTCAATTCAGCTCCAAGCAAAAAGGCCGAAGTCCCGAAGGGTTTCGGCCTTTGCTTTGTCTGAAGTTCAAGCGCAGTTTATCGATTCTCAATTGACCCGATGTTTTTGAGCTCGATGGAGATGAGGCCGTTGGGCTCGTTGACGAACTCGATATACTCGGAGTTCGAACCCATCTCGGCCGGGAAGCTGATCTCGATGCCCGTGTCGGTACGAATCTTGTGATTGCGCACGGCCGCGCGTTCGACCTGCTTGCGCTCCACGGGCACGCGCTCGGGCACCTTCTCCTCGGTCAGCGCCGCACGCACGCTCTCCTTGATAACCGGCTCGTCCTCAAAGACCTCATCGACGATATCCCAAGGCGGCAGCTCCTCGTCGTCTTCAACCTTCTCGGCAACGGCGGCTTTGACCTTGGCGAGCGCTACGGCCGTGTTGGCGCCGTGCTCTTCAGCGACCTCCTCGACCACGCGCGTCACCGTGTCGATGACCTCCTTACCCGAAACGCCCGTGTCGCATTGCAGCAGGCCGTCGGGAATGAGCATGCGATCCTCGCCGGCAATCTTGCGCTTCTTGTCCACGTAGCCGATCTCCATGGTGCTTGCGCGCACGATGGCATAGCTCGGCACCTTTTGCGAGGGGTTCGGCAGAATGGCGTAGTGGCGCGCGATGTCGTTGCGCACCTCCCCCTCCTCGCGGCCCACTTCGTGCATAAAAGCCTGCTTGGAGCCCAGCAGCATCACGGCAAACCAGCGGGCATCCTCATCGTCGTCAAAATCGGCCACGAGCACGTCGGTGGACTCGGCTTTCTCGGCTTTGGTGAGCTCGGAAGAGATAAACTCCGCAATCTGCTGCGACAGGTCCACGAACTCGCGCTCGCCAAAGAAATAGCCCTTGAGCTCGCCGCCAAACGCAGAGTTCTCGGCAAACGTGGCGCGTTTATTGTCGGCCGAGGTGCGTGCACGGCGCAGATGCGTGGTTACGAAATTGCGCACGGCACGGCTTTCGGTATCGAGCTCGCGCTGGCTCATAACGTTGACGGCAGAGTCAAAGTCCAGGATATGCAGAATCGCGTGATTGATTTTCATATACGGCATTCCGTTCTAGATCGATTTCGGCACGAACCAGTATAGCGGTCGAGCCCGCCCCAGGCGCATCGAAGATTGGTGCATCGGGGACAGGCTGCTTTGCACCAATGGCTAGCGCAGGAGCTCGGACTGCCAAGCCTCGAGCTGTTCTGCCAAACTCTTGCCGGCGGCGGGCATGTCGATCTGGGGTCGTTTGGGCAGCAGCGCACACTTAAGAATTGCCACGATGGTCTGCGAGACAAAGCGTCGCGTATCCTTGTCAAACCCTTGCGCAGCCTGGAGCATCACGGGCAGGCTCTCGCGCAGATTCCCAGCGATATCCGCAAACCGCTCAGCACCCGTAGCCTCAAACACGGAGAACAACGCATCTACAAAACGCTCGCGCTCGCTAGGCGAAACTGCAAGCAGCATCTCGCGAATGGAGCCATCAACGTATCGAGCACCGGCGGACAGGCGCTCACAGTACACGAAGTCGCGACCATCAACCACCCAGCTAAAGGGATTGTGCTGCAGCAGACTGAACTCGGTGCTCTCAACGATGGCATAGTCCTCCTGCGTCTCGAACATCATGCCAAAGATCGACGACCGAGGTAGCGTCTTGTCGATTCGACCGGAAAGATCGGCAAAGGCGTTGCCGTTCAGAAACTCCTCGACGAAACCCGGACCATCATGGGAATACGCCCGTTCGATTCGCGCACGGGCGACATCGGAGCACATCGCCGCACCGTACACCGCAAGGTTTCCACCCTTGGAATGACCTCCGCACAAAAGCGGCCCGTCAATCGCATCCGCCGCCTCGTCCACATAACGCGCCGCGGATTCCTGGGCCGGCACAGGATACCGGAACGCCATGTTAAAGTCCTCTTTCCAGCCCACAATCGTGCTGTCGGTCCCCCGGAAGGAAAGATAGCTAAACCCCGCCGGAAACCGGAACGCCATGGCTGCAAACTGCTCTGTCGCCACCACATCGCTCACGGCACGATAGCCGCAAACGTGCACGCCACGGTAGCGAGGGCTTGCTGCCACGGCCTCCAACAAGGCCCTGCTCCCCTCTGGATCCCACAAGTCGTCAATCATGTCCCGGTAGCACTCGGCACGCAGCAGCTCGCGTACGTCTAGGCCCTGCCAGTTCGTCAGCTCCGCCATATCACCCGGCAAACGCAAATAGGACAACCACGCAAAGACCAGGCTATCCACCGCGCAGAACGGCCTCTCCTCAAACGGATCAAACGCCGTCTGGGCATAGGTCAAAAAATTAGGCGAATCCGACATGGCCCTCCCATCAACTATGGTGCATTGGGGTCAGGTTACCTTGCACCAAAAAGGCGCCCGGGCCGTGTGGACCCGGACGCCTTCATTGTAACTTTTTGCTCTAGCAAGCTTGATTTAGCAGGAGAAGTCGACGCTGTCGATGATGTCCTTGAGGGCCTTTGCAGAGGCGGTGAGCTCATGCTGCTCGCCATCGTTCAGCGGCACGGGGACGCGGCAGACAACGCCGTCGCGGCCAACGACCGTCGGCATGGAGATGGCAAGATCGGACAGGCCATACTCGCCCACCATGAGCGAGGAAACGGGCAGAACGGTCTGCTCATCGCGCATGACGGCAGTGCAGATGCGCTTAACGGCCATGGCGACGCCGTAGTAGGTGGCGTGCTTCTTCTCGATGATGGTGTAGGCGGAGTTCTTGACGTCCTCGGCGATACGCTTCTCGGCAGCCTCGTGCTCCAGATGACCGTGAAGCTCGCAGAAGGTGTTCAGCGGCACGCCGGCAACCTGAGCGCTGGACCAAGCGACAAACTCGGAGTCGCCGTGCTCACCCATGACGTAAGCCTGAACGTCGCGCGGATCGACCTCGACGTGGGCGCCGAGCATCTGCTGCAGACGGCCGGTGTCGAGCACGGTACCGGAGCCGATGACATGGCCCTCGGGCAGGCCGGACATCTTGATGGCGGCGTAGGTCAGAACGTCGACCGGGTTGGAGACGATGAGCAGAATGCCGTCGAAGCCGGACTTCTTAATCTCGGGGATAATGGACTTAAAGATGTTGACGTTCTTGTTGACCAGGTCCAGACGGGTCTCACCGGGCTTCTGGGCAGCGCCAGCGGTGACGACGATCATGGCGGCGTCGGCGACATCGGAATAATCGCCGGCGTAGATCTTCATCGGCTCGGCAAACGTCATGCCGTGCGCGATATCCAGAGCCTCACCCTCGGCGCGGTTCTTGTCCACGTCGATGAGGACCATTTCGGAGAACAGGCCGCTCTGCATCAGCGCGAACGCCGAAGACGAACCGACGAAACCGCAGCCGACAATAGCGACCTTCTTCTCGTTAACCATTAGAAACTCCCATCTCTCTCCACAAGCAAGCCGCCCGGGAACGACCCGAGCGGCTTGCCGTAATCCCAATACATCCAATCGGGACTTTGATTATGCTCCTATTCGCAGCCAAAAATCGACCGTTTACCGAAATTGTTTGCAGGATTCGTAGAATAACTGCACGAAATCGGTTTCGAGCTATTGACGAGGCGAAATAGCTTTCTAATACAGGCCCGCCTCTCGAATGGCCTCGACAGCCAAAGCAATCTGATCAGGCGGCAGGACCAGCGCCATGCGCACGTGTCCCTCGCCCGAAGGACCAAAGCTCGCGCCCGGCGTCACCACAACGCCGGCCTTCTCCATGAGCTCCTCGCAAAACGCCATGGAATCGGTGCGGCCACCGGGAAGCTTGGCCCACACGAACATGGAGCCATGCGCGTTGGGACGCTCCCAGCCCAAGCCCTCAAGACCGTCGCACAGGGCATCGCGGCGCTCCTGGTACTTCAGGCGCTGCGCCTCGACCTCATCTCGCGGACCGTTCAGGCAGGCGATAGCAGCCTTCTGGATCGGGAAGAACATGCCAAAGTCGATCTGGCCGCGCAGCTTGGCAAAGGCAGAGACCACGTCCTCACGGCCGACCAAAAAGCCGATACGTGCACCGGTGACGTTAAACGACTTGGAGAGCGAGAAGAACTCCACGCCCACCTCGAGCGCGCCAGGGTACTGCAAAAAGCTTCCGCCCGGCTCGCCGTCGAACACGATGTCGGAGTATGCGTTGTCATGGACAATGAGCAGGTCGTGCTCGCGGGCGAAGGCGATGATCTCCTCGTAGACCTCGGGCGTGCCCACCGAGCCCACCGGGTTGGCGGGCAGCGATACGATCATATACTTGGCACGATCGGCCACCTCGGGATCGATACCCGCCACATAGGGCAGGTAATTATGCTCGGCAACCAGCGGATAGTACTCGAGCTTGGCATCGGCAATCTTCGCACCCGCCTCAAAGACCGGGTAGCACGGATCGGGAACCAGAATGGTGTCACCCGGATCGAGCAGGGCCAGGCCCAAATGACCCACGCCCTCCTGCGTGCCGTTGCACGACTGCACCATGGACGGCGTAATGCCGGAGACGCCAAAGCGGCGCTCGTAGTAATCGCACACGGCCTGCTTAAGCTCGGGCAGATCGCGCAGGGCATACTTCCACATCTCGGGATCTTGGGCTGCCTGCGTGAGTGCCTCGACCACGTGGTCGTACGGCTTAAAGTCGGGCGTGCCCACGCTCATGTTGTAAATGGTCTTGCCCTGAGCCTTCAGCGCAAGAAGCTTGTTGTTGAGCGAGGCGAAGACCTCCGCGCCAAAGCGGTCTAGACGCTGCGATGCCTGCATGGTGCCACCTTTCGATATAAAAAACGCGGCGCTCCGACAAGAGCGCCGCGCGATACGGGCCATCAGATTGCAAAAGTGTAACGCTTAGAAACCCCGTATTGGTTCAATTTAGCCAACCTTAGTCAATTGCATTAAGCGCGTCGATCTGCGCAAGCCACAGTCGCGAGCTGGCGTCACTCGGCATACGCCAATCGCCGCGCGGACTGAGCGTCACCGAGCCCACCTTGGGACCATCGGGCAGGCAGCTGCGCTTAAACTGCTGGGCAAAGAAGCGACGATAGAACGTACGCAGCCACGTGTGGATAGTGACCTTGTCGTAGACGCCCTCGAAGCTCTTGAGCGACATGCGGTAGATCTTACCCGGCTCAAAGCCAAAGCGCAGCAGGTAGTAGAGGAAGTAGTCGTGCAGCTCGTAGGGGCCCACCAGATCCTCGGTCTTCTGGGCGATCTCGCCGTCACCCGTGGGCGGCAGAAGTTCGGGAGACACCGGCGTATCGAGGATATCGAGCAGCACCTTGGCGATGCGCCCGCCAAAGACATCGGCCGCATAGCGCACCAGATGGCGCACGAGCGTCTTGGGAACGCTCGAGTTGACGGCGTACATGCTCATATGGTCGCCGTTGTACGTAGCCCAGCCGAGCGCCAGCTCCGACAGGTCGCCGGTGCCGATGACAAAGCCGCCAGCCTGGTTGGCCAGGTCCATGAGAATCTGCGTACGCTCGCGCGCCTGGCTGTTCTCGTAGGTCACGTCCTGTACGGCCGGATCGTGCTCGATGTCCTTAAAGTGCTGCTCCACGGCCGCGTGGATCGAGACCTCTCGGAAGCTCACGCCCAGGTCGCGCGCGAGCGACTCGGCATTGGACTTGGTGCGGTGCGTGGTGCCAAAGCCCGGCATGGAGACCGCCGTGATACCCGTGCGTGGCAGGCCCAGCGCATCGAAGGCGCGCACGGTCACAAGCAGTGCCAGCGTGGAGTCCAGGCCGCCCGAAAGACCGATGACAGCCGCCTTGGTACCCGTATGGGCAAGGCGGGTCTTGAGGCCGGCAGTCTGCAGGTCGAGAATCGTCTCACAGCGCTCGGCTAGGTCGCCATGGTCGGCCGGTACAAAGGGCGCGCGCGGGAAAACGCGGTCGATATCGCAGGCATCGCGCAGGACAGGCTCTTCGGCCAACACGCCCTCAAACGAAAATTCAACGGTCGTGGCCTCCGGCGCATCGTCCGCGCGGGTCCACGTCGTCGAGCGACGGCGCTCGGCAACCAGGCGGTCAAGGTCAACGTCGGCGACGGCCATATCGCAGGTAAGCAGTTTGGTGGCGGCGAGCTTGGAGCCGTTTTCGTAGATAAGGTTCTCGCCCGCAAAGACCATATCGGTCGTGGACTCGCCCTCGCTCGCGTCCGCGTAGGCATAGGCGCAGTACAGGCGCGCACTCTGATTGGAGATAAGGCTACGGCGGTAATCTGCCTTACCGATAATCTCGTCCGAGGCCGACGGGTTGAGAATCACCGTCGCACCGTCAAGCGCCATCTCGGTCGAAGGGGGCACCGGCACCCACAGGTCCTCACAGACCTCAACGCCCAGTACCAGGTCCTCGGCGCCCTCATCACAGCAACGGTAGACAAGCCCCGAACCCAGCGGGACCGGACCCTGACCGGCAAATTCAACCCACACGGGATCCGCAGGCGCCGGAGCAAACCAACGGCGCTCATAGAACTCGCCATAGTTGGGCAGATACTTCTTGGCCGTGAGGCCCAAAAGCTCGCCCGCGCAGCACACAGCGGCGCAGTTGTAGATATTCTCGGCAACTGCAACGGGAAGACCGATGGTAAAGACGATCGGCAGCTCACGAGTCTCGTCGAGGATATGCACCAGAGCAGCCTCGCAGGCATGCAGCAGTGTGCGGTTATGGAACAGATCGGCCGCGGTATAGCCGCACAGATTAAGCTCGGGCAACACCAACGCGCGAACGCCGCGCTCGGCAGCCTCCCGAACAGCCCCCAGCGCAACCTCGACATTGCCCTCGACATCGGCGACGCGAATCTGCGGCGACGCCGCCGCCACACGCAAAAAGCCGTCAGACTGAGAAAGGTGAAGATTCATAAGAATGCTCCCGTGCGTAGACGCCATTCACAACAATTAGCAAGCCCTATTGTAGTTCAACCGCCGGGTGTAACCGCATCCCACCAACTTGGTGAGCTATTGATGAGTTGATGGTATCTGTTAAATGTCACGTACGATTCACATCTGGTGGGTACCCTGATGGCTACACGAAACGAAGCAGATTTACACCGGGAGGACCCCGTATGACAACCAAGTACACCGACGCGCCGCGCACGCGCGTCATGACGCCGGCATCGCTCAACAACGGCGTGCACGAGAACCATTCCATCGGACAGACCATGGCCATCGCGCCCAAAAAGGGCCTGTTCGATGACATTTCCATTCCCCAGATCATCGCCGGCGCCGCAGCTGCCGCCACGAGCGTGGCGCTTGCTTCAAAGATCGGCATTGCCGGCTCGGTGATTGGTGCCGCTGTGAGCTCAGTCATCACTGTTGTGTCCTCGCAGGTCTATCGCCACTTTATCTCTGCCAGTGCCGAGGTCATCAAAGGCACGCACGCCGCCGTCGACTACCCTACCGGCGCCTACGAGCCCGTTGAGCCCAATGTCGAGGAGCACCTAGGTGGCGCCGCAACCACGCAGGAGATGCGCCAGGTTGCGGGACGCGCGACCACGGCGCGCGTCGCTCCCAACAGCCTGCGCGCCAAGGCGGCGGCTGAGCGCAGCCAGACGCAAAAGAAGGTCATCGTCTTCTCGATCGCTATCGCCATCGTCGCGGTCATCGCCTGCGCCGGCGCCATCCTTATCACCACTGCCGGTGAGGGTCTGGGCGAGCGTCCCGAGCCAATCCTGTCGTCGCGCACGACCGAGAGCGATGCAAATGGCACCACCCAGTCGCAGGGTCAGCAGGCACAGACGGACGATACGCAAGACAGTTCTACCTCTGCCAATTCGTCCTCGAACACCCAAAACCAATCGCAGGGCGTCGATTCCTCTGCGAACAACAGCGGCACGCAATCCGGCACGACCGACTCAAGCCAAACGACTGACGGTTCTCAGCCGAGCACGGGCGACCAGACGAGCGACACCACGTCGGGAACGGGCACAGCAAACAGCAGCAACAGCAATTCGAGTGGCACCACATCAGGCACGACATCTGACAGTTCAAGCCAAGGCACGACATCGGGCAACTAGGCACTGCATCCCCAGATAGGCAACCTGTACAACGGGCGCGAATCGATAGCGGTTCGCGCCCGTTTGCCTTGGGTGCCGCCATGGCGAACGCTATGCGATGGTAAGATGCTTCACGTGTGTAAAGAGGAGATTTGCCATGAGCAAGACAATAGTTAGGCCCACGCTATCGCTGGGCAACCACATCTATCTGTATCGCTTGCTGCGCGATGCGATTGGATGCGGCAAGCAAACGTTTATGACGCAGGTCGAAGAGGCGCTCGCCGCGGGCGACATGGCCGCTTATGACCTGGGCTTCGAGTCAACGCGCGAGCTGCTCGAGGAGCTCGACGACTGCATTAAGCTGACTGTCTTTAAGGGCGGTCGCCTGTATGCCACCGTCATCGCCAACGATGCCTGGGATACTGCCCTTGCCAAGGGCGAGGATAAGCCCAAGGCAGCCAAGGGAGCCAAGCAGTCCTACAAAAAGAAAAAGCGCGGCGAGAAGGACCTCAAGGCCGTGCGCCCTAAGCACGTTAAGCGTCCCGAGCCCGAGCCCGTGGCCGAAGTCGCTCCGGAGCCCGAGCCCGAGACCAAAGTCGCTATTGAGGTAACGGCAGAAGCCGAAACCGAAATCACCGCCACGACCGATCCCGAAGTCATATCCGAGCAGGAAGCCACTGCGGAGCTCAACGAAGCTCCCAAGTCGACAACCGAAGAAGCCGCTGACCAGCCCGAGACACCTGCGTTCCAAAACAGCGATGTCTTTGGCAGCGAGGCCGAGGACGATCAGTCCGACGAGCCCGCCGATCAAGGCGCTACCGAGTCGGCGCCGGAGCCCGAGACGCCGCAGCCCGCCATCTCGCTCACGGTCGTCTATGACCCCGAGAACGCAAACGCCGGCATCACCACCATGGCATCCACGCCCATCGAGGCAAAGTCGAGCGTCGAGAACGAGAACGCGACGCAGGTTGAGGTTAAAACCGCAGCTGTAGACGCACCCGTCACCGAGGAGCCCGCAGATTCCACGATCACGCCGGAAGCGACGCTGGAGCCCGCACCCGTCATCGAATCTGTGCCCGCCTCTGCTTGCGACCGAATTCCCGCACCGGCACCGGCTTCGGTACCCGCTGCGGCCCCAACCCCCGCGCCCGCAGCGCCGACCATCCCCGAGGACTTCCCTATCGATTTCGCAACCGAGGTCTTCTGCCCCGGCCCGCTTCTGCACCAGTTGTCGACCTATCTCCCCTACGGCGCCGACACGCTCGGCATCGTCGGCGAGTACTACTGGATCGCCCGCGAACGCGGCACCATCGAGGCCGCGCGAAACCGCGCAATCTTCCCCCTCCGCTACACGCAGGCCGGCGAGCGCCGCGAGGTTGCCGTGCGCATCCGCCGCAACACCACCGGCGGTCTCGGAGCCACCTGGGCTATCGACAAAGTCGAGCCTTCCACCAAGTAACAAAAAGGGACGATAACCCTCAAGGTTATCGTCCCTTTCTCATTAGGTCACCTGAGCTCGACTAGTCACGCGTCAGCTTGCGGTGAATACGATGCGGCTGGGCTGCGTCCTCGCCCAGGCGCTCGATACGGTTGGCCTGATAGGCCTCGAAGTTGCCCTCGAACCAATACCAGTTGCCCGGATTCTCGTCGGTGCCCTCCCACGCCAGAATGTGCGTGGCGACGCGGTCCAGGAACATACGATCGTGGCTAATGACCACCGAGCAGCCCGGGAACTCGAGCAGCGCCGCTTCGAGCGAGGACAGCGTCTCGACGTCGAGGTCGTTCGTGGGCTCGTCGAGAAGCAGCAGGTTGCCGCCCTGCTTGAGCGTAAGCGCCAAGTTCAGACGGTTGCGCTCGCCGCCGGAGAGCACGCCAGCGCGCTTCTGCTGGTCCTGGCCCTTAAAGCCAAAGCTCGCCACATAAGCGCGGCTCGGAACCTCGGTCTCGCCGACCATCATGTGGTCCAGGCCGTCCGAGACGACCTCCCACAGGTTCTTATCGGGGTCGATGCCGGAACGGTTCTGGTCGACGTAAGAAATCTTGACGGTCTCGCCCACCTCGAGCTCGCCCGAAGTCAGCGGCTCCAGACCCACAATCGTCTTGAACAGCGTGGTCTTACCGACACCGTTGGGGCCGATGACGCCCACGATGCCGTTGCGCGGCAGGGTGAACGAAAGGTCATCGATGAGCACGCGGCCGTCGAACTCCTTGTGCAGGTGATGGGCCTCAAGCACCTTGTTGCCCAGACGCGGGCCCACAGGGATGCGGATGTCGGTCCAGTCGAGTTTCTGGCTTGCGCGGGCCTCGGCCTCCATCTCCTCGTAGCGAGCCAGACGGGCCTTGTTCTTGGCCTGACGGGCCTTGGGCGAGCTGCGCACCCACTCGAGCTCGGCCTCCATGCGTTTGGCGAGCTTGGCGTCGCGGTTGCCCTGCGCCTCGATACGGGCGGCCTTGGTCTCCAGATACGTGGAGTAGTTGCCCTTGTAGGGATAAAGGTGACCGCGGTCGACCTCGCAGATCCACTCGGCAACGTTATCCAGGAAGTAGCGATCGTGCGTGACGGCCAGAACGGCACCCTGGTAGTTGTGCAGGAAGTGCTCGAGCCACAGGATCGACTCGGCGTCCAGGTGGTTCGTGGGCTCGTCGAGTAGCAGCAGGTCGGGAGCTTCGAGCAGCAGCTTGCACAGGGCCACGCGGCGGCGCTCGCCGCCGGAAAGCACGTTGACCGGCATGTCAGAATCGGGCAGCTGCAGGGCGTCCATGGCCTGACCGAGCTTGGAATCGATATCCCAGCCGTCGGCGGCATCGATCTCGTCCTGGAGCTTTCCCATCTCGGCCATGAGTGCGTCCATGTCACAGTCCGGGTCGCACATCTCCTCGCCGATCTTATTGAAGCGATCGACCTTGGCGATCATATCGCCAAACGCCATGCGCACGTTCTCGATGACGGTCTTGTCGTCGTCGAGTGGCGGCTCCTGCTGCAGGATGCCCACGGTGTAGCCGGGGGTGAGCCTGGCATCGCCGTTGGAGACCTCCTCGATGCCGGCCATAATCTTGAGCAGGGTCGACTTGCCCATACCGTTGGGGCCCACGACGCCGATCTTGGCACCGGGGTAGAAGCTCAGGGTCACGTCGTCAAGGATTACCTTGTCGCCATGGGCCTTGCGAGCCTGATACATCTGGTAGATAAACTCCGCCATTTGTCTGTTTTATCCTTTCTACCTGTTGTTTCCCTATTCTTGATTCGCTTTAGTGGAAACGAAATGAGAAAACCAGCTCTGAAACGTAACGAAAAAGGGGCATGGTTGCCCACACCCCCTAATACTACCTGGGAAAAGTCCCCCGGAACATACTATGAACTGCGTACGCTAGTTTTCCGCAACCTTAACGAGCGGCTCGCTGCGATTTGCGCCACAACAGATACGAGTAGAGGTAGACGGCTCCAACCGAACCAAACGCCAGAACCGCAATCACCGCGGCGACGACTTCACTCGAAAGCACGCTGCCTGCCACGCCCATCACAATCAGGCCAATACCCAGCACCATAAAGCAGGCGCCGCCAAAACGCTGCGTACGGCGCCAGTTTTCGGGATCGGCAAGCGCCCAAGGTGTCTTGATACCGAGCGTATAGTTCTGCTTCACACGCGGCAAGTAGTTGCCTACGCCGATGAACAGCAAACCGACAACACCGGAAATCAGCACGTTGACCGAACCGACCGCCGGCACCACGCCCCAGACCGTAAGCTCTCCCAGCCAGCTTATGGCGCACATGAACAAGGTGAAGGCGATTACGAAGCCCTGATAGAACTTGCCCGAGGTTCGATATGCCTCACCTTTGGGGTCGATGCGCGGCACCACGCAGAACATTGCGAGAAGCGCCAGAGGCAGCACGCCGAGCGCGGAGGCCATCCAGCTAGGACCCCAACCGTCGACGGCGCCGTTCGCGCCCCAGTGCGTGGGAATCTGCGCCGGCAGGCTCGGCATCACCATGAGGTGCGCTACGACATTGGCGACGCACAGAACGACCAGCGCAATCCACACGCGCGACGATACCCCCGTGGGGTGAATGCCCTTGTTTTCGTTATTCATCCTTATCACCTTCCGTGTTTGTAAAGCCCATAAACCAGCCAATCAAGTCCTGCATGACGGTGGTGTTTAAGCTGTAAACGATGTTTTGGCCATGGCGCTCGTCGGTCACCAGCCCGGCGTTTTTGAGCGTCGCCAAATGATGGCTCAATGACGGCTTGCTAATGTCAAAATGCTCGGCAAGCTCCCCGGCCGTACAATTGCCCTCGCGCAGCAACTCCAAAATGCGCCGTCGCGTTGGATCGGCCAGCGCCTTAAAACCCTCTCCCGGCATAGAACCTCCTCTCGCTATCTCTCGCGACGTGCACACTATACTCGTTATTTAGATGTTTGTCTAATTATCTAATAGCAATGTTATGTATAGAACATTCGTTCGTTTTTAGATACAATGGGTCCAGAAGCAGATGGGCCAGCTCCCTCTTCCCAAGAAGGAGATGGACTATGAGTATTGATAATGTCCTGACGTTGTTATTGCTTGTAATCGCGGCTGTGGAACTCGGCATCCACATAGGAGGTCGAATGAAATAGCCGCCCCCGCGTAATGCGAAGACGGCCACTTCTCACGCTACAAACGTGTTTGGGAGTTGGCCAACCCGCTGCAACGGGTGCCATCTGCTTCATCTTATGCGAATCCTTGCCTCATTTCAACAAGCCCCTAGGGCTCAAATGGAATCGCGATAATACCTATAATGGTGATAGCTAAAACACGATTCGCTTCCCCATCGGAGGATGTCTATGACCGAAACCGCTGCTCTCGTCGAGACACGCGACACCAAACTCGAGATCATCATGGGCCGTGAGGCACTCGATAGACTCGCCAACGCCACGGTGCTGGTGCTCGGCTGCGGAGGCGTGGGCTCTAACTGCTGCGAGGCACTTGTCCGCGGCGGCATCGGTCATTTTGTGATTCTGGACAAGGATATCGTCGCGCCCAGCAACATCAATCGACAGGCCATCGCCTTTCACAGCACCGTCGGCAAGCGCAAGGTTGACGTGATGGAAGCCATGATCCACGACATCAATCCCGCCGCCAGCGTTATCAAGCGCACCGAATACCTGCTGAGCGACAACATCGACGAGTTCTTCGCGGGCGTTTTGGAGCAGACGGGTGGCAAGCTCGACTACGTCGTCGACGCCATCGACACCATCTCGGCCAAGCTCACCATTGCCAAATATGCTCAGGACAATGACATTCGTTTGGTTAGCTCCATGGGCGGGGCCAACAAGCTCCATCCCGAATGCCTGCATTTTGCCGACATTTTTGACACCGTGCGCGACCCCATGAGCCGCATCATGCGCAAAGAGTGCAAAAAACGTGGCATCAAGAGCCTTCACGTGCTGTTTAGCTGCGAGGAGTCGGTAATGACCCAGCCCCGCGACCCTTCCAACATCCACGAGCGCACCGAGCTGGGAACCGCGAGCTTTATGCCGCCCATCATGGGCCAGATGATCGCCGGCGAGGTTATCCGCCAGATCAGTGGCCGCGGCACCGAGCGCGTGCGCGCCGATGGCCAGCGCCTAGACTAGCGGAGCGCGCCGAGATGGAGCCCCGGTTATTTGATGCACACTGCCATCTTGATCTAATGGCTCACCCGGACGCCGTTGCCGATGAGGCAACGGCGCTGGGCCTGATTCTATTTGACTGCGGCGTCGATCCGCACGACTTTGCACGCGCCAAGAAGCGCGCCTGCGGCCGTTCAAATATCTTTGCCGGCATCGGCCTCCATCCCTGGTGGCTCGCCGACGGACGATATGGCAACGCTGAAATCAATCTGCTTTGCGAAGTTGCTGCCCAAGAGCGCTATATCGGCGAAGTCGGACTCGACTTTTCCGCGCGCTTTGCTGGAAGTGAGCCGCTACAAATACAGGCATTTGACCGGCTCTGCGATGCGCTCGTGCAGCATCCTCTTACCGGGCGCGTGATATCAATTCACGCCGTTCGTTCGGCGGGAACCGTACTGAACGTCCTCGAATCGCATGGACTACTCATCCCAAACTCCGACTCCCCCGTTATCATCTTCCACTGGTTTAGCGGCACTTCGGACGAACTCGTCCGCGCGCGAAACGCAGGCTGCTATTTTTCCGTGAACGAGCGCATGCTCGCCACCAAGCGCGGTCGCGAATATGCCCGACAGATTCCACTCGACCGTCTACTGCTCGAGACCGATGCGCCGGCCGAGCCAAACACAGAAACAAGTGTGCAATCGCTCATCAGATCGCTCGCAAGGACCTCGATGCACATTGCCTCACTCAAAAACTGTGACGCAAAGCGCATCGAGTCGGTAGTTTTAGCAACTGCGCACTCTGTTTTTGACCTTCGCTAACCCCTGTGGGCAAAAATGCCAAGGGACATGCGAATCGCACAACGCAGTCCCTATTGGCAGGCAGTACAATTCGGCAGCATTACACCAATTCGTGCATGAGATCACGGTTGCGTGCATACAATTCGTCAAAGATATGACGACGCGACGCATATAGCTCGTGGGCAGCCATATCGGGCACGATTGTTTGTGCAACGCCAAGGACTTGGGCGAGTTCATCCCATGATGCATAGGCGCCACCTGCGAGAGCTGCCATGATGGCATCACCGAAGCATGCGCCCACCGTAACCTTGGCAACCGAGACCTCGCGCCCGCATACGTCGGCGATAGCCTGCATCCAAACTGGATTCTTGGTTCCACCTCCGACAAGCATAATGCGCCCAATTGGCAGTCCATGCTCTCGCTCGATAATGTCGACATGGGATGCAACGGTATACGCGACGCCTTCCAAGGCGGCGCGAACCATATGGGCTCGCGTATGCCTTCCGGTCAGGCCAAAGAAGACGCCACGCGCCTCGGGATCGTTGAGCGGAGTACGCTCCCCCGCAAAGTACGGCAGACACACGAGCCCATCGGCACCCGGCGCCACATCGGCGGCATCATGCGCCATAACCGAATATGCATCGGGGCCACCGTGGCCCTCGGCCTCCACGGCGTCGCGATACAGCTCTTGGCGCAACCACGATGTGAGCGCACCCGCCGTATTGGTCCCCGCGCAGATCCCGTAAGTTCCGGGAATGATAAACGTCCCTGGCCACAGGCGGGCATCATCGACCATATGATCAGCTAGGTAGATGAAATACGCCGTGCTCCCCAACTGAACCATCATATCGCCGGGACGAAATACACCCGTCGAAATGGCCTCGGCACCAGAGTCGCCCGTTCCCACTAAGACAGGTGTCCCTGCCGCGAGCCCTGTCGCCTCAGCCGCGCGCTGCGTAATCACCCCGGCAATATTGGTAGCCGACATTACCTCCGCCATCTGGTCAGGCCGGCAGAAACGAGCACATTCCCGAGCATCAACCCTCCAAGTGTAGCGGTCGTATAGGGGAAGAAAATCCTCCGCCAAGTAACGGTCCACCGTAAAACGCCCCGTCAACTTTGCGCATAGAAACGATGATGCCGTCAGGAACTTCGCGGCACGTTCGTGCACCTCGGGCATATTCTCCTTAAACCATAAGATCTTAGGAGCAATATCTGATGAGCAGGGATCGTGCCCGAAAAGTTCGCGTGCGCGACCTGACCCATATTCGGAAAGGAGCTCGTCAATCTGCGGCTTCGAACGTGCATCGACTCCATACAAAATCGCGGGCGCCAGCGCGTTGCACTCGGTATCGACCGGCACACAGTCGCAACCCAATGCGGAAAGGCCCACGCATCCGATCTGCGCCGCGTTAACCCCCGATCGCGCCACCAGCTCGCGCGACAAGCGGCAAAAATCGCCCCACCAAACTGCCTCCGCATCATGCTGGTACCATCCATCACACGGGTTGTCCGTCTCGTGTCCACAAGAGGCTTGGCAAACGATGTTGCATCGATCATCGATTAAAACGCCTTTAGAGGCGCTTGTCCCAATATCAATACCCAGATAGAGCGCCATAGGTGCCTACTCCCCTCGCGCCGTACGAGCGGCAGCCATAAAACGAGCTACCCGCTCAACATCAACCGGGGCATCCAGCTTTCCGTCGCGCTTTAAGCATGTGCCGACAAACGCGCCATCGTAGTGAGCAAATACGTCAGCCACGGTATTTTCGCGACAACCGGTGCCACATACCACGGGCACTTCGCCAACACGCTCGCGGACCTCGTCGGCAAGCTCGCCCGAAGCGCCACGACCGGCAGCCGAACCGCCGATGACCATCGCATCCGGTAGGCAATTAAAGAGAAGTGAATCGGCAATGTCCGCAGTCGTGCGGTCGTTGAGATAAACCTCCCCCTCGCTCGTGATGAAGTGAAAAAGCTTGAGGTCGTCCAGGCGCAGCGCAGCCTTGCGACGCATGGTGTGAGCGAAATCTCGGTTAATCAGCCCGAGATCACCGGCCCAGGCACCGCAAAAATTGCAGCGCGTGAACTGCGCGTCGACGGCAGCGCACAGCTCGATTGTGGCATCACCATCGTAAATTGCCTCAGCTCCCCAAGGAGTCGACAGATCATGGGATAGAGCCCCGATTACATAGCCCATCGATGCAAGGGTTGAGGGAGAAACATGCTGCTCATAGGGCATCGAGAGCTCATTGGTAATCAAAATGCCATCGACACCGCCCTGCTGCAACGCCTCGAGATCGCGCTTGGCGGCTTCCACGACCTGCGATACGCTTCCGCCCGGGTAATACAGCGGATCGCCCGGCAGAGGACGCAGGTGCAGCATTCCGATAACCGGCTTTTCGTTCTTGAACATCGAGGTTAGAAACGACATAACGTGCTCCTTCATAGGGTTATTGCAGGGACGTTACTCCCCCAGCACCTCGACGTACACTTTTCGCTTCTGCGGACCGTCAAACTCCGCAAGATAGATGTTCTGGGCACTTCCGCACACGATGTGGCCATCTTGGACGGGAAAGAAGCAACTGTTTCCACAAATCATGCTCTTGATATGCCCACAGGAGTTGTTACCGGTGGCTCCATAGCTCGGCAGGAAGTGTGCATGCGCATAGGGGGCATCGAGTGGGGCGATGCGATCAAGCGTCTCCATAAGATCCGTCTCCACGCAGGGCAGCCCCTCGTTTACCACGATTCCGCAGGTCGTATGCGACAAAATAATCGCCGCCAAGCCATTGGTCACCGAGCTGCGTTCGATGGCAGCGTGCACGTCCTCGGTAATATCGATGAACTGGTCCGGAGCAGTCGATAGATAGCTCAATGTCTCGAGCGTCACCATGTTCACTCATCCCCTTCAAGAAAACGCAGGGCATTACCCCAGTAGAGCCTTTCTCGCGCATCATCGCGCATGGGCACGGTATCGAGCGCCCGCTTGAGTTTGAATGCACGGAAGCGCGGCGTATTGCTGGCGAACATCACTTGGTGCGATAGCGCGCGCTCATACCACAGCGGCCCCATATCGACCGTGAAAAGACGCTGCATCATCTCCTCGGGCGAATCGATGTAAGTGATAGAGGTGTCCGCGTAGCAGTTGGGATACTTGAGCAGCATCGCCACGGTCTCGCGCACCCAGGGCCAGCCAAAATGGGTCAAACTAAAACGCACATTTGGATGCGTTGCGATTGTGTGCTCAAATGCAAGCGGGTTACTGCGCGAGAGCTCTGCGCCCGGCTCCCAAGACATACCGGCATGGAAAACCACCGGCTTGTTATAGCGCTCGCACAGTTCGTAAAGCGGCTCGGCCACAGCATCATCGGGGGCAAAACCCTGCTTTGCAGGATGCAGGCAAAGCCCCTTTGCCCCCAACTCGGTAAAGGCGCGCTCCAATTCGTCTGCGGCACCGCTCACCTGCGGGTCTACGCTCGCAAATCCCCACAGACGATCGGGATGTGCGGCAACCAGCATGGCAATCTGGTCATTGGTGCCAAAGTGCCCTCCGCATGCCGTGGTTACATCGAGCGGCATGAGCACGCTCTTCTGCACATCGCAGACGTCCATCTCGACTTGAAGCTCATCCCAATCCATGGGGCCCATATGCCCCATACCAAATTCTCGTGACCAAAAACCGAATCCATCAGGCTCATCACCCGGCGTACAGATCTCGCCGTAGAGCATAGGATGGACCAACATGTCGATAACCATTTCGTACTCCTTTCCAGGCATTTGACCCTAGTACGGCTCAAACGAACCAATCACTCGGGACGACAGCTCAGCGCCCGCCTTCATACACGCCGGAATATCAAGGCCATCGATCACGCCCTTGGTAAACCCGGCGATATACGAGTCGCCGGCACCCACGGTATTAACGACCTTCTCCGCCGGCACGATCCCGCACTCATAGAAGCGCTCACCGTCATAGGCAATGCTTCCCTTCTCGCCAAGCGTGGCAACCGCAACGCGCGGCCCCAATTCCTGCGCGTGACGTACCCAGTCCCGCAGCTCCGGAGTGTCATCTTCAAACGACATAAATGCGTAGTCAACGTAGGGAAAATGATTCTCGCAGGCATATTCGGGATCCTGGCTGAACACCGAGAAGTCCATAACCACCGTCTTGCCCGCATCATGCCACTCGGGCAGGAGGTCCAAACAATTGCCAAACAGGTCGGTATGAATGATGTCATGCTCTAGGATAAACGCCCGGTCATCTTCATTCGGACGATATGTCTCCATTACGCCATCGATTGCCTCGAGATGCACGCGATCGACGCCGTCTTTCAATGCCATGAGCATCACCGAGGTGTCGCCATCCTCCACCCGCAGATGAGAGATATCAAACCCCTCGGCGGCCAGCGCCTCTCTCATCTTGTCTCCGTACTCGTCCTTGCCGACAACCGACACGGCGGATACCGAAACGCCCATTCGTGCAAGATGGATACCCCAGTCAATGCCATTACCAGTCGGATAGAACACGCCGATGTTTTGATAGACGTCCGCACAGCAAAAACCAGCCGCACACGCTTTAATACCCATGGTCTTCTCCAATGTTCAAAAGGGGACCCACCACATGGCGAGCCCCCTTTTCGCGTTTCGCTTATTGTTTTGCATCGGCTGTCCAAGGCCTCATAGCCAGACCGCCGTACGCTTTCTTAAGCTATTCGACGATTGGTGCTCCGTGGCCCCAAGAACCTTCCATGCCGCACACGGTCGAGGCAAACCCGGCAGCAAAGTCGAGCGCGCGCTCGATGGCCTCGGCGCCATCCTCACCACGCTTGGCGGAATCGAGATAGCACATCAAAAACGAGGTGAGGAACGAGTCGCCCGCCCCCATGGTGTCCTTCATGTCCGTTACCGGTTTAGCCAGCTGGCGGTAATAACGCTCGCCGTCGTAAGCAATGCAGCCCTCGGCGCCCGCCGTAGCCGACACAAAACGCGGACCCAGGCCCTTCACCCATGCCAGACGCTCGCGAATCTCGTCCTCGCTCGCGGCATCCGCCGCACTAAAGAAAGCAAAATCGACGTAGGGCGCAATCTGCTCGTAGTACTCGTCGGTGGAGTCGTCCGAAAAGTCAAAAGAGACCGTGACGCCCGCAGCCTTCAACTTGGGCAGCTCGCGCTCGGTGAAGCAATAGTTGCCCGAATGAACCACATCGAACTGCTTCATGTACGAAAGGTCAAAGCGATCGAGAACATAGCGCGCATCGCCACGGATACCGCCCTCGTTGGAGCCGAGGAAGACACGGTCACCGTCAACGACGGTCACGCGAGCCGCTCCGTTCTCGCCAATCATCTGCTCGCACTTGTCAAGCTCGATACCCTCATCCTCGAGGCTTGCAATGACATGCTCGGCAGCGGCGTCATTGCCAAAAATGCCCATGTATGCAGAGCGTGCGGCACCGCATTTCTTGGCATAAACGGCGAAGTTCACCGCATTGCCGCCGGGATACATGGTGTGGATATGCTCGTAGCGATCGACGACGTTGTCGCCAAATCCGAGCGCGTTAACGTTAAATGCCATGGCCTTTGCCCCTTCTAGTACTCGACAACACCCATATAGCGACGGAAATCGGGATCGTGATCAAACACCTTGCCGCGTGCAGCACGCAGCTCGCAGTTCATGGCGTAGAACAGCACCGGGTCCAGATAGGCACGGACGCTCGCCGGCACGGCTTCCATACCGTACTCCTTGGCATCGAGCACCATCAGCGTATCGGTATGCGTCTTAAGGAACGCAAGGGCGCGCTCGTCCATAGCACGGCACTCGCTGGAGCCCATCTGCAGGAAGTAAAAAACGCCATCCTGAGTAGCCTCGAAGGGGCCGTGGAAGTACTCGGCAGAGTGGATGTAGCTGCAGTGCTGCCACTGCATCTCCATAAGAGAGCAGATAGCGAAACCGTAGGTCTGGCTAAAGTTGGGACCGCTGCCCAGAATGTAGAAGAACTCGTGCTCCTGGCAAAGCTTGGCAAAACGATCGCCTAGCTCGGCATTTACCTTCACACGTGCCGGGGGAAGAATCTTATCCATCTCGGCGATACCGGCATACATATCGGCAAGATCGGCGTAGCCCTCCTGCTGATCGAGCAGCTCGGCCGCAAGCGACAGCGAAATGCCAGCGGGGACCTCGGCCTGCGGCACGCCCTCGCCCCACGGGTAGACCCACGTGGTCCACTTGCCGGAGTCAATCTTGGATCCAGCGTTGTCGGTCTGGGCGATCACCGTAGCGCCGGCAGCAAGGGCAATCTCGCAGCCCTCGACGACCTCGGGGGTGTTGCCACTGTGGCTGCAAGCAATGACCAGGGATTTCTCGCCCAAGCGGCGCGGGCGCATGATATCAAACTCGCGAGCCGTATAGATATACGAAGTGAAGGTGGTTGCCTCGCGCTGCAGAAGCTCATGAGCCGGGATCAAATCGATCATGGAGCCACCGCAAGCAATCCAGTAGACGCTGTCGAACTTGCCCTTCTCGGCAATTGCCTCTTTGATCAGATCGTGTGCGTTCATATCCAGTTCCTTTCTTGTTTGGTCCGCAATCAATGACGTTGGCTGCGTGGCCGATAGTTGTTTTAGTCAATCAGATATTTCTCGAATGCGGCCATGTTCTTGGCATCTGCCGCCGCCGGGTCATCGTAGTAACGCCCGTCCGTGATTTCCTGGCCCAGCATGCCATCGAAACCATGGGCATTAAGCGTGGCGACGAAGGCGTCCATATCGTGCTTGCCATCGCCCCACACCAGATGGCCATACGGGTCACCGTCGATAAAGTGCATCTCGTGAATTGCCCCATCACCAAAGGCGGCAAACCAGTCCTCGAGCGTCTCGCCCGCAACGCCCATCGCGGTTGTATCAACCATGGGCTGTAAGTACGGGCTCGCGACCTCGTCAATCATGCGCTTCGCATCGGAAACCGTCGTCACAAGGTTGCTCTCCTCGGGACGCAGGCTTTCCATCGTAAGCACCAGACCGTGCTCACCGGCATACTCCGCCAGAATGGACAAGTGCTCGCGGCTGCGCTTCCAGGCTTCCTCGCGGTCCTCGTCCCAGTCGCCCCAGCCCGAGTTGACGGACATACGGTCGCACCCAAGTACCTCGGCAAGCTCAATGCCGTGCTTAAAGTACGCCAGGCTGCGCTGTTCATGCAGCGGTTTGCGTGCGCAGTACTGCCAAGGATAGACAACATTCTCGGGGCACAGAGTACGATACCTAAGCCCACGGTCTGCAGCCTTTTTCGCCAGGACCTCAGCCTCAAAGTAGCCCGTGTGGTCGAGCGTCACATGCGGCTCCGCACACCACAGCTCAATGGACTCAAAGCCCAAACGCTGCTGCACATCAAGGAAGTAATCGAGCGACCACATGATGTAGTGGATATTCATGCCCGCAATCTGTTCGCGGCGCAGCGTCGGTTTGGATTCAGACATCCTATGCCTCCTTATTTCGATCGAACACGATTTGTCCGTCCGACATCGTCATATCAACCGAAAGATCGCGTGCGTCGCGATAATCGAGGTCGAACACATCCCGATCGAGCACGCAGATATCGGCAAGCTTGCCGACCTCAAGCGTACCCAGTTCGTCTTCGCGCATCAGATCGTACGCGCCCCCGGCAGTCCAAGCACGCAAGAGCTCGACAAGCGTCAGCGCGTTGGCCTCATTCACGGGCAGTCCATCGTCGAAGTATCCACCGCACGCGCTGTAGATTGACTCGCCCAGGCTCGGAATCAGCAGCGGCAAATCCGTTCCACAGCACACTGTGCATCCGGAATCTTCCATGCCGCGGCGATTCCAGCTGTGCAAAAGTCGCGTCTCGCCAATTTGCCGACGCATCATCGACAGGCAATCCTCGCGCCGGTCCAGCGTCAGAATCTGCGGATAGACCTCGCAAATTCCACCTAACTTGCCAAACTCGACAAGATCGGTCGGGTCAGAGTTCTCGAGATCGGTAATCGCATGGCGGCGAAGCATCCGTCCATGCTCGTCTCGAGGCAGCGAGGCATAGAGCGCCACGGTGCGACGAACGGCGCCATCGCCCTGGCAATGCAAGGAATATCGGAAACCGTCAGCATCAATTGCACGCAGCTCGTTCTCAATCAGATCCCACTCCGGCTCCTCGACGACCGTCTTGCCGGCAGCGCCCGCATCGGCCGTGTCCTCATAGGGTTCAATCATCTCGGCAAGCCCCGCCCATACGCCGCGATCGGTCATACGGTTGAAGCCAGAAAAACGAACGAACGGTCCCCGGAAGCGCTCTCGTGCCTCGCGGGCATATGCCAGATTTGCACCGGCACCCACCGGCTGCGACATCATAGAGACGCGAACCGTCAGCTCACCAGATTCCTCACGGCGAGCCATTTCGTCGGCAAAGCCGTAGTAGTCATCAAACGCCATCTCCTTGATGGCGGTAACGCCGCGCTCGTTAAGCATGCTCATGTAGTCCGAATACCCCGCACGTACCTCGGGCAGCGCGAGGAAATCGCTCATCATGCGCCAGATCTTCTCGGCATAGCACGCCTGGGGCGTAAAACCGTATCGCGCGCTGGCGGCAGCATTGAGAACGCAGGTCTCCGCGCCCGGCGTAAAGCAGACGACGGGGATATCGCCAAAACAATCGTCAAACACAGCTGCCGTATTTGCGTTCTCGGCATCCGATGCCAACGTTTCGGGTAAGTTGTGGCCAAAAGCCGCCGCGCAATCCGGATGATCTTCTTTCCATGCACGCAAGAGCGACACAGCCTCTTTGGCATCGGCGATGCCGGACAGATCAGACCCCAACGTTCGCAGCGCCCAACCTGTATAGAAGGTATGCACATCGATCAGGCCAGGCATGACAGTGCGGTCGCCTAGGTCAACTACCTCGTCCGCCTGGGTCAAATACGAAGCTACCTCACACTTGGTGCCAACAGCCTCAATTCGATTGCCACGGACCGCTACGAAACCTTCAAACGGCAGGTCCCCCGTACCGGTAAAGACGCTCTTAGACGTCAGGACCGTCAAACGATCAGACATCACAACCACCTACACCGGAAGCATGCCGGAGATTGCCGTTACGATCAGGCCAAAGACGACCATGAAAATGAAGAACTTCCAAATGGTCTTCCACCATTGGCCAAACGAAATCCTAGCCACGGCAAGGCCGGCGACCGTCATGCCCGCCACGGGGCTGATGGTGTTGATGGTCTGGTTGGCAAACTGGAGCGCGGTGACGGCCGCCTCGGGATTGAGGCCCATGAGCTCGGTCAGGGGGCCCATAACGGGCATGGTGAGCGCCGCCAGGCCAGAACTCGAGGGAACCAGCAAAGAGAGCAGGCCAAGGACGATATACATAAACGTGGTGTAGACGGCGGCGGGTGCACCGGCAAGCGCAGTAGCGAGCGCCTGGAGGATGGTGTCGATGATCATGCCGCCCTCGGCGATGACCAGAATACCGCGAGCGATACCGATAACGATGGCAGCGTACGCAAAGTCGGCAAGACCCTTAACGAACTCCTCTGCGATCGTCTGCTGGTCAAGACCGCCCAGGATACCGGCAAGCAAGCCCATGCCAAGGAACACGGCGGAAATCTCATTCATGTACCAGCCCTGGGTAACAAGACCCCAGACGATAATGCCCATACCGCAAGCAAAATCGATAAGCACGAGCTTCTGACGGATAGTGAACTCTTCCTCGATGGAGGCATCGGTCACGGAAAACTCAATACGCTTGAGCTTATCGTCCTCGTACACAATGGACGACTCGGGATTTTTCTTGACGCGTATGGCGTAGCGCATGGCCCATGCGATACCGACGGCAGTGAAGATGACCCAAGAAACGGCGCGCAGCCACAGCTGAGGATTGCCCTCGATACCAATGATGCCTTGGGCGATCAAAACATTAAACGGGTCGATGGTCGAAGCACAATATCCCAGGTTAGGACCAAGGAAGCAGATGATAAACGCCGTCATCGAGTCATACCCGATACCCATCATGATGGGAATGAAGATGGCATAGAACGGCAGGGCTTCCTCAGACATACCAAACGTAGTGCCGCAAATGGACAGCAACGTCATCGTGATGGGAATGATGAGGATGTCCTTGTTCTTGAGCTTTTTAATCACACGGCTCATGCCGGCATTCAAAGCGTTGGTCTTGGTGATGACTGCGAACGATCCGCCAATCAATAAGACGAACGCAACGACGTCGGCAGCCTCCTGGATGCCCTTAGTAGGCGCTTGCAGGACCGCGAAGATATCCTGGCCCAGATTGATGGTCTCGCCGGTCTCGGAATCGGTGTAGTTCTTATCGACCTGTTCATAGGTTCCAGCAACGGCGACTTCACGCTCGCCCGCCGCTGTCGAAATCGTCTTGCGCTGATACTGACCAGAGGGAACGATCCAGGTCAGGACCGCAAAGACAACGATCAGCAAGAACATGATCGTATAGACATGCGGTAATTTGAACTTAAAACGTCTGTTTGTCTTCTTCGCCTTCGTATCTGACATAGATACCTCCAAAGAACTCGAGAATGCATCACATCTCGCTTCAGCGCTTGCACAAGGCAAACGTTCTATGACGTTCTATAGATTACCAGCAGCTTTTCCTGTCATCAAGATAATTTCAAACTGATTGCCGCGACGCGGTTGAACGGTTGCGTTCGCGCCGTGAACGGTATGGAGACGCCCGGTGAGATGATCAACTGGGCGCTTCCATTCGCAATGTCCTAGATGTCAAAAACGTAGCGAGACCCAACGATCCGCTGACGACCGATGATAAACGGCCGCCGCTGCTCATCGAAAAAGAAGGCTTCCATATAAAACAAGGGTTCGCCAACGGGAACTGCCAACAGTCGAGCGACCTCGGGCGACGAGCACGCGATCTCGAGCGTGCACGGGTCGGTAAACGCGGGCGTGCGGCCCGTCCGGTTGCGCACGAACTCAAAAATGGATTGGTTAGATAGAGGTGCCGTTGATAGATAGGCGTTGTCCTCGTAAACATATATGTTGTTCTCGAGCATGACAGGGACGCCATCGGCAGTGCGCACGCGCTCAACGCAAATCAAGTCAGTTCCAACGGGAACACCAAAGAACTGCGCTTCGGTAGAATCCGCCGGCAGTATCTTTCTCGAAATGACGCACGCCCCCGGCTCCATTCCGTTAACGCGGCATGCGTCCGAAAAACTCTGGACGTCATCCTTCTGGCGAATCTTGCGCTTAAGCTTGGGGGCATTGACAAACGTGCCTTTCCCCTGCCGCTTCGTTAGATAGCCCTGCTGGACGAGCTCTTCAATAGCGCGTCGCACGGTAACGCGGCCAACTTTATAGCTCTCAGCCAATTCGAATTCGTTGGGTATCCGCGCGCCCGCCTTGTAGGCACCGGAGTTAATTTCGTTTTTAATGATATCGATAACCTGTTGGTACAGCGGTATCGCTGCTTTACCGTCAGTTAGCCCTTCAGTCGGTGGCATATACCCTCTCCCAGCACAATTAAGTCTAAAGCGGGCCCAAGGGCATTCAGCAAGCCCTTAAGCCCGCATTAGCATTAAGTATGCTTGCTGCCGCACCAAAATGTCGGGTATTTACTCATCTGACCCGAAAAACGCGCAACTACCGCGCTCCTAAGAAAGCGTGAGCAGTTCCGGCAGCTGGTCGATAATCTTGTCCGCGGCATCCTGGCTAAATCCAAAGCGCTCCTCGAGCTTGGCAATGACTGTCAAGCCGGCTCGCTTACCCGCGGTAATGCCCGGAACGGAATCCTCAACGCAGCAGCAGCGATTCGCGGGCAGCCCCAGCAGATCCAGCGCATGCAGGTAGATGTCGGGCTCGGGCTTGCTCTCCTTAAACTGCTCGCCGCTCACCACATACTCAAAGGCATCCGACAGCCCGCATGCGTTGAGCACTTCCTCGATGCTAACCATGGGAGACGAGCTGGCAAGCGCCACGCGAACGCCACGGCGCGGCAGCTCTCGAATCGTATCCACGGCGCCTGGGTTAATCAAAGCCTGATAGTCGCGCGGACGTTTATGCGCCCACTCGTCCCAACGGGCCAACGCTTCCTCGCCAGTGAAATGCCCCTTACCGGCGCGCTCAAACCAATCGACCAGCATATGCAGGAAGAACTGATGGGAGGTACCGACCTGCCCATTCAACTCCTCTTGAGTCAGATTAAGCCCCAGCTCCTTGGCAAACGCGGCAGTCTCGCCCAAGTAGTAATACTCGGTATCGACAATGACGCCGTCCATGTCAAAGATAACGGCGTCGAACGGAAATGCGGACACGGCACCCTCCCTAACAAAAGGACGCCCGCGAGCAGGCGCCCGAATCATGCATTAATCGGCGATTCTAGCCCAGCAGCTTATCCAGCGCCACCGCAATACCATCTTCGTTGTTATTGGCGGTCACCATCTGGGCCACAGCCTTAACCTCATCGACGGCGTTGCCCATGGCTACACCCGTGCCGGCCCACTCAATCATGGACTTGTCGTTCTGGCCGTCGCCAAACGATACGACATCGCTGGCATCGATGCCGAGCTTGGGCAGGGCACCCTCGAGCGCACGGGCCTTGTCGATACCGGGCGCCGTGTACTCAAAGTACCAGTCGGCCGTAAACATGCCCGAAAGCGTCTGCTTAAAGGGCGCATACATCTCCTCGTAATGCGCCTGCAGGTAGGCCGGATCGCCCGCCGTCAGCAGCTTGTCCACGGGATAAGCGTCCACAACCTCATGCAAGCTCTCGACCTCGCGAATCTTAAGATCGCACGCATCGCGCTCATACTTGACGATATTCTTCTGCGAGTCGTCAGGCAGCGTGATCATGCAATGGTACGAGTCCTCGACATGCAAATCACGACCGAGCGAAATCATAGGGATCACGTCAAAATTACGCAGGTGATCAATCAGGCGATGCAATTCGTCGGCAGGCATAGCCTGATCGAACAGCACCTCGTCGGTCTGAGCGTCGACCACATGCGCGCCGTTAAAGGCCACCAGCAGACCGTCATGGTTTTGAAGGTCGAGCTCCTGCGCCAAGGCGTGCAGCCCCCATGCGGGACGGCCCGAAGCCAAGATGAGCTTAATGCCCGATTCCTGCGCCGCGAGCAGCTTCTCGCGCGTACGCGAGCTAATCACTTTCTGGTCGTTGGTGAGCGTACCGTCGATATCCATCGCGATGGCTTTGATTGCCATATGTGCCTCCTTGCATCGTTTTTATCGCGCACTATCTTATCCGAGCCGGGGCACGTTCGCACAGCGCGCGTATGACGGTTGCAAAACCACCCCATTTGAAACAAAGGCAAAAAAGTACTTGCAAAGACGCGTTCCGACATATAAGTTGATAAAAGATCGCTGTTGCGGTTTTAAGTAGATCGAGCATATTCAGTTTCAGTTTTCAGCGTGTAAGAGAAGGAAGATCGGCAAAGTACAACCCCAAACGCAATGACAACTTAATGAGGTAACTGCCACATGTGAGGCGCCCAGGGCATTGCTGTCTCGATTTTGAGCACGATGCCTTCCGCCTTGCATGGGCCGTTTCATCCCGCCCCTGCAGCAACCGCCTCACGGGCTCATTGAAAACCGCATAGCACCCCAACGTCAGCACATCACCCACGGCAAGCACATCACTCACGACAACCAACACATCAACAAACAGCACGAACATCAACCGATTGGAGAAGCTATGACAAACCACCACGCTGAAGACGGCGATAAGAAAAGCATTCTGGATGCCCGCATTGAGCGAGCATATGCAAACGAATATGACGCCGCCTTTGCCGCCGCGACCATCAAGAACTACGCGTCGCTACCGCTCGCGACGATCTTGGCCGACCACCCTCAACTGCTGAAGCGCTGCACAAAGATCATGGGCGACCCCGACATTCGCAAGCTGACAGACCCCTATGCCCCAAAACGCGACAACGATTCGTACGTTCTTACCGTAGACTGCCTAGCCCATATGCTTACGGCACTCGACACGAAACTCAAGCTCGAATGGGAACCCGACGAGCGTCATGAACTCGAAAGCAAGCGGAACACCCTGCGCACCGCACTGTTCCTTCCGTTGGACGGCCTCAAGCGCTGCAACGTCGAGCTCAATGCACAGGCGCGGCAAAAGCCCGGGACCACGGGGCAGAAAACTCCAAGACCCCATGCGGCCATCGTCGACCGCAACCGATATAACCGCATGACCGCGCACTTTTCCGCCGAGGGAGCAGCCATAAGGACGCTGATCGATCTGCTGTGCCTCCTGAGCATCAACGAGCTATTTGAGGGCTATCTCGCCCTTGTTCCCGCGACGGCACCCAAGTCGGTAGCAAAGATCATCGAGACCTGCAGACGCCAGTTTGAGCGCCATCGCAATGGCAGCGAGATGAACGCCAGCATCGCGCAGTACTACGCGGCTCATTACAAAAATGACGGATGTGCCCCTGTCGAGCATCAGCTGCGGCTCGCCTACACCACGCCCGCCGCAACGCTCCATCGCTTTGGAGCCTTTGGTGCTTGCGAGCCGCACGAACAGGCAGCCTGCCCCACAACCGAGCTCGATCTCAGGCTCGGACGAGCCCTGTAGCCCGCCAGCCCCTCCGCGGGCAACAATCCTATTCCACAACACAACCAACAGAAAGGAGTCCTCATGGACACCAATCATTCCCCCATCATCAGTCCCCTCACCATGCGTGAATCCGCCCGAGGTATCACGCTCACCAGCATTTACGATGAGATGCTCGCCCGTCGCGAGCTCTCCGTCATGGGAAACATCGAAACCCCGATGGCCCACGACCTATGCCAGCAGATCCGCCTGCTCGATGCCACCGACCCCAGCCGCCCCATCACCATATTTGTCGCCAGCGCCGGCGGAAGCGTGCGATCGGGCCTTGCGATCTATGACGCCATGCGCCTCGCATCGTGCCCCATCCGCACCGTCTGCCTGGAATTCGCCGCGTCCATGGGCGCCGTGATCTTTATGGGCGGCGACGATCGCCGTATGGCGCCCCATGCAGAGCTCATGATTCACGACCCGCTGATCCCCCAGGGGGCAGGCGGCTCGGCACTTGCGCTGCAGGAAACCAGCCGGCGTCTCATGCAGACCCGCAAGACCCTCACGCAAATCCTCTCGGACCGCAGCGGCCTCACGCCCAAGCGCATCCAGTCCCTCACTGCAAAAGACACCTACCTTTCGGCCGAGCGCGCCGTCGAGCTCGGCTTTGCCCACGAAATCCTCTCGGCCACCAAGGAGGTCGCCCATGTCTAACCTCGCCAGCCGCCTCGCCGCATCTGAGTCCGCATCGTCCACCATCCTCGCCAAGGATCGAACGCTTTCCTGCGACACCCGCCAAACGGGACTCAACAACAATGCACTTGTGATCGGCCCCTCGGGAGCCGGCAAGACCCGAAACGTCCTCAAGCCCAACCTGCTGCAAATGAACGCAAGCTACATCGTGCTCGACACCAAAGGCACGCTCTGTCGCGAAGTGGGACCCGTGCTGGCAGCCCACGGCTACCGCGTGCAATGTCTCAACTTCGCCGACCTCAACACCGTCCCGGCCCTTGCGCCCGGCATCGAGCGCTGCGGCTACAACCCCCTGAGGCACATTCGCCGCAAGGCGGACGGCAGGCCCAACCAGCAGGACATCCTCTCGGTGGCAAAGGCCATCTGCCCCATCGAGGACAACAACCAGCCTTTTTGGGATCATGCGGCGGCAAACCTGCTGTCGTGTCTTATCGCCTACGTCACCGAACAGCTACCCGCCGACGAGCAGACGATCAGCTCGGTCATCAAGCTGATCGAGCACCTGCAGGACGGTGCCACGGGTCGATTGTTTGACGACCTGATCACGACCGACCCCCAAAGCTATGCCCTCTCGCTATGGCGGCGCTACGCCATTACGCAAAATGCCGAGCGCATGCACGCGAGCATCGTCGGCATCCTTGCCGAAAAGGTCATGTGTCTGGGATTCGACGGTGCGGCACAGCTCTATCGTGAGTGCCATCAGGTGGACTTCGCTTCCATGGGACACACCCCCTGCGCCCTGTTTGTAACCGTAAGCGATATTGACCGCAATCTCGATCCGCTGACCGGCCTCTTTATTTCGCAGGCGTTTATGGGCCTCATTCGTGAGGCCGATAGGCAGCCCGACGGCAGCCTGCCCATGCCCGTGCGCTTTATGCTCGATGACTTCGCAAATCTGCAGATCCTCCAGATCGACAACGTGCTCTCGATTATCCGAAGCCGCAACATCTGGGCAACGCTGCTGCTGCAGTCGACCAACCAGCTCGATGCGCTCTATGGCGAGGCACGCGCTCGCTCCATCATGGGCAACTGCGACACGCATCTGGTGCTGGCATTCCAGGATCCAGAGAGTGCCCGGGTGTTTTCCGACCGCGCCGACGCGCTCCCCAGCACGCTCATGGCGACGCCGATCGATCGCTCGTGGCTCTTTGTACGCGGTCGCACTCCCGAACAGGTCGAGCGCTTTAGGCTCGAAGACCATCCGCTCTACGGGGAGCTGCCCGAGGCGCAGCGAGGCCATGCGGAGGCCGAGATCTAGGCGCAGGGTTCTCGCAGCGCGCGGCGCCCCGGCGATGTTCCACAAAGGCCGTGCGCCCCGGGACCACGGCAAAGCAAAGGGGCCCGCATCCGATAGGATACGGGCCCCTGACTATAAGGCGCGATGCGTTAACAGCAGCGACTACTTGCGATGCGCGCGATAGAACTCGATGAGCGCCTGGGTCGAAGCGTCCTGCTCGGCCTTGGCGGCATCGTCGTGGAAGGCAGGGGTGATCTGCTTGGCAAGCTGCTTGCCCAACTCGACGCCCCACTGGTCGTAGGAATCGATGCCCCAGACCGTACCCTCGACAAACGTGATGTGCTCGTACAGGGCGATGAGCTCGCCGAGCGCGAACGGGGTCAGCGTGTCGCCGAAGATCGAGGTCGTCGGACGGTTACCCTCAAAGCAGCGGGCGGGGACAATCTGCTCGGGCGTGCCCTCGGCGCGGACCTCGTCGGCCGTCTTACCAAAGGCGAGCGCCTTGGTCTGGGCCAGGAAGTTGCCCAGGAACAGCTCATGCACGTCCTGGCCGCTATCGGTCGCAGGGTTGGCGGTATTGGCGAAGGCGATGAAATCGGCCGGAACCACCACGGTGCCCTGGTGCAGCAGCTGGTAGAAGGCATGCTGGCCGTTGGTGCCGGGCTCGCCCCAGAAGATCTCACCGGTGTCGGAGGTCACGGCGCTGCCGTCCCAACGGACATGCTTGCCGTTGGACTCCATGGTGAGCTGCTGCAGGTAGGCCGGGAAGCGGTGCAGGTACTGGCAGTACGGCAGCACGGCGTGGCTCTTGGAACCGAAGAAGTTGACGTACCAGACGTTGAGCAGGCCCATCAGCGCGACGGCATTGTTCTCGAGCGGGGTGTTGCAGAAGTACTCGTCGATGGCGTGGAAGCCCTCGAGGAACTGCTGGAAGCGCTCGGGGCCGAGCACGACGATCAGCGACAGGCCCACGGCGGAGTCAACGGAATAGCGGCCGCCAACCCAGTTCCAGAAACCGAAGGCGTTGGCGGGGTCGATACCGAAGGCTTCGACCTTCTCGAGTGCGGTGGAAACGGCGACGAAGTGCTTTGCCACGGCCTCGGCGTTCTGCTCATCGGAGCCGTCGATGGCGCCCTGAGCCTTGAGCTGCTCGAGCATCCAGGTCTTGACCTCGCGGGCGTTGGTGAGGGTCTCGAGCGTGGTGAAGGTCTTGGAGACGATGATCACGAGCGTGGTCTCGGGATCCAAGCCCTTGAGCTTCTCGGCCTGGTCGTTGGGGTCGATGTTGGAGATGTAGCGGCAGTCGATACCGGCGTCGGCATAGGGACGCAGAGCCTCGTAAGCCATGACCGGGCCCAAATCGGAGCCGCCGATGCCGATGGACACCAGGTGCTCGATCTTTTTGCCGGTAACACCCTTCCACTCACCGGAGCGCACGCGCTCGGCGAAGGCATACATGCGGTCCAGGACCTCGTGCACGTCGGCGACGACGTCCTGGCCGTCGACGATGAGCTGGCCCTTCTCGCTTGCCGGGCGGCGCAGCGCGGTGTGCAGGACGGCGCGGTCCTCGGTGGTGTTGATGTGCTCGCCGGAGAACATGGCGTCGCGGCGCTCCTCGAGCTTCACCTCGCGGGCAAGATCGCACAGCAGCTTGACGGTCTCATCGGTCACCAGGTTCTTCGAAAGATCGAAGTGCAGGTCACCGGCGTCAAAGCTCAGCTTGTTCACGCGGTCGGCGTCAGCAGCGAACCAGGCCTTGAGGTCGATACCATCGGCCTCAAGCTTCTCCTGATGAGCCTCGAGTGCCTTCCAAGCGGCAGTCGACGTAGCATCGATAGGTGCGGCAACAGTTGCCATAGAGTCCTCCTCAGCATACGGGCGCACGCCTCCATGCGCCCGGACATTCAGATGCCACTATTCTAGCGCAGGTCAAGACTACAATCAGCGAGCGTTGCCAATCGGCCCCCAAACGGTAACCGATTAAAAAGGGACAGGCTTATTTTGGCAGGTCAAACGCTTTACCAACCAAAAATAACCCGTCCTTTTATGGCAAATATTAGGCCGCGGCGCAGATGCTACCGAGCAACTCACGCAGAGGAGACCCGATGCCCTCCAGCAGTTCGGGCGCGATAATGGCAAAAACGGGAACCTCACCGGTGCCCACGACAGCAGGCGCCTTGCCCTCCGAGAGAATGCATCCATAAGGGACAAAACCGTCTTCGCCGGCATCGAGCGCCGCCATGCGACGGGCGAGTTCGCGTGCAAAGCCAGCAGTATCGGCATCGCCGATCGCCAGGACAAAGTCCACGCCTTCGTCGGTCGCCAGGGCCACGGCTTCGTCGATCAGTTCGTCTCCCCCGTCGCCCCCAACCGAGCCGCAGCGGAAAAGCACACGCTCGAGTAGGGCTCGATCAAGCGAGCCAAGTGCCGCCGAGACAAGCTCATCGCGCGTATGCTTGTCACCGCCCAACACGACCAGCGCCTTGGTGCCACCGTAGTGAGCGACCAATCGTCCGCACCAGCGAGCCACGTCTCCATCCACAACAAGGCGCGTCGGCATACCAAACCCGTAATTGACCATCTTTCCCACAACCCTTCCGTGCGTATAGGCGGTATCGATCGTTAGGCTCATGCTACGAAGCGAGCTTTTCCGAGCTGTTTCGCGCTCTTTAGAGCTGCGTTAAAACCCGATCCAACCGCACGACCATACCTACCAAAACAAACCAGTCCCTTTTTGACAGGTTTTGACGATGTCCGGATGAGCGGGTATTATCGAACAGGTATTCGATAAGAACATGTGTTTGATGGGAGGCTCGGATGGCGCACGAGCAGCACACCTATATCTGCATCGACCTCAAGACGTTTTATGCCAGCGTCGAGTGCGTCGACCGTGGGCTCGATCCGCTCACCACCAACCTGGTCGTTGCCGACGAATCGCGCGGACGCACGACCATCTGCCTTGCCATCACGCAGGCCATGAAGGACCTCGGGATACACAATCGCTGCCGTCTGTTCGAAATTCCCGATGGCATCGACTACATCACGGCCGTACCACGCATGCAGCATTACATGGAGGTGTCGGCGAAAATCTACGGTATCTATCTGGAATACGTCAGCCCCCAGGACGTGCACGTCTACTCCATCGATGAGTGCTTTATCGACGTGACGCCCTATCTGGACCTCTATCACACAGATGCGGAAGGGTTCGCCTGCACGCTGCGCGACGAGGTCCTCGCGCGCACCGGCATCACGGCGACGGTCGGCATCGGCCCCAACCTATTCCAGGCCAAGGTAGCGCTCGACATTACCGCCAAGCACGTACCCAGCCGCATCGGCATACTCGACGACGAGACCTTTCGCAAGGAGATCTGGCCCCATCGTCCCATCACCGATATCTGGGGCATCGGTCCCGGCGTGGCAGCCCGCCTCGAGAAATACGGCGTCTACGATCTGATGGGCGTCGCGGCGCTCGACGAAAACCTGCTTTACGACGAGCTCGGCGTCAATGCCGAATATCTCATCGACCATGCCTTCGGGCGCGAGCCGACAACCATCGCCGATATCCAAGCCTATCGCCCGCAAGCAACTTCGACCACCACAGGACAGGTGCTCTCGAAGGGTTATGCCTACGAACAGGCCTATACCGTCTTGCGCGAGATGGTCGACAACGCCGTTTTAGACTTGGTCGATAAGCACGTGGTCTGCGACAGCATCTCGCTCTTTGTGGGCTACGCGAGCGAACGCGCCGACATACGCCGCCTCGACGCCAGCGGTACAGCGCAGTATGTGGACGGATGCGGGCACCTGCGCTCGAGCACATCGAGTATCGAACCCACCGCAACCGCCGGCCCCGAGCTCGCGCCCCGTGCGCCCAAGCCCGTCCAGCGCGATGACGAACGGCGTCGCCTGGTGCGCGAAGCGCAGGCAATCGATGGCATCTTTGTGGGAGAGCATGGCGGCAAACCGCGCGGTGGCTATGCCGCACTCTTTGCGCACTCTAACGCCTCGCGAAAGCTGCCCGAGCGTACCAATTCGTTTAAGAAGATCATGGGCTATTTCGATGAGCTCTGGGCGCAGACTGTCGATCCCAAACGACCGGTCAAGCGCATCAACCTGGGATTTGGCAACCTCATGCCCGAGGAATTTGCCACCATCGATCTATTCAGCGATATCGAGGCCGATGAGCGCGAGCGCGACCTGGCGCGCGCCGTCCTGGCCGTGAAAGGCAAGTACGGCAAGAACGCGCTCGTCAAGGGATTAAGCTTTACCGCCGGCGCCACCGCGCGCGAACGCAACGAACAAGTTGGAGGACACCGTGCCTAAACCCAAACAACAGCCCGTGCGCCCGCCGACCGCCTTCGAGCGCCTGGCGGACCCCGAGGGCAGACGCCGCGCCGCCGACCCCAACCTCACTGCCAACGGTGCCGTGCGCGCCAACCGCGCCGCACAGTTTATGCCCTTTGCCGCCCTCACGGGATACTACGAACTCGTGCGCAAGCAGGAAATCACCGTCGAGCCAAAACGTGAGCTCACGGAAGAAAAAGCCCTCGTGCTTTCTAAAAAACTCGAGGGTCTCAAACGTGGCGACTTGGTTCGTGTCACCTATTACGATACATACGGCTATCGCAGCCGCACCGGCATCCTCGACGAGGCGCTCCCCGCCTTCAAGCTCCTCAAGCTCCGAGACATCGCCATCGACTTCGACGACATCCAAGACATCGAACTGCGCGGACGAGCCTAGCCAAGGAAGCGCATCCAGAGCGACGCTTACAGCGTCATGACGTAGTAGCCCGCGTCTTTCACGGCCGTCTCGAGGACATCACGATCCACCGGCTGCTTAGAGCGCACGCGTGCCGTGTGGTCCGCATACGTCACCGTTGCCCACACGCCATCCAGTGCATTGAGGGCATTGGCTACGTTCTGAGCGCAGCCGTCACAGCTCATGCCGCCGATGAGCAGCTCATCGCTATAGGGATAGTGTGACGCATCGGTATCCACCACAACAACCTTTTTGGCCTTCTTGCCGCTCGCACCATCGCTGCAACAACTCTTCCCGTGTGTCGAAGCGGCAATGCGACGCAGTCCAAAAAACATGCCGACGGCAATGACGGCCAGCACGATGAGATTCGCAGGGCTGAGCAAGTCACTCATGCGTTCCCCTTTCAAGTAGCCCTATCTAGATACCCCCATGGGGTGTCCCCATCTTAACCCAAAATCATGTCTGTTCGGTCAATTAGTTTCCCTCTTCAAACTTTTTGTTGACCATGGCTTACTTTCGTGTATAAGTTTTCCTAGGCTAACAACTGAGGACCCGAAAGGGGCATCGTGACTCGAACCATTGACATCCCAACATACCAAACGGCTGTCGTGCGCAACTGCTCCCCTACGCTCGCAGGTATCAAGCCGGCTTCGCTCTTTACCTATCCCGGCGTTTACGCCAACCAAAACGGAAAACCCAGCGCCACCCATATCGAAGAGCGACGCTCTCGCCTGCTCGCCGTCATAGCCCAATGCAACTGCGAGCTCCAGCCACTCGGGATCCATATGAGCGTTTTGGTCTGGCGCCCCTGCGGAGCGCTCATCTATGTGTACCGCCCTGCGGACCTCATGCGATACCTCTCCGACCCCCGTGCCACGACGGCGCTAGCCGCCGAAGGTTACGATGTCCACAACCTGCCCGCATCCCTGGTGCATCTCGCCGCTCGCATCACGCTGGCAAGCAGCAATGCCGCAGAAAGCGCCTATGACGGCAGCGTCTGCGCACTCGCGCGAAATAGGCACTGCGATACGGGGTGCATATGCGAGTTCCCCCACGAAATTGGCTATTTTTTGGGCTATCCCTACGAAGATGTCCATCAGTTTATCGTCCAGCACGGCGAAAACTATAAGGTCTTTGGCGCATGGAAGGTATACACAAACGTTGAGCAGGCGCTCACGACCTTCGATTCCTATCGCGCATGCACGCAATACCTTACCTACATCTATCAACAGGGCTGCACCCTGGGACAACTTGTCCAGGCAACCCGATAGAGCATACAAAACGCGGCCGCACGCCGCACAACCGAAAGGAAAACATATGAGCAAGATCGCCGTCGTCTACTGGAGCGGCACGGGCAACACCGAGGCCATGGCAAACCTCGTTGCCGAAGGTGCAACCGATGCCGGCGCCGAGGCAGAGGTCATCTCCTGCGCCGACTTCTCCGCAGACAAGGCCGCTGGCTATGACGCTATCGCCTTCGGCTGCCCCGCCATGGGTTCCGAGGAGCTTGAATATGATGAGTTCCAGCCCATGTGGGATGAGGTCAAGGAGACCCTCGGCGACAAGAAGGTCGTCCTCTTTGGCTCTTATTCGTGGGCCGAGGGCGAATGGATGGACAACTGGAAGGCGGACGCCGACGAGGAGGGCGTCAACGTCGTCGATTCCGTCATCTGCTACGACGCCCCCGATGATGAGAGCGAAGCGGCCTGCCGCGCCCTTGGAGCCGAGCTCGCCTAGCGGCAATGAGCTCCGCCCGCAACGCGCATTGCAACAAAACACATTCGCGTCCCAACAAAAACGGGAGCCGGATCACATCCGGCTCCCGTTTTCTGCTATGTCAGTCATATAAAGCGGCTACGAGATATTGCCCAAGAACGCCTTGGTGCGCTCGCTCTTGGGGTGGTCGAAGACCTCGCTCGGCGTACCCTCTTCCACAATGACGCCGCCGTCCATAAAGACGACGCGGTCGGCGACATCGCGGGCAAAGCCCATCTCGTGCGTCACGACGATCATGGTCATACCGTCGTGCGCCAGGTCGCGCATGACGCCCAGAACGTCGCGCACGAGCTCAGGGTCGAGCGCCGAGGTGGCCTCGTCAAAGAGCATCACGTGCGGGTTCATCGACAGGGCGCGGGCGATGGCCACGCGCTGCTGCTGGCCGCCCGAGAGCTGGCTCGGCATAAAGTCGATGCGCTCGGCCAGGCCGACCTTGGTCAGCTCCTCGACGGCGATCTTCTCGGCCTCTTCCTTGCTGCGCTTGAGCACCTTTTGCTGCGCAAGCATGACGTTCTTTTTGACCGACAGGTGCGGGAACAGGTTGAACTGCTGAAACACCATGCCCAGGTGCGTGCGCACTTTGTTGAGGTCGACGCCCTTGGCACACACATCCACGCCCTCGACGACAATCGAGCCGCTCGTGGGATGCTCCAGGCGATTGATGCAGCGAAGCATCGTCGACTTGCCCGAGCCTGAGGGGCCCAAGACCACAACGACCTCACCCTTGTGCACATCCAGATCGATATCGCGCAGGACCACGTTGTCCCCAAAGGCCTTCTGGAGGTTCTTGATGCTGACGACGACCTCGTTCGAGTTATTGGTTTCGCTCATGATAGGACCTCCTTACAGACCGGCGATGTGATCGGCGGGCGTCGCGACAACCTGTCCGGCGCTCTTGGCGGGACGCTTCTTCTTGGTCTCGGCCGTGCCCAAAAGCCTCGCCTCAAGACCGCTCACCAAGCGAGCGAGCGGCAGGGTGATGACCAGATAGAACAGGGCGGCAACCACGTACGGTGTAATGGAGCCCGTCGTGGCCACGATGGTACGGGCGTTCATGACGATCTCGACCACACCCACGGCGGCAAGCAGCGACGTATCCTTGTAAAGCAAGATAAACTCGCTGGTCAGCGTAGGCAAAACATTACGGAACGTCTGCGGAATCATGACATAGAGCAGCGTCTGGAACGCGTTCATGCCCAGCGAACGCGCAGCCTCGTTTTGGCCCTTGGGGATCGATTGAATACCGGCACGGAAGATCTCGCATAGGTACGCAGACGAGTTCATGGCCATGACGATAACGCCAAGCACGTAGTCATCAACCTTGACGCCGGCCAACGGCAGACCGAAGAACGCGATATAGATCTGCAGGAACGCCGGCGTACCGCGGATGATATTCACATAGATGCCGGCGAGGCAGCGCAGGATGCGCGACTTGGAGATGCGCATGAGCGACAGGGCAAAACCGAAGGGAATTGCCAGCGGAAACGCCACAAGCACGATCGAAAGCGACATAAGGAAGCCCTTAAAGACGATCGGCAGGCTTTGGACCAAAATGACCGGGTTCAAGAACAGGCGCAGGAACATATTGGAGTTCCAGGCCTCGACCCACGGCTGCTCCTTAAGATCGGCCAGGAAGTTATCGAAGGCCGTCACGCCCTTGATCTCCACCGACGGAATCTTGGAGATCTTCTTGGTCGAGCCATCGGCCAAAGTGTAGGTGCCGCTAAAGGCCTCATCGCCGCCCTCGACGGGGAAGGTCACGCCGTAAACCTCGACACGGAAAAAGCCGCCGGCAGGCGCCGTCTCGCCAAAGTCAATCTTGAGCGTCTGGCCATCAGCCTTGCACGTGGGTTTCATGGGCGTACGATCCATGAGGTCCTCGCCCGAGAGCATCGTCAATCGCGTGTCATCGGTACCAAACGTCGTGCCGTCGACAAACGTCAAAGAAAGACCGCTCAGCTCCTCGTCGGCATCGGCCTGGACCTCCCAGGTAATGCGCGTCTCGGTACCGCCGACCACAGCGCTGCCCGAACCGGTGTTGGGTCGGGCGGTAATCTTTGCGGTCTCAAGCGCCTGGGCGGTCGTGGGCGCATATGCCCCCACACACACCAGCGCAAGCGCCACGGCCATGACGCAGACTAGCTTTTGGAGCAAGGCGGGCAGTGGAAAACGCTGCTCCGCGGCCCCTTTGTTCAGTCGAGACAAGGTGGCTCCTATCGTAGAAGTTGCCGGCAAAACGAGACGGAAATACTCTCCGTCAAGAGAAGCGCAAAGGCCCTCTCCGCCAAAACGGAAAGGGCCCGTGAGCAATCAAGTAGCTATTTTACTTGATGTTGTACTTAGCCATGAGGGCGTCAACGGTACCGTCGTCGGTCAGGTCCTTGATGGCCTGGTTGATGTCGTCCTTGAGCTTGGTGTTGCCCTGGTTGATGGCGATGGCGTACTCCTCGCCGGTGCTAATCTGCTTAATGGTCTGGCAGGTGTTGAACTGCTCGGCGGTCAGCTGGCTGGCAACGGAGCGGTTGGTGACTACGGCGTCGCCCTTATCGGACTGCAGGGCGCTGAAGCACTCGGTGGCGTCCTTGTAGGGGACAATCTTGGCCTTGGGGAAGTTCTCCTGGGCAAAGGACTCGGCGGTCGAGCCAGACTGGACGATGATGGTAGCATCGGCGTTGTTGAGCTTCTCGCTGTAGTTGTCGGCCGTGATGTCGGCGTTATCGACCTTGGTCACGATAGCCTGATCGTCCATGTAGTAGGAATCGGAGAAAGTGACTTCTTTCTCGCGCTCGGGCGTGTCGGTGATAGCCGCGATGGAGACGTCATATTTGGCGCCCGAAGCGACGCCCGGAACCAGCGTGTCAAAGTCATTGTTGACATACTCGACATCCAGGCCCAGCTTGTCGCCGATAGCCTTGATGAGTTCAAGGTCAAAGCCCTGATAATCGCCGTTGTCATCCTTGTACTCAAACGGAGCGTACTCGGCAGAGGTGCCGACGGTCAGCGTACCGTCCTTGACGAGCGCGTACTCCTTGGAGCCGTCGACCTTCTCGACCTTAGCGTCGTCAGAGCTGCTGGAACCGGCATTAGAACCAGAGGTGGCGTTGGACGAGCCGCAGCCCGTCAGAGCGAGGGCGAGCGCCATAGCACCCGTGGCGGCAAATGCGCCAAGCTTCTTCAGCTTCATAATCAGTCTCCTTCCAATGACCCCACGTGATTCAGAGGTCTGCAAAAACTGAGGGTTATTATGCACCCGCTTGGAAGAATCTGCAATTAGAAAACTGATTGAAACAAACCCATAACGTGAATGGAGCGTCCCACTTTATGGCAGCCATTACTGCTGCAATGACCTTAACAGTTTGATTTCAGCCGCATAACCTGCAAGTTCGTTCGGTGTCTCCAAAATGAATGGCAATGCGCGCAAGCGACCATTCGATACAATATTCTGCATAACCTGCATACCGCCACCAAATTCCTCGCTGCCAAGGTATCCCTTGCCGATGCACTCGTGACGATCTTTATGGGCGCCACAAGGGTTCTTCGAATCGTTGATGTGTACGGCATGCAGACGATCGATACCCACCACGCGGTCGAATTCGTCGAGTACGCCGTCCAGATCATGGATGATGTCGTAGCCAGCATCGCTCACATGGCAGGTGTCCAAACAAACGCCCAGCTTATCGGACAGCTCTGGGCACTTGGCGGCAACGCCCTCGATAATGCACGCCAGTTCTTCAAAGCTACGGCCCACCTCGGTGCCCTTGCCGGCCATGGTCTCGAGCAATACCGTCGTCTGCTGTCCCTCGAACATCACCTGGCACAGCGTATCAACAATCATCTGAATGCCGACGTCTGCCCCCTGTCCTACATGCGCACCGGGATGAAAATTGTAGTAGTTGCCGGGCAGTGCTTCCATGCGCCGTAGGTCCTCTGCCATGGCCTCCAGGGCAAACTCACGCGCCCGCTCTTTGGCTGAGCAGGGGTTATAGGTATACGGGGCATGAGCCACGAGCGGGCCAAAGTCGTTTTGCGCCATAAGCTCGCGCAGAGCCGCCACGTCATCCATGTCAAGGTCTTTTGCCTTGCCACCGCGCGGGTTGCGCGTAAAGAACGCAAAGGTATTGGCACCAATGGACAACGCCGTCTCCCCCATTGCCCGATAGCCCTTCGTCGTCGAAAGATGGCATCCGATTGTCAGCATCTCCAGCTCCCCCTCATCAGTTGCGGTGAAATACGGTCTATTGGTGCCCTATTTTGGCGCAAACAGACCGTATTCCACCGCAAGTTATAAAAGGGGCATCAGAGATGTGGGCCGCCAGGCACCACGGGCGCCGGCGTCATGATCCCCTACGTGTCAGCGCCAAGTCCTAGAGGGCTAGACGAATCGCATCGATGATGTGTGCACAGCGCTGCGTGGCGGCAAGGGGCATGACGGGACTCTCGAGTTTCCCCGCCTGAATGAGCCGCGTCGCATGCTGGATTTCGCCGTAGAAATCATCGATCTCAAACGGGGCATTTATTTCTAGCGTTCGACCGTCGGAATACTTCACATGGGCGAGCTCGGGGCGATGGAGACGCTCGATTTCCAACGAGCCTCGCTCACAGGCAATCGTTAAGCGGCTTTCATATGTTGCTTTGCCGTCGCACACCATATGAATGGGTATACCGCCGACGCTCATACGGATCTCGTCGGCCCAATCGACGCGGCCGCCCGATACGTCACGCCAGCGAACTTCACGGGACGAAACCTCGCACGCGCCCGCGAGCAAATCCTCAAACCAACCGACCGCATAACAGCCCATGTCATATAGACAGCCGCCCTGCAACGGATCAAGCAGATAGCCCGAAGGAGACTCGCCGTAATCGAGCTTTTGCACGCTTTCAATCGAGACAATACGGCCAAGCTCACCCGACGCAAGCAAGTCTTTCACGCGAGTGTGCATCGGGCAAAACCGATTCTTCATCGCCTCCATAAACAGCACGCCGCGCTCGCGAGAGGTGGAGGCAATCGAGAGAGCCTCTTCCTCACTCAAAACGGCCGGCTTTTCGCACAGCACGGCCTTTCCGGCGCACAGCGCGCGACAGGCCCAACGCGTATGCATGCCATGCGGAAGAGCCAAGTAGATTGCGTCGACATCGGGGTCGGCAATCAGCGCGTCATAAGCCGCATCGCCGTTATCGTCGACCGAGACATGGCCATGCGCAGCATCGATCGAAAACGCTCGGCAAAATTCCTCGACATGTGCAGGAGTGCGGCCGGCCGCAGCCACCAGCCGTGCCCCATCGACCTTCTTGAGAGACGATGCAAATCGATGAGAAATGTGCCCAGCGCCCAAAATGCCCCAACGAACCTCACGCGAATCATTACGTAAACCTCGGTCACCCACGATAGCCTCCCATCAGTTGCGGCGAAATAGTTCCTGCTACCGCCCTATTCTGCCGCAAACAGGAACTATTCCATCACAAGATATAAAAGGGTCATGAGGAGCGTGTTTTGCCGAAGACTTTAAGCATGGCCGTTACGGGGCCCGGCTGGAAGCGTCGGCGCACGTCATCGAGACGCTCGGGGATATCGATATGCTGCGGGCAGTGACGCGCGCATTTGCCGCACTTGACGCAATTGCTCACCAGCTTGGGCTCGCTCGTGCGCACCGCACTCGCCGTAAAGTATTGCGACAGCCCCGTAAACCAGCTGTGCGCATAGCTCGCGTTGTAGGCGGCAAAGCAGCCGGGAATGTTGATACCCTTGGGACATGGCATGCAGTAGCCGCATCCCGTGCAGGGCACGCGATTCGATTTTTCAAACTCATCCAGCACGTGCGCGATCGTGTCGAGCTGGTTGGCAGTCATCGAATTCGGCAACGCGAGGTCTGCCAGTGACGAATTCTCGTCCACCTGCGCGGTATCGGTCATACCAGAAAGCAGCATCGTCACCTGAGGATGATTCCACACCCACGAAAGACCCCAGGCGGCAGGAGTGCGCAAATGCGGGTCACGGGCACTATCGAGCACAGCGCGGGCCCGTGGCGGCAGCTTGCCCGCTAAACGCCCGCCCAGCAGCGGCTCCATCACAAACACCGCGAGCCCGCGCTCCGCAGCCGCCATGAGTCCTGCCGTTCCCGCTTGGTAACGCTCGCCGGCATAGTTGTACTGTATCTGGCAAAAATCCCAGTCATATGCGTCAAGCATCGTCAGGAAATCCACCGCGCTGCCGTGGTACGAAAAACCAATCTGGCGAATACGCCCCGCCGCCTTTTGACACGCGATCCAGTCCTCAATGCCCAACGCCACCACACGTTCCCACTGGGTGGGCGAGGTAATGTTATGCATGAGGTAATAGTCGATATGGTCGGTCCGCAGGCGCCGCAGTTGCTCATCGAAGAACCGGTCGAAATCCTCCGCGCACTTGCACGAAGCATGCGGCAACTTGGTCGCCAGCAACACCCGGTCACGCAGCCCCAAGCGCTCAAGCGAGGCGCCCACGCACGCCTCGTTACCGGGATAGAGATACGCGGTGTCCAGATAATTAATCCCCTGCTCCACCGCACGGGAAATGATGGCATCGGCTGTCTTCGCATCCGGACGTCCCGGCGCACCGGGAAACCTCATGCAGCCCAGACCCAACGCCGAGATACGGTTGCCGCTTTTGGGGTCAACGCGATATTGCACGGCCCCTCCCTTCGCCATCAGCGCCCCGGCAAGGCGAAACACAATGGTCACGCAGCCGAAACATCGTGGAATCGCAATCGAGAACGTATCGTAACGCAGTAGAAATCGAGCTGTCACGGCACCGCTTTAACATCAGCAAAAAGCCCGATGAAAGGGGCCGGGCATGACCACGCGCATGTCTTTGCGGTCTGCCCCGCGGCATAAGCGCACAGCGCAATAGTTTCTTTTTCATAACAGCCGCCCCGCGCACCCATCAATCACCCCGGCAGCATACAATCCATCAGGCGCCCCGCACGCGGGCGCCTTTTTGTGAGGAGATGATTCACATGCAGATCAACAAGGTCGCCTTTATCGGCAAGGGCGGCGTCGGCCTGCTCTACGGCAGCATGATTGCCAAGGCCCTCGGCAATGACGCCGTCGAATACGTTATGGATGACGCCCGTTTTGAGCGTCACGCGGGCGATGCGCTCACCGTCAACGGAAAGCCTTGCGATCTCACGTCCGTCCGCGCCAGCGAGGCAGCGCCCGCCGATCTGGTCATCCTGACGGTCAAGACCACCGGTCTCGACCAAGCACTCAAGACTATGGAGCGTGTCGTGGGACCCAACACGCTCATCGCCTCGCTGTGCAACGGCATTACGAGCGAGCAAAAGATTGCCGAGCGCTTTGGCTGGGAGCACACCGTCCTGGGTATCTGCCAAGGCATGGACGCCGTGTTCCTCAGCGGAGAGCTCACCTTTACCAATGCGGGCGAGATTCGCTTTGGCGCGGCAGCGGGCACCAAGCCCGCAACCGTTACCGCCATCGACGAGCTCTATACGCGCTGCGGCATCGCCCATACCGTCGAGAGCGACATTGCGCACCGCATGTGGGCCAAACTCATGCTCAACGACGGCATCAACCAGACCTGCATGGCCTACGGCGGGACCTACGGAAGCGCCACGGAGCCGGGCTCCGAGCAGCGCCGCTGTTTTGTCTCCGCCATGCGCGAGACGCTTGCGGTTGCCAACGCCGAGGGCGTTGAGCTGACCGAGGCAGACCTGACGCAAATGGTGCACCTCATCGAGGGAATCGACCCCGCCGGTATGCCCTCGATGGCGCAGGACCGCATCGCACAACGAAAAACCGAAGTCGAGGAGTTCGCGGGCACCATTTGCCGCCTGGCCGCCAAACACGATATCCAAGTGCCGCAAAACGATTGGCTCTACCAGAGGATTCGCGAAATAGAAAGCAGCTGGTAGTGCTCGGCATACTGTAGCCAGCAGATCCAATGGCAAAGCCGCCGCAAGGGGCACTCCCCTCGCGGCGGCTTCCTTTTTCATCTTTGGTCAAAAATCAGCTTCACAACGGTTAGAGCTGCGACTCCGACGCCTGGTCCTCATCGTCGCGACAAAGGACTACACCTGCACTTCCCAGCAGCGCGGCCGCGATCAGCGCGCCGACCACGATAGGAGCAGCCCCGCATGTCCCCTGCATGCCCGCGACGAGCGCGGCCGTGGGACCAAGGCAGCCAAGCATCAACGCGACGGCGGCAACGGCGATATCTCGAGCATTCACAAGACCACTTCCTCCAAGAGAAAGACCTTATTTCTCATGAACTAGTGTGCCCCGCGCCCATATGCGCGACGTACCGTCACGGTAAGGGCTCTGTTAGCTCAGGCGCATACATAGAACGGACGTCTTTACGTTGCCCTAAAGCTCGGTAAAGACACCCGTCCGCCAAATATCCGTGATGCAGAAAAACTACCAACCGGTGTAGTAGTCGGTGGTTCCGGCAGCGCAGCCGGAGTCATAGACCTTGCAATCACCCTTGGAGCCCGTAAAGGTCGAGCCCTGGGCCATATCGCCCGCGGCAACAACGTAATAGCCGTCGGAATCGCGCCAGAAGCCCTCAGAATCCTGAGTCCATTCGCCCGTGCGATAGTGATAAAGCACATTGCTGCTGTAATAGGTCTCGCGGCGCCCGTTGTAGTTATTGACACCCGCAGAGCGCGTCAGGCCCGATCCGTTCGTGCAGGACGCGGCAGACGCGTAGGACGGAGTGTAACCGGCGTTGTAGTACGAAGCCTCGGCAGCCTCCGCCTCGGCGGCAGCCTCGAGCGCTTCGCGCTTGGCATCCTCAAGCGCAGTGCGCAGCTCATCGAGCTCGGTCGACTTGGCGTCGACCTCCCCCATCGTCAACAGGCTACCCGCGCCGTCGATACAGCCCTGCAGCACAGCGCGCTCGTCATCGGTGGCATAGTCGCCATACATATTCATGATGATCTGAGCGCGCATCTCCAGGGAATCGCGCTTGGCCTCCATCGAGGCGTTCCACTCCTGCATGGAACCATAACCATCGCCGCGATAGTCAACGGGCTGTACCAGCGTCGTCTCGGACGGCGTAGATCCAACCGTATCGGACAATGTTGCGGCATGGGCATCAGTTGCACCGGCGCCCGCCAAAAGTGCCACGGTCAGAGCGGCGGAAAGGGCGGCGGCTTTCGGTTTTCGTGAATCGATCCTCATGTAGCTGGAAACCTCCGTAGTGCGTTTTTGCTGCGTTTGAGCTGCGTGTGATTCGATCGCGCTGCATAGTACCCCGAGCAAATCGCGACCTGCGGTTTTACTCAAAAGGCGCACGTCAATTGCGTAAAACTCACATCCTCTCAACAGGAGTTTTCCACAACTCGAATGCATAAAGCGTGTCAAAAACCCTGTTTTTTGCGCCCTTTCTATGCAAAAAAGGCGCCTGTGCAACTATTGTTCGCACAGGCGCCTTGAGCAGGCATTTTATGCAGTTATACCTATCGAGTCGCAAGGGGTCCTTGCACAAGTCGCTTTACTCGTCCAGCGCGGCGAAGGCCTGCTTCAGGTCCCAAATGATATCCTCGGCGTTCTCGGTACCGATGGAAAGACGGATCGTTGAGGGCGTGATGTTCTGCTCGGCGAGCTCCTCGGCAGACAGCTGGGAGTGCGTGGTGGTAGCCGGGTGCACGACGAGCGACTTGACGTCGGCCACGTTGGCGAGCAGCGAGAACACCTGCAGATGATCAATGAACTTCCAAGCTGCCTCCTGGCCACCCTTAATCTCAAAGGTAAAGATCGAGGCACCGCCACGGGGGAAGTACTTCTGATAGAGCTCGTGATCGGGGTGCTCAGGCAGGCTCGGGTGATTCACCTTGGCAACATGGCTGTCACCAGCCAGGAACTCAACGACCTTCTTGGTGTTCTCGACATGACGGTCAACGCGCAGCGACAGAGTCTCGGTGCCCTGGAGCAGAACCCAGGCGTTGAACGGGCTGATGCAGGCGCCCTCGTCACGCAGCAGGATGGCGCGGACATAGGTTGCGAAGGCGGCGGGACCGGCAGCCTCGGCAAACGAGACGCCATGGTAGGAGGGGTTGGGCTCGGCGATCTGCGCATACTTGCCGCTCGCCTTCCAATCGAAGTTACCGCCGTCGACGATCACACCGCCCAGCGAGGTGCCGTGGCCGCCGATGAACTTGGTTGCGGAGTGGACGACGATGTTGGCACCATGCTCCAGCGGACGGAACAGATACGGGGTGCCGAAGGTGTTGTCGACGACAACCGGTAAACCGTGCTTCTTGGCGATCTCGGAGATGGCGTCGATATTGGGGATGTCGGAGTTGGGGTTGCCGAGCGTCTCGAGATAGATGACCGTGGTGTTGTCCTTGATGGCCCCCTCGACCTCTTCCAGGTTATGGGCATCGACGAAGGTGGTCTCGACGCCAAACTGGGAGAGCGTATGCTCCAGCAAGTTGTAGGAGCCACCGTAGATAGTCTTCTGGGCAACCACATGGTCACCGGCCTGGGCAAGGGCCTGCAGGGTATAGGTGATGGCAGCAGCACCGGAGGCGACGGCTAGACCTGCCACGCCACCCTCGAGCGCGGCGATACGATCCTCGAAGACGCCCTGGGTGGAGTTGGTCAGACGGCCGTAGATGTTTCCGGCGTCGGCAAGACCAAAGCGGTCGGCGGCGTGCTGGGAGTTGCGGAACACATAGCTCGTGGTCTGGTAGATAGGCACGGCACGGGAGTCGGATGCAGGATCGGCACTCTCCTGGCCAACGTGCAGCTGCAGGGTATCGAAACCAAAGGTGTGCTCGGGGTTGTTGATGAACTGGCTCATGATGATCTCCTTGATCGAACAAAAGTATATAAAAAGAGAGAAGTAAGTCGCTGTCTCCTGATCACGCCGACGGGCGCAAACAGGAGCCCGGCATTCGTCTTGGTAAGCAATTCATATGCAGGCCTCCTTTCGCATCCCGGTTCCGTGGTTGGCTTAATTACCTACCGCCTTTGTGTGTTTTGAATAGTACGAGCATTGTTTCCGTCGGTCAATCACTTAAAAGCGCTAACTTGTTATCTGTTTTATAGATAACTATCGAAAGGACGGGCGCCGATGACCCTCCAGCAGCTTCGCTTTTTGATCGCCGTGGCAGAGTCCGGTTCGATCAACGCCGCAGCCCAGCGCCTCTATACCGCACAGTCCAATATCTCCAACGCCGTCAAAAGCCTGGAACAGGAACTTCATATCGAAATCTTTACGCGCTCTAGCCGCGGTGTTGCACTCACCAACGACGGCACCGAGCTTTTGGGTTATGCACGCCAGGTCGTAGAGCAGGCCGGCATGCTTGAGGCCCGCTACGAGGACGGCGGTACCCCGCAAGCCCGCCTCGCCATTTCCGCCCAGCACTACGCCTTTTCGGTCGAGGCCTTTGTCAACGTAGTCGAGCGCTGCCGCGACAGCAAGTTCGAGTTCATCATGCGCGAGACCACCACATCGCAGATCATCGATGACGTCCGCGCGTTTCGCAGCGACATCGGCATCCTCTATCTGGACGACTTTAACGTCCGCGTTCTGCAGAAGGCTTTTGCCGATGCGCGCGCGAGCTTCCATCCCCTATTCGACGCGACGGTCCACGTCTTCGTTAGCGAGCGCCACCCGCTTGCCCGCCGCCCGCAGCTGTCCCTTGCCGACCTCACACCATATACGCGCTACAGCTTTGAGCAAGGTACCTCGAACTCCTTCTATTACGCCGAGGAACCTTTTAGCTATATCCCTTGCGACCGCAACATACGAATCTCGGACCGCGGAACACTTACCAACTTACTTATCACGTCGAACGGCTACACCCTGTCGACCGGTGCCCTCTCCAATGAAATGCAATGGGGTATGGCATCGATCCCGTTAGCAGACGCCCCAACGATGCACGTAGGCTATATCATGCACGACGAGCGCAAGCCCTCTCCCCTCTTGCAGCAATACCTCGACGAGCTCAACCGCATCATCCATGCCAACTAACTGTCGGAAGACGGGGTAGAAATCGTAGATTGCTAGCCCCCGGCGGGCATGGCGCTACAATGGTCACTCACACGAAACGTACCCAACGAAAGGAAGCCCGTGAAGGTCATCATCTATACCGACGGCTCGGCCCGATCAAATCCGGGACGCGGCGGCTACGGCGCCGTACTCAAATACACCAACCCCGCCGGCAAGACCTTCACCTCCGAGCTTTCACGCGGCTACGCCAAGACCACCAACAACCGCATGGAACTCATGGCGGTCATCGTGGCGCTCGAGGCGCTCAACCGCCCCTGCGAGGTCGAGGTCCATTCCGATTCGCAGTACGTCGTCAACGCTTTCAATAAACACTGGATCGACGGCTGGAAAAAGCGCGGGTGGAAAACTGCCAACAAGCAGCCCGTTAAGAACCGTGACCTGTGGGAGCGCCTGCTTGCCGCAAAGAGCAAGCATAAGGTGGAGTTCATCTGGGTTAAGGGCCACGCCGGCCACGAGCTCAACGAGCGCTGCGATGAGCTCGCCACCACGGCGGCCGACGGCAGCAACCTCGATATCGACACCGGCTTTAACGAGAGCGACCTGTAATAGCGTTTTCGCGCAGCTTTATATCCCCACGCGCTACACTCATCCTGTAGACCAAACAACGCAAGGGGGACGTATGCTGCGCATCGCGACCATCGGCACATCCATGATCACCGACGACTTTATCCAAGTCGTCAACGCCAACGACCAAGCCGCGTTTGTGGGCACGCTCTCGCGCGATGCCGAGCGCGGCGCCGCTTTTACCGCCGAACACGGCGGCGAGCGTAACTTCACCGCACTTGACGAGCTTGCGTCCGCCGTCGACGTCGACGCCGTCTATATCGGCAGCCCTAACGCACTTCACCACGAGCAGGCCCTTGCCTGCATCGCCGGTGGCAAGCATGTCATCGTCGAGAAACCCTTCTGCGCCACCGAAGCGCAGGCGCTGGAAGTCTTCCGCGCTGCCGAGGCAGCAGGTGTCGTGGCCCTCGAGGCCATGCGCCCGCTCCATGACCCCGCTTTCCACGCCGTCGAGGACGCCCTGGGCGAGATTGCGCCCATTCGTCGCGCCTCACTGCGCTTTGGCAAGTATTCTTCGCGCTACAACGAGGTTCTCGCGGGGCGCGCCACCAATATCTTCGACTGCCACATGGCCTCGGGCTCCCTCATGGACATTGGCGTCTACACCGTCGAGCCCATGGTCGAGATTTTCGGCATGCCCTCCGGCCTTACGAGCATGACTACTCTGCTCGACCCCACCACGCGACAGCTCACGCACGGCCCCATCGACGGCTGCGGTTCCATCCTCGCCAGCTACGGCGGTGGCCGCATCTCCGTCGAGCTCGCGCACTCCAAAATTACGAATGACCTGCTGCCCTCGCAGATCGAAGGCGAGCGTGGCACTATCCAGATCGACCATCTGTCCACGCCCCGCAACGTCCGCATCGACTATCGCGGCGATGTCGTACGCGGCTCAGCGACCGAGGCACCGCGCGAACAGGGCGACAACGGCCGCGTGCTCGACCTGCCCAAATCGAGCAACACTATGGAATACGAACTCACAGACTTTATCACCGCCATCGATGGCATCGATAACGTTAAGGAAGAGATTTGGGAGACCCCGGCGGGACGCCACGAGCTTGGCCACTACCGCGATGTCACGCTCGTCTCACTACGCATCATGGATGCCGTGCGTCAGCAGGCCGGCATAACCTTCCCGGCCGACGCAGGCAAGCAGGCATAGCGATGGGCCTCTTCGATACGTTCTTCTCCAGCGTCACCGGCGGCAGTCGAGAGCCTCAAAAACCGTCAAACGTCGAGCTCGAGCTGCGCCGCAGGCTTACCGTGCTTGCAAGCGACGAGGCCACTCAAGACACTCCCCTGCGTTATTTCCTGCGCTGGGCGGGGCAAGTCCAAGGCGTTGGTTTTCGCTTTACCAACACCAACCTCGCACAGGCACGCGCACTCACCGGCTGGGTGCGTAACATGGAAGACGGCTCAGTCGAGATGGAGATACAGGGAGCTCCGGCAGACATCCTATCTCATCTCGAGGCGCTTCATGCCTCCTACGAGCGCATGGGAACGCGTTTTCGCCTTGTAGATGCCCAGGTCCGAGCCCCACTTGCCAATGAAGACGGTTTCAGTCCTCATTATTAGTATTGTGTGCTAAATACGGTATCATTTACCTACGACCGTTGATAGAAAAGAGGCGAGGCGCATGGCGGTGCAAAGAAGGAATACCAAGCAGCGAAAGCTGGTTCTTGACGCCGTGCGCCAAAGCTATAACCATCCCACCGCCGACGAAATCTACAACGTCGTGCGCGCGCAGGATGACAAAATCAGCCGCGGTACGGTCTACCGCAACCTCAATCTCTTGGCTGACGCCGGCGAGATCCTCTCCATCAAGACGCCGGGCGGCAGCCGCTTCGATCGCACGACCGAGCCGCACGCACATATCATCTGCACCTCATGCAGCCGCGTCATCGACGTACCGCTCCCCTTCGATGCCCAGCTCGACGCCAAAGCGTCCGAGCAAATCGGCTGGCACGTCACGTCGCACTACACCATCTTCGAGGGTCTCTGCCCCGACTGCCGGTAGATGTTTGGAACATGCCTTAAAATCCACCTTTCCGCACTTTGCAGCAAAAAGTAGATTCCTAGACATGTCCCAAATGTCTACTCAGCAAGTAGACGACGCAGCTCTTCTTCGACCGTGCGCACGTAGCGGACGCGGTCGTTAATGCCACGCATAGAGGGATTGCAGCTCTCCATCAGATAGGGATGGCCCACGACGTTGAGCATGTCGCGATCGTTCTCATTGTCGCCAAACGCCATCATCTCATCGGGCGAAATACCCAGGGCACGACCGTAATCGGCAAGCGCGGAGCCCTTGCCCGAACCGAAACCGATAAAGTCCGTCCATTCGGTTCCCGACGTCATCACGTCAACACGGTCGCTAAAGAGGCGCTCGAAATACTCCAGGGCCGCCGGCTGATCCACCTCGGGCGTCTGGAAGGCAATCTTAATGACGTCCTCGTCGATGTCCTCGGGGCGGTCGACCACCGCCACATCGCAGTGGACCTCATAGCGCAAATGGTCGACGAACGCATCGTTGCCGCTCATGGTGTAGAGGTGTCCCTCACACGAAAGGGTCACGTCGGCATGGGGATACGCAACCACGGCATTCGCGATATCCATAGCAAGGCTACGCTCCATGGAGCGCTTGACAACGGCACGCCCCTCGCTCATCACCAGGGCTCCGTTCTCGCATACATAGGCGAGCTCATCGGCCACCGGGGTAAACAGATAGCGCAAGCTCGCATATTGACGACCGCTCGCCGGCATAAACACGATACCGCGACGATGCAGTTCATCGATGAGCTCAAAGGCCTCGGAACGCGGCTCGCGCTCCCCCGGATGCAGCAACGTGCCGTCCAAATCGCATGCAATCAGCTTGATTCCCTCAAGACCCATATGCTTTCCCCCCAAAGCACCTCATCAACAGTAAGACGGACTTTGAATAGCTGCCTCTCAAAGTCCGTCTTACTCATACGCACGTTAACCGCGCGCCTTTTTTACGATCGTAAAGTCGGGAGCCATACTCACAACGGCATCCGCCGCACTCGACGCAAAGCGCCGGTCCGCATCGAGTTCACGGGTAACCACCGAGAGCCAAACGCCCTCGACGCCCCGGAGCATGCGGCCCAAAACAGGCTGCACCGGCGTATACATGCGCACGGTATACTCGTCCGAATCGCCTCGGAAAAGCGGCGCGTGCATATTGCCGATCTCCCAGCACGCATGCGCGAGCGCAATCGGGTCCATGCGGTCGACTTCGACCAAATAAACCTCGGCACTGCGCAGGCGCACGACAACCGCCACGGGCACCATGCCCGAACGGTCGATGACAAGCACATCGCCGTCGACAAGACGACCGCCGTCGGCAGCATCCAGCCGAACATCGACCGTGCGCCCCAGCTCCGTCACACCCACAAACGCGCGCGTGTCAGCCTGGTCCCAATCGAGCAGTAGCTCGTCAACTTCAAAGACGCCGCCCAAATTCCGGCGGAGCAGGAGTTCATAGGACGGATCGTTGAGATTTCCCAAGCATGTCGTCGAAACCAAGCGCTCGGGCATACTCTAACCCTCGACCTCGACGAGCTCGATATCAAAGTTGAGGTCCTTGCCGGCCAGCTCGTGGTTGGCGTCGAGCGTCACGGCCTCGGGCGTAACGTCGATGACCACGGCGGGGACGGGCATACCGCTCGGCGTGGACAGGAAAAGCTTCATGCCCTTCTCGATCTGCTCGATGTTGGGAACCTGTTCGGCCGGGAAGGTAATAACCATCTCGGGATTGTGCTCGCCGTAGGCATCGGCAGCCGGGATGTGCACGGTCTTCTTCTCGCCCACCTGCATGTCGACAACAGCGGCGTCGAAGCCCTTGATCATCTGACCGGCGCCGCAGGTGAACTCCAGCGGCTCGCCGCGATCGTAGGAGCTATCGAACTGCGTGCCGTCGTCGAGCGTGCCGCGATAATGAGTCTTGACCTTCTTGCCCTGGTTGGACATGGAAACCTCCGTGATAAGGGCGGCGCACAACGTGGGCCGCCATGAACATATGGCGCTAACTATACCCTAGTCATACAATTCAAAGACAGTTTGCAAAGAAACGCTGCAACCGGAGGAACCATGGCATATCCCGTATTTGACCTACACTGCGACACCGCCGACCGCATCGGCTGGGCCACGCTCGATCTCGACCTGCGCTTTACCGCCGGCACCGACGGCTATTTCCCCGGCGACGAGACGCATCCGCAAGATTTCGACCTCATCGAGGGTAACGCCTGCGCCATCTCGCTCGCAAAGATCGGCAACACGCCGTGGGCACAGTGCTTCGCCACGTTTGTCCCCGACGAGATTCCCACCGCCCACGCCGCGCGCTTCCAGGCGCAGATCATGGCGCATATGAGCGGCCAGGCAATGCTCAACCACGACCGTATGGTCAACGTGCGCAGCGCCGCAGACATTCGCCCCGCGCTCAAGGACGGCAAGGTCGCTTGCATCCACACCATCGAAAACGCCACGTTCTTTGCCGAGGACCCCGCGCTGATCGAAGTGCTCAAGAGCTTGGGCGTGCTCATGTCGTCACTCAGCTGGAACGCGCAGGGACCGCTCGCGAGCGGCCACGACACCCACGCCGGCCTCACCGCCGCCGGCATCGAGGCGCTTACGCAGATGGAGCACGCCGGCATGGTGCTCGACGTCTCCCACCTCAACGATGAGTGCTTTGACGAGGTTGTCGCCCACGCCACGCGCCCCTTCGTCGCCAGCCACTCCAACTCCCGCGCGGTTTGCGACGTCAAGCGCAACCTCACCGACGACCAGTTCCGCACCATTCGCGACATGGGCGGTATCGTCGGCCTCAACTACTGCAGCGAGTTCCTTTCCAACGACGCAACCGACAAGACCGCCGCAGACGTCACCTTCGACCAGCTGGCGGCACATATCGAGCACTGGCTCGACCTGGGCGGCGAGGACGTCATCGCGCTCGGCGGCGACTGGGACGGCGCCGCGGTGCCCGCTTTCCTCTCCGACGCCAGCAAGATGCCCGAGTTCCAGAACATGCTCTCCAAGCACTTTGGCAAGACCGTGATGCAAAAGCTCTGCAGCGACAACGCGCTTGCCTTCTTTGAGCGTTATTAATTTCACATCCCTTGAGCGGGCCGGCATGCCGAACGGTCGGCATGCCGGCCCGTCCCCAATCTGAAGGACCGCTTTTGACGCAGCAGTTTACGATTTCCGTATCCCGACCGGATGGGACGCCCATCCCCGTCGTCGTTACCAAAAAGCGCGTCAAGAACTTCAACCTACGCGTCTCATCGAGCGGTGAGGTCCACGCCAGCGCGCCGCTCGGCGCCAGCCGCGAGCGTATCGAAGCGTTTGTGAAGCGCAACAGCGCCTGGATTATCAGCCGACTTGCCCAGCGCGAGCAACGTCAGACGACGGCACAGGAGTCGCTCAGCCCCCACTCGATCATTGCACTTTGGGGCAAGCCCATCACGGTACAGGATGCACTCGACCACAACTTTGAGCCACCCGCACCGCGGCCCAAGCAGGCTACCTTCGCAAGTTTTATGGGTACCGACGAGCCAGACGAACGTCCGCAGGCCAAGTGGAACGCGACCCTCGACGGCTTAACGCCCAGTGAGATCCAAGCCCATATTGACCAGCTCTATACGTCCGAGGTCACATCGGCACTGCGCGATATTGTGCACGCATACGAAATCGCAATGGGTGTCGCCGTTTCCCGCGTTTCCGTACGCAGCATGAAAACGCGTTGGGGCTCCTGCACGCCCAAATCCGGCGCCGTTCGCATCGCACGAGAACTTGCCGCCTACCCCGTCGAATGCCTCGACATGGTTGTCGCCCACGAGCTCGTCCACTTGCTCGAGCCAAGCCACAATCAGCGGTTTCACGCGCTGCTCGACACGTACTGCCCCAACAACAGGGCTCTGTCGCAGCGGCTCAAAAAACCGCCCGCCAACGAGCTCTAGAGTCGGTTAGCGCACGCGCTCGATCTCGACACCGCAGCTTGCCAGGGGAAGACCGACGGGCGCCCAAGGCTTATCGAGCTTAACACGCACGCCAAGCAGCAGGGGGTAACGACGTAGCAGCATCGAGGCCACACCCTCGGCTGCAGCCTCGATGAGCTTAAACGTATGCTCGCGCAGATAGCCATCGACATCGTGGCACACCGAGCCATAGTCAATCGAGGCGTCCAGGTTATCGTGCTCCCCCGCTGCACGCAGGTCGGCATAGAGCACCAAGGACACGATGAACTTCTGGCCCAGCGCGTTCTCCTCGGGATACACGCCGTGGTTGGCAAAGACTTCGAGACCTTCAACGGTGATGCGGTCGGCATGGCGCAGATCGTCATAGCTCACGTGGGGTACCGCCGTTGCGGTGGATATTTCGCCCCTTCCACGGCGGGCGAGCTCGGCACCTTCAGTCTTGGTTGCATTCTCGGGCAGTTTCTTATTGCTCATCGCGATCGTCTCCTTCGTTTAGAACCCCGACCGCGCAAACTAACTACACGCGAATCGACAGGTTCTTTTTATCATCGCTCCAGTTGCAAGCATTGCGCGCGGGGCATGCAAAGCAGGCGCGCGACGCTTTATCGGCCGCATAGAGCAGACGCTCAAGCGGTTGGCTGTTCACGCGCAGCTTTCGATGGCCCAGAATGGCCGTCTTAATGGCTGCGGCATCGGCCGGCTCAAACGCCACATCATCGGGCATGCCGCCGAGAATCGCATCAGCGACGCGTTCGCTTGCAACATCATGGGATATACCCGATTCATACTGTTCATCTTTGCCGATATCGTGAAGAAGTGCCGTGGCGTAGATGACCTCGCGGTCAAATTCGAGCTGTTCCTCGAGATTCTTGATCCACATAATGCGAGCGACATCGAGCAGATGGTCAATACCGTGGCGGCAGAAGATGCGCCCCGATTCCAACTGCGCAATGTTGCCCAGGTGCCGCCGAAACAGCCCGTTGGCACAAATGTAATCAATGCGAGGCATGGCATCAAAGGGGGCCAGGCCCGAAGCCATGAAGCCGCGACGCGGCGTCCCCTCATCGGTCTTCGATGTAAAGTCGTTGACGACCCTCATGCTAACGGCCCAGCATCCTAAAGAACCGCTCCTCGAGCGCGGGATCGGTCTCAAAGACGCCGCGGCGAGCGAGCGTCACGGTCTTGGTGCCAGGCTTTTGCACGCCGCGCATGGTCATGCACATATGCTCAGCCTCCATGAGCACAATCGCTCCCTGGGGAGCGAGATACTCCATGAGGGCATCGGCAACCTGTGCGCACAGCTGCTCCTGCAGCTGCAGACGACGGGCGTAGACCTCAACCGTGCGGGCAAGCTTAGAGAGCCCTGCGACACGGCCGTTGGGGATATAACCAATGGCGGCCTTGCCATAAAACGGCAGCAGATGATGTTCGCACAGCGAGTAGAACGTGATGTCGCGCTCGATAACCAAGTCGTTCGAAGCGACGGCAAAAGTTTTGGACAGATGCTCCTCGGCACTCTGGTCCATACCGCCGGCAATCTCGCCATACATACGGGCGACGCGTGCCGGAGTCTCCAGCAGGCCCTCACGAGTTGGGTCCTCGCCTATACCTTCAAGCAGCAGCTTAATGGCAGTCTCGACTTTTTCCTGATCGACCATCTGGGCCTCACTTTTTTCGATTTCGCGTTCGCGCTATGGTACCACGCCCTCCGGCATCGGCCGCAAGCTACATAGTATGGGTCGAATAGACCGGATCGTCCCGCCAAAGCTCCACAGCATCGCAAAGCGAAACGCCCTCACGTGCAGCACGAGCGCGCGTGGCGTTCATGTCGATCACGCGCTGATTACTCGAGCCCCTAAAGCGCAACGAGATATCGTACAGGTCCTGAACAAACGGACCGTCCACCAGCATGTCGAGGCAGGCAAGGATACGGTCCGTCACCTCGGTATGGTGACGACCGCCCGGCATAAGCTCCTCGAGTACGTCGCCAGTAAAGCACCAAATGGTCTTTCCCGACCCCGCAGGATAGGCCGCACGCACGCGTTCAATAAAGTCAACAAGCCCCGCCTGATTCTCGGGCTCCATGGGCTCGCCGCCCAAAATCGTCAAGCCATCGATAAAGGGATGATCGAGACTCTCGATAATTTTGTCCTCGACGGCGCGATCGAACGGCTCGCCCGCAGCAAAGTCCCACGCGACAGAGTTAAAGCAGTTCTTGCACCCACGACGGCACCCACTCACAAACAGAGAAGTACGAACGCCTTCCCCATCAGCAATGTCGAAATACTTAATGTTCGCGTAGTTCATAGGTAACTCTCCCGGGAGGCCGGGACATATCATCCCGTCCTCAAACATTCTCGGCCTTCGGCCTGCGAAACTGTGGGCGGGACGATATGTCCCGGCCTCATGCAAAGGGTAACTCAATGAACGAAGCGAACATCGAGCATAGGGTTCGAGGTCCAATAAAAACTATGTTGCAGCTCAACCGTCATCACAAGCAAAGCGTTGTTGCAAGTCAACTCATTTCCGCTAAGAACTTCGAGGAGTGAGCAGACCGCATGCTGCATCTCAGCTACATCACCTTGGCTGCCCCGTAGCGAGGCCCCGGACCTTTACTCGATATGAGTTCCGCACGAACAGGAGGCGCCAGTGGCGCCTCCGTCGTGAGCCAGGACTGTCCGAAATAGCGAGTAAAGATCCGGGGCCTCGCTACGGGGCAGCCTGGGATAGTTATTAGAGATGCAGCACGCGGTCGCGGATCTCCTCGGTTCGACCCTGGTTCCAGAACTGGGTACCGATGTAACCACACGTACGGCGGGCGACGTTCATCTTCTCCTGATCGCGGTTGCCGCAGTTGGGGCACTCCCACACCAGCTTGCCGTCATCCTCGACAATCTTGATCTCGCCGTCGTAGCCGCACACCTGACAGTAGTCACTCTTGGTGTTGAGCTCGGCGTACATGATGTTGTCGTAGATGTACTGCATCACGCGAATGACAGCCTTGAGGTTGTCCTGCATGTTGGGAACCTCGACGTAGGAGATAGCGCCGCCCGGCGAAAGCTGCTGGAACATACCCTCGAACTTAAGCTTGTCGAAGGCATCGATCTCCTCGGACACGTGGACGTGATAGCTGTTAGTGATGTAGCCCTTGTCCGTCACGCCCGGGATAATGCCAAAACGACGCTGCAGGCACTTGGCGAACTTGTAGGTCGTCGACTCCAACGGCGTGCCGTACAGCGAGAAATCGATGTCGCTCGCAGCCTTCCACTCCGCGCACTTGTCGTTCATGTGCTGCATGACGGCCATGGCAAACGGCGTGCCCTCCTTCTCGGTGTGGCTGTGACCCGTCATGTACTTGACGCACTCATACAGACCGGCGTAACCCAGGCTGATGGTGGAATAGCCGCCCACGAGCAGTTTGTCGATCGTCTCACCCTTCTTAAGGCGCGCCAGGGCGCCGTACTGCCAAAGGATCGGCGCGGCATCCGAAAGCGTGCCCATCAGGCGCTCATGGCGGCACAGCAGGGCCCGGTGGCACAGCTCAAGGCGCTCATCGAAGATCTTCCAGAACTTGTCCATATCCTGGTGCGAGCTCAACGCGACATCGGGCAGGTTAATGGTTACAACACCCTGGTTAAAGCGACCATAGTACTTAGGCTTGGTCGGGTCATAGTTCAGCGCGTTGGCAACATTGTTAAAGCCGTTGCCCGAGCGATCGGGCGTCAGGAAACTGCGGCAACCCATGCAGGTGTAGCAATCGCCGTTGCCGGCGCTCTCGCCCTTCGACAGCTTGAGCTCGCGCATCTTCTTCTCGGAGATGTAGTCGGGCACCATGCGCTTGGCGGTGCACTTGGCAGCCAGCTGGGTCAGGTAGAAGTACGGGGAATTCTCGTGAACGTTATCGTCCTCGAGTACATAGATAAGCTTGGGGAATGCCGGGGTAATCCACACGCCGGCCTCGTTCTTAACGCCCTCGTAGCGCTGGCGAAGCGTCTCCTCCACAATCATGGCAAGGTCGTGCTTCTCCTGAGGCGTACGGGCCTCGTTAAGATACATAAAGACCGTCACGAACGGCGCCTGGCCATTCGTGGTCATAAGGGTCACGACCTGATACTGAATCGTCTGGACGCCGCGACGGATCTCATCGCGCAGGCGATCCTCAACGACCTCGCGAACCTTCTCGGCAGATGCCGAGACACCGAGCTCCTCAAGCTCGCGAGCGACCTCGCCGCGAATCTTCTGACGGCTCACCTCAACAAAGGGGGCAAGATGGGTCAGCGAGATGGACTGGCCGCCGTACTGGGAAGAAGCAACCTGGGCGATGATCTGCGTCGCGATGTTGCAAGCGGTCGAGAAGCTGTGCGGCTTCTCGATCAGCGTGCCCGAGATAACAGTGCCGTTCTGGAGCATGTCCTCCAGGTTCACCAGATCGCAGTTGTGCATGTGCTGGGCAAAGTAATCCGAATCGTGGAAGTGGATCAGGCCCTCATTATGGGCATCCACGATCTCCTGGGGCAGCAGCACGCGCTGAGTCAGGTCCTTGGAGATCTCGCCGGCCATGTAGTCGCGCTGAACGGAGTTGACGGTCGGGTTCTTGTTGGAGTTCTCCTGCTTGACCTCTTCGTTATTGCACTCAATCAACGACAGGATCTTGTCATCGGTCGTGTTCTTCTGGCGCTTCAGGCTCTGAACATAACGATAGATGATGTAGTGGCGGGCAACCTCGTAGCAGTCGAGACGCATGATCTCGTCCTCGACCAAATCCTGGATCTCCTCGACCGAAACGGTGTGTCCGGCATTCTCACATGCCTCGGCAACGTTTTGTGCCGCATAAACCACCTGACGGTCGGTTAGACGAGAGCTCTCCTCGACCTCCAAGTTTGCGGCGCGGATGGCATTGACGATCTTATCGATGTCAAAGACAACCTCGGTGCCGCTGCGCTTGATGATCTTCATCCTCTTGCCTCTTTCGCCTCGTAGTCTCATTGCGCTTCAGAGCCAAACGATGCCCGGCAGAGCTTGCCCCTGTCTTGCGGCGCCGTCGCGCAATCTGTGTTCTCGATAAACCATAGGCCCTCATGCGGACAATCCTCGCGGCCGATCAAGCGGCTCAAAGGCGTGTCCAAATGGGGCGAATAAGGTCTTCGTTCTCTGTCCGCCATCTATCATACGACAAAGAGGCATCTATATCCTGTATTCTTTTTTTAGGTCAAACACAACATATAGTGTTTCAGCAGGTCAAAGCAATTAGTCATTTTGCAGACGCATTAAAAATGAGGGGCATTTGACAAGTCGGTAAAACGTTACCAACACGGCTACCTGCATGGCAGTTATAAAACCCCCTTAGTCAAGCCGCTGACAAATCCTACCAAAACCAAGCCGCTCACGCCAAAAGAATCCAAAAGATTATGCTTGACCAACATGTTGCGGTCACGGTCGGCCAGAACGTATGCAATCTGCCGGCACCTCTACGGGGACCTTGGATCAATATTTGGTGGCATATTTGACGGCGTGCTTGGTAGCAAAACAAAACAGCCCAGAGGACATAGCCTCTGAGCTGCGAACATTTGGTGGGCGTTAGAAGATTTGAACTTCTGACCTCTTCCGTGTCAGGGAAGCGCTCTCCCCCTGAGCTAAACGCCCAAATGGAGCGGACAACGGGGCTCGAACCCGCGACCCCAACCTTGGCAAGGTTGTGCTCTACCAACTGAGCCATGTCCGCTTACGAGGATTAATCTTACGTGATGCCCGCATCCTATGCAAGAACTTTTTTTAAAAAGTTTTGCAACGCCCTCGCGAACCTCGCGAAGACATCAGCCACCACGGAAGGCGCGGGCAAACGCAATCTCGCCGCAAGAGACCCCTACATCTCACCGAGCATGATCCAGGCAGAGCTGTCCTGCGCGAGCCTGCCGTCTGCAAGCGGTGATGAGGTGAGCAGGACCCTGCCCGCCGGCAGCTCCACGGGTGCTGCACCGAAGTTCGTCACACACGCCCAGCCGTTATCGCGGCGATAGGCGATGACGCCGCCCTCAGCGCCCTCGGCACCATCCGCAAGACCGGTGCGCCCGTCAAGATCGAGCCACGCAAGATCGTTGGCGCACCCGCGCAGCTTGCGCCGCAGCCAGAGGGCGTCACGATAGAGCGCAAGCATCGATGTCGGGTCCACTTCTTCCCTATCGGCAGCATAATCGGAAAACCATGCAGGCTGCGGCAGATGGGGCGCCGCATCGGCGTCTGCCGGCGAAAACCCAAACGATCCGCCATGCGCGGGATCGTCCGCCGCCACCCACGGCAGGGGCACACGACAGCCGTCGCGCCCCTTCTCACACTTCGGTCCGTGCGTATTGGTCGCAGTAGGGTCTTCGAGTGCAGCCCACGGGATATCAGCCACCTCAAAAAGGCCGAGCTCCTCACCCTGATACACGTATGCCGAGCCCGGAAGCGCCAGTTCAAGCAAAAGGGCCGCCCGCGCGCGGCGCTCGCCGAGTTCACGGTCCTCGTCATAAGACGACCCGTCGCGTAAGAGCCAGTCGAGCGCAATCTGATGGTAGCGCGTCGCCTTGATTTGCGGCAGGGCATAGCGTGTCGCCACGCGCGGCACGTCGTGGTTGGAGAGTACCCAGGTCGAGGCGGAATCGGATTCGACGGCTGCCTTCAAGCCCTTCTCGATTGCAGTGTGCATGTCATCATAGGTCCAAGTGGCCTTGGCAAACTCAAAGTTGAATGTCTGGCCAAGCTCGCTGGGACGCGCGTAGAGATACTGGCGCTCGGGCAGCACCCACGCCTCGGCAACGGCACTGCGCGGCGGATTATAGCGGTCGAACACGCGGCGCCACTCGCGATAGATCTCGTGGACCTCATTGCGGTCCCACAGCGGATGGGTGCCGTCGTCAACCATGTCATCGCCCTCGGCGAGATGCCACCGGTCGAGGTCATCGCGGTCGAGATCCTTGGCGAGACCCTGCGCCACATCAATGCGAAAGCCGTCGACGCCTCGATCGCTCCAAAACGCCAGGACGTCGCAAAAGAGCGCGTGAACCTCAGGGCATGACCAGTCAAAGTCCGGCTGCTCGGGCGTAAACATGTGCAGATACCACTGACCGTCCGCAACACGCGTCCATGCGGGGCCGCCAAAGTTGGCATTCCAATTGGTGGGAGGCAGCTCGCCATGCTCGCCGCGACCATCGCGGAAGATATAACGGGCGCGTTCGGGCGATCCGGGGCCGGCGGCAAGAGCGGCTTTGAACCAGGGGTGCTGGTTGGATGAATGGTTGGGCACGATGTCGACGATGACCTTGATGCCGCGCGCGTGAGCCGCAGCGATCATGTCATCGAAGTCGTCAAGCGAGCCGAGACGTGGGTCGACATCGCAGTAGTCCGCCACATCATAGCCGCCATCGACAAGAGGCGAAGGGTAAAACGGGCTCAGCCAGATGGCCTCGATACCCAGCCGCTCAAGATAGTCCATCTGCTGGGTAATGCCCGCGATATCGCCCAGACCCGAACCAGTCGAATCCTTAAACGAGCGCGGGTAGATCTGATAGATCGCGGCATCGGACATCCATGAGCGCGAAGAAGACTTTTCTGTAGCCATGGGGCGTATCTCCCTTGCAACGAGGTTATGCGAGATGCCCACGATGATACGCCCAAAGCGGACATTCGCGGCAAACAACGCCACAGCCACGACCCAAAACGCTCGCCCCCTCTCGGGTTCGAGCCTAGGAGATAGGTACAAAAAAAGCCCGGCTACCGTAGTAGTCGGGCTGTTGCGTTTGGAGCGGACAACGGGGCTCGAACCCGCGACCCCAACCTTGGCAAGGTTGTGCTCTACCAACTGAGCCATGTCCGCATATGTAAAACAAAACGGGCGCCGGAGCGCCCGGATGTTGCCTGGAGGCGAAGCCCGGATTCGAACCGGGGGTAAAGGCTTTGCAGGCCTCTGCCTTACCACTTGGCCACTTCGCCGAAAAAGGACCGCCTAAACGGTCCGGAAATGCAATGGAGCGGACAACGGGGCTCGAACCCGCGACCCCAACCTTGGCAAGGTTGTGCTCTACCAACTGAGCCATGTCCGCTTGCGGGTTATTAATTTACGCGAGTTGTCCAAAAGACGCAAGTACTTTTTTCAAAAAACTTGTCTGCCGCATGTTCTTAGTAGCTAAACGCGCTAAAGCGATTGGCTAGGCACACGATTCCAGCGCTCCGCTAAACAGCTTCACCATCTGCACGCGCGTGCCGGCGCCGTCCGTACGACGAGCAACCTCCACGTTATCGACGAGCATACGCATAAGCTTGATGCCACGGCCGCGTTCCTCGGATGCGACCGGTTCGCTCGTTTCATCGATAGAATAGCCGGCACCTCGATCAAGCACCTCAACCACAACGCGATCGCCATAGGCCTGAACCGTCAGGACGCACCCGATACCGCCCGCATGGTCATAGGCATTACCCAGCGCCTCCCCCGACGCCAATGCGACATCGTAGCGCTCGTCACGGCGCAACGGAAGCGATTCAAGGAGTTCGGCGATGCGATGTCGGTAGTATGGAAGATTCTCGATACCCTGACGGACCTCGACGCTCTTACTCCAGCGAGGCAGCTCCCCCACCGGAATGGCGGGAATAGACTCCCGTGCCGGCCCCGCGACATGAAGGATATCGACAAGACGAGCAATCTCCAAAAAGCGAACAACTTCACCTGATGCATTGACGAGCGAAAGCAGGCCTTCTCGCCTCATGAGCTCACGAGCGCGCGTAAGCAGGAATGCCAAGCCCGTCGAATCGATAAAGCTAACAGCCTGACAGTTGATGACAACACGACGCACGCCGCGGCCAATCAAAGCATCCAACCGCCGACGCAGCGCAGGCACCGTGGCGATGTCGATATCGCCTGGTGGCGTCAAAACCGCTATGTCATTCCACTCATTCATACGACCATGGTTCCCCAAAAAAGCCCACTCGATGCATTCGTTTCCCCAACCATGCGGATTCAGCCCGCTCAGCGTCGTCTATGAACGACCCCGTAAAAACTCAAGGGACACCAATGCAATGTCATCGTCCAGCGCCGATTCGGTAAATCGGTCAAGCTCGCCCAAGACCTTGCCGCAAATGCCCGACACGCCCTCCCCCGAAACAGAAAGCAGAAGATCGCGCAAGCGCTGCTCGCCAAAGAACGCTCCGGTGCGGTCGCGGGCCTCAATCGTTCCATCCGTATACATGAAGAGCATGTCGCCAGGAGCGAACGTAAACACGCCTGTCTCGTACACCATGCTCTCAAAGGCACCGATTACACCCGATTGACATCCAAGCAGCTCGACCTCTCCCCCACGTGCCTCGCCGCCACCCAGCGGCATCGACTCTGGCCTAATGACCATGGTCGGAGGATGGCCCGCCGAACAATACGTTGCGCGTCCGGCCTTAAGGTCAATCTTGGCGATAAAGGCCGTCACGAACGTCTCGACCCTCGAAAAGCCCATGAGCATGCTGTTAAGGGAGCGTGCCATGCGGGCCGGTCCAGCGCCCTCCCAAGCATATGCCGTCAGGGCCGTCTTGACGAGCGCGGACATCGATGCGGCCTCAATGCCTTTGCCAGACACATCACCCAGAATCATGACGGCGCAGTCGTCGGGAAGACGGATGAGCGTATAGAAATCGCCGCCGACCAACGCCGAGTTCGTGGCCGACAGGTACACCGAATCGGTTGCGATACCCGGAACATCCCCCAGGGAATTTCTCATGCCAATCTGAAGGGTCTGAGCGATATGGCGCTCCTCGCGCTTTTGAGATTCCCCTTCGTAGATCAGTTCAAAGTCATGCGCCAAGTGCACCAAGTAGTCATATTCAAGGTCATCAATCGGCTCTTGGCTACCATCACGAAGCAGCAGCGCGCGCGTCGTCGGGCTCTTCGCAACAGAAGCAGGAACAATCGCGTCGTTACTGTGCTTGCCATCACCCTCAGAGCGCGGGCGCCCCGCCTCGATGCCGGAGTCGACGTAGAGACCCTGACAAGGCAGACCATGCGCCCTAAGCCAGCCTCCCATAGGCATCGATTCGTCAACGCGAGTTATACGGACGTGTTTAAGGTCCTCGGCACTCGCACCTCCCAAAACAGATGCCTCAAAGCCATCAGGGCCAGCCCCCAGACGTGCCGCTGGCGCCGTCGTGGAAAAGAAAAGCTTCTCGGGATCGTCCGGCAAGGCAACGCGACTGCCGCCTTCAAAATCTATGACGTAGGAATCCAGACTGGCGTCATACTCAACAGGGCAAAAATGGCAGTTAAGCATATTGCAGATCTCGGACGATACCGCCTGGGTAGCCGCGGCGGAATCGTCTAGAAAGGTAAACAACTCATCACGCAAGACATTGAGCGAGCGGCCAAGCTCGGCCGTGCGACGGGAGCGAAGGCTCGATGCCATGCCGACCAGCTGGATAGATAGGTAATCGCAAATGACCTCAAGCACATTAACGTCATAGGCGAGCGGTGCCTGAGGGCGTTTCCAACCAACTTCCAGCACGCCAAGGATCTGCGTACCGTAAAAAACGGGAAGACAGATCTCGCTGCGGTACGGAGGCATATCCTGCATGCGCAACAGGTGCTTAGAACGATTGTCCAAGTCCATGAACATACCGGAGGCGGCCTTATCACCCTCAAGGTCCTGTTGAATCGATAAGCGACAGGCACGCGACTCACGAAGAACATACGTCGGAATGCCAGCGCCATACGGCAAAAACTCAGGCAGGTAGCTGTCGTACAGCTCCTTGGAAACACCGCGAAGTTTAAAACCGCCGCTCTCAGAAAAATAGATAGCGGCACCCGAAGCATCGAGCGTTCCTACAAGCTGGTTCAAAACGGTATCAAGTAGGCTGGGCAGCTCATCGGAGCCCACGGTACTCATAATGACCGAGAGCGTGCCAGAGAGGCGCTTGTTCGTCACTCTAAGCTCCGAAAGCGCACGCTTGAGCTGACGGTCGTGCGAAAACTGTTCTTCGATGCTATGGAGCGCCACCAGGACACGTGGCGCGCGGCGCCCAAAGATGCGTGGAGGCGTTACGGAGCCTGCACGAACCAAGACGGGGATAAAGGAGCCGTCACTCAGCTTGAGCATCAGTTCGTTCTCAGAGCCATCAGTTTCAAATGGCAGACGATGTTCCGTCGCACGTTCAAAAGCGGACGAGTACAGGACGTCTTTAACATCTCCACCGATGACGTCGGCGCGTTCCTCGCACATCAAACCAAGTAAGCGATTATTCACATGCAGAATGGTTCCGTCGAGCTCGCAGATGATGACAGCATCGCTCGTGATCTCGACTAGCTGGGCAACGTCTGCCCACTCGTTGCGTTCAAGCGTTTCCATCGTGGACCCCACCGTCTATCGGTAACAAAAAAGCCTCCGAAGAGGCTTCTCAAATGCGATGGTGTCGGAGGCGGGACTTGAACCCGCATGACCAAAAAGCGGTCACTAGCACCTCAAGCTAGCGCGTCTGCCAATTCCGCCACTCCGACATGCTATGTTGTTGATTCACGGTTCGTTTTGTTGGACCCGCGCGTTCAACGAGGAAGATAATAACCTATGATTCGAGAACTGTGCAAGCACTTTTTTCAAAAAAGTTTACGAATTTGTAAATGCGCTGGTAGATCTATATGTTCGGCCCCGAATCGGTGTTGCCTCCCGGCGCGTCCTCGGGCATGAGCGATATTTTGTTGCGCACTTCGTGCTGCAAAATATCGCTCCCCCTGCGGAATGCGCCGGGAGGCAACACCGATTCGGGGCCTGCAAATACATACTTCAGGCACAGTTCTCAAACATGTTCTGGGGGCTGATGTAAATTTGGTGGCTCGGCAAAGCCGAGCCCTTATATAAGGAGGCCGGAGCCAAAGCTCCGGCCTCACTCAATTTCTCATCAGATTAAGTGAGCGATTAAGGAATCGCACTCCACCTGCCGAGTTACCGCAGGCCCGCCCTGGTGTTACTTTTCAGAACACTCCGCAGGACGCAAGAAACCCCCGCCGCACGAAGTGCGCAGCGGGGGTTACTTGCATGTCCGAGGACGTTCTGAAAAGTAACACCAGAGCGGGCCCGGACAAACAACCGACTACAGGTCGATGTGCGATTCCTTGATCGGGAACGGCTCCGCGAAGTGGCACGCGCAGCAGTGACCCGGTGCGACTTCCTTAAACTCGGGAAGCTTCTCAGAGCAAATACCCTGCGCGATCGGGCAGCGGGTGTGGAAACGGCAACCGGTCGGCGGATCCAACGGTGACGGCGGATCGCCGGCGAGGATGATGCGCTTGCGGGTCTTCTGGATATCAGGATCGGGCACCGGCACGGCAGACAGCAGCGACTGCGTGTACGGATGGTGAGGCTCGCTGTAGAGCGTCTTCCAGTCCGAAACCTCAACCATCTTACCCAGGTACATAACGGCAACGCGATCGGAGATGTGCTGCACGACGGAGAGGTCGTGAGCAATGAAGAGATAAGCAGTACCGAACTTATCCTGAAGCTCCTTCAGCAGGTTCAAAACCTGGGCCTGAATGGAAACGTCAAGTGCAGAGACAGGCTCGTCGCAGATGATCAGCTTGGGCTTCAGAGCGAACGCGCGGGCAATGCCGACACGCTGACGCTGACCGCCGGAGAACTCATGAGGATAGCGGTTAATGTGCTCGGGGTTCAGACCGACGACGTCCAGCAGCTCGCGGACACGCTCAATGCGCTCTTCCTTGGTGCCCACGCCGTGAATGGTCATGGGCTCGGAGACAATCTCGCCGATGGTCATACGGGGATTCAGCGAAGCATAAGGATCCTGGAAGATAAACTGCATCTCGCGACGCATGTCCTTGATCTCATGCTTGCTCATCTCGGCAACATCTTTACCCTGGAAGAACACCTTACCGGCGGTCGGCTTGGTCAGGCGCATGATGGTGCGGCCCGTGGTGGACTTACCGCAACCAGACTCGCCGACCAGGCCAAAGGTCTCGCCCGGATAAATCTCGAACGAAATGTCATTCACAGCAGAGACGACACGCTTAGAGAAGCGCTTGGCGAACATGCCGGACTCAGCGGGAAACTCCTTAGAGAGGTGCTCGACCTTCAGCAGCGGAGTACGCTCGTTGGTATCTGCCATTACGCCTCGCCTCCCTTCTTGGAATCCTTGCGTGTACGGGACGTCTCAGGAGCGTTCTTGAGGAACTCGGGGTCACCGGAGTAGTGGCACGCAGAGTAGTGACCAGACTCGGTGACAACGCGCTCGGGGCGCTGCTTGCGGCACTTGTCCGTCGCATAGGGACAACGAGGAGAGAAGACGCAGCCCTCAGGCAGGTTCATGAGCGAAGGCGGGTTGCCGTGAATCGGCGTAAGCGGCTTCTTCTCTTCGATGGCCTGCTCCGGGATGGAGCGGATAAGGCCCCAGGTGTAGGGGTGGCGGCTCTCGTAGAAGATTTCCTCAGCAGTACCGAACTCAACGGGGCGGCCGGCGTACATAACCATGATCTTATCGGCCATATCGGCGACAACACCCAGGTCATGGGTAATCATGATGATGGCGTTGCCGTTCTTCTCCTGCATCTCCTGCATGAGCTCGATAATCTGAGCCTGGATGGTAACGTCCAGGGCAGTCGTGGGCTCGTCGGCAATCAGAATATCGGGATCGCAGGCAAGGGCCATGGCAATCATGACTCGCTGACGCATACCGCCAGAGAACTGGTGCGGATACTCATTGACGCGCTTCTCGGGCTCGGGGATACCCACGAGGTCCAAAAGCTCGGTGGCACGCTTGAGCGCCTCCTGCTTGGAGTAGCCACGGTGCAGACGAAGACCCTCGCCCACCTGCCTGCCGATCTTATAGACCGGGTTCAAGGAGGTCATAGGATCCTGGAAGATCATCGCGATATCGTTGCCGCGAATGTGCTGCATCTCTTCCTCGGTCATTTCGAGGATGGAGCGGCCGCGATAGCGAACGTCACCGCCCTCGATCTTTCCCGGAGGCATCGAGATGAGGCCCATGATGGTCATGGCGGTCACGGACTTACCGGAGCCGGACTCACCGACGACGCCAAGGGTCTCGCCGCGATCGAGCGTGTAGGACACACCGTCGACAGCGCGAACGACGCCATCCTCGGTATGGAAATACATCTTAAGGTCATCGACCTCGAGCAGATGCTGGCCCTCGGGAACCGGCTGGTCCTTCAGGTCCACATAGTTCTTGTTCTTCTTCATCCTTATGCGTCCTTCATCTTGACGTCGAGGGCGTCGCGCAGACCGTCACCCAGCAGGGTGAAGGCGAGCACCGTCGAGAGAATTGCCAGACCGGGCATGATCATCATCCAGGGAGCGGTCAGAAGATACTGCTGACCGTCCTGAATCATGGAGCCCCACGAAGGCGTAGGCGGAATAACGCCCATGCCGAGGAAGGACAGAGCGGACTCGGTCAGAATGGCGCCACCAATGTTCATGGTTGCGTAGACCACGATAGAGGCGACGGAGTTCGGGAAGATGTGACGCACGACGATACGAGCATCGGATGCACCCATCGCGCGCGCAGCGTCAACATAGTCGTTTTCCTTGACCGTCAAGATTGCAGAGCGGAAGACGCGCGCAATCGAAGGCCAGCCGAGAATACCGATGGCGATAAAGACGTTCTGAAGGCCACGGCCGATAACGGCGATCATGGCGACAACGAACAGCACGTACGGGAACGCCAGGAAAATGTCCGCACAGCGCATGATGATCGTATCCCAGATGCCGCCGTAGAAACCCGCCAGAGCACCCATGACCAGACCGATCAGCGTGGAGATCGCGGTGGCCATAATGCCGACGGACAGCGAAACACGTGCACCGTAGATAACGCGGACGAGAATGTCACGACCTAGGGCGTCGGTGCCAAACGGGTGCTCGGCACACGGAGCCAGCAGCGACGTCTGAGCCATGGTGGTCGAGTCGGAAGCCGTCGGCGAACCGAGCCAGGGCTTAGCCCACAGATCTGCGGTCAGGGCAACCACAACGACGATGATGATCCAGCAAACACCGATAACGGCGAGCTTGTTCTTACGAAGACGCTTAAAAGCGTCGCCCCACAGCGTGCGGGACTTGGCGGGAGCAGATGCGGCCTTGGTGGCGGTAGCCTGCTCCTGAGACTGAGAATCAGTTTCCTGCATGAGACGTACCTCCCTTAGGCCTTATCCGACGGACCGCCAAGGCGGATGCGCGGGTCGAGGAATGCATAGCTAATGTCGACGAGCAGGTTGATCACCATAACGACGACGACGATGAGCGTAACGCCGCCCATAACGATGGGCCAGTCACGCATGCTAATGGCGCGATAGACCTCATAGCCGATACCGGGCCAGTTAAAGACCGTCTCGGTCAGGATGGCGCCCGAAAGCATGCCACCAAAGTCGACACCAATATAGGTAACGACGGGGATGAGTGCATTCTTAAGCGCATGCTTGACGATGATCGCGCGATTGGAGAGACCCTTCGCCTTTGCCGTACGGATGTAATCCTGGTTCATGACGTCAAGCAGCTGCGAGCGCATAATGCGGGCGGCATAAGCGGTCGAAACCGAAGCCAGCGTAATGGTCGGAAGCACATAGTGCATCCAATCCTGATACTGAGAGCTGGAACCGCCGGCACCCGAAATCGGCATGGAGAATGCACCGCCCGTGGCGTCCTTGAGAATGACGCCAAAGAACAGCTGCAGCAACATACCGAGCCAGAAAGCCGGGACGGCAACGAGAATCGACGTGGTGAGCGTTACCAAAATATCCCAGAAGGAATAACGCTTAACCGCCGAAATGATACCCGCACCGATACCCATGATTGCCTCGAGCACGATGGCGCACGCGGCAAGTTTGACCGTATACGGATACTTCTGGGCAAAGATTTCCGTAACCGGCAGCTTGCGCTGATACGAATTGCCCAGATCGCCATGAAGCAGGCCGTTCATGTAATACAAGTAACGGTCCACGAGCGACGTTTGAACGGGGTCGCCGTTCTCGTCAAGGATCGCGTTGCCGTCCTCGTCCGACTGGACCAGGTGATAGCGGACGCGAAGCTGAAGCTCCACCTCGGGGGACAGAGCCTTGTCTCCACCGATCAGCTTGATCGGATCTCCCGGCACGATATTCTGGAGGGCGAACAGAATCAGCGTAACGCCCAAAAACACCGGGATGAACTGAAGCACACGTTTAACGATGTACTTACCCATACCACTCCCCTATCTAGGGATTAACCTAAATGGGATGCCGATCGCCAGACCGGCATCCCAAAATTACCATCAGCCAGTTTACCCCAGGTTAGGGAGAACTGTATGTTTCCCATGAGGTCTACGTAAATACTTGACCCTCACGGAAGCTGCAAACTCTTAGGCGAGCTCAGCGGTACCCAGCTCGGCATGCTTCTGCGGATCGACATAGAGGTGCTTGATGCGATCGGAGCCGACGATGGTGTGCGTGTAGAACATAATCGGGATGACCGGGCAGTCGGCAGCGACCATTGCGTCGGCCTCCTGCATCTTAGCGACGCGCTCCTCGTCGTCAACAATAGTACGAGCCTCGTCGACCTTGGCGTCGAACTCGGGGTTGTTGTAACCGGAGCGGTTATCGCCACCGAGGGAGTCGGAGTGGAACAGCGGATACAGGAAGTTGTCCATGATCGGGTAGTCGGCAATCCAACCCAGACGACCGAACTGATAGTTAAAGTTCTGATACTGCTCGAGCAGGGCAGACCACTCAGGGGTATCGGAGACAGCGGTAACGCCAACCTTGGCGAGGTCGCCGATGATGGACTCCATGATCTCCTTGTGACCGCCGTCCTGGTTGTAGGAAAGGGTCACGCTAATGCCACGATCCCCGTTAGCGCCAGCGGGAGCAACCTTGTCGAGGTACTCGTTAGCCTTGTCGACATCGTAGGCGCAGAACTCCCATGCGCCCTCCTTGTAGCCATCGATGCCCGGAGGAACAATGCCGTCGGCAGGGGTACGGGTACCCTTATAGATGGTCTTGCAGATGGCCTCACGGTTGATGGCCAGGGAGATGCCCCTGCGCAGGTCGGCGTTGTTGAACGGCTCGGCCGTGGTGTTGCAGGTCAGATAGTACGTGGAAGGCTCGGCGCCGAGCAGCATGCGCTCGCCGTCACCCATGGTGTAGCCGTCCTTGGACACGCCGCGATCCTTCTTGGCGGCATCGATCTGAGCGACGGGAACGTCGCAGACATCGAGGTTACCGGCCTGGAACTCCTTGTAAGCAGTCTCCATGTCCTTGATGACCTGGAAGTGGATGCCATCGATCTTGGCCTTGTCGCCATAGTAATCGTCGAACTTCTTGAGGTTGATCTCCTGGCCATCCTCCCACTTGCCGTCCATCATGAACGGGCCGTTACCGACCGGTGCAAGATAGAAGCTCTTGGCATCGGACTCGGCGCACTCGGGAACCGGGGCCAGAGCCGGGTGAGAGGCGACGAAGGGGAAGTCGGCGTAAGCGGAAGACAGCTTGACGACGAGGGTCTCATCGTCGGGGCAGGTAACACCGCTGAGCTCGGTAGCGTTACCGGCAAGCAGATCGTCATAGCCCTCGACCATGGAAAGGTGATAGGAGACCTCGGAAGGGCCATACTCGGTAGCGATGGCCGACTTGGTGTTGACCAGACGCTCCCAACCGAGCTTGAAGGACTTGGAGGTAACGTCGTCACCGTTGTGGAACTTGGCCTTCTTGATCTTGAAGGTAAACTCGGTGGCGTCGTCGTTGGCCTCAAAGGACTCGCAAGCCAGCGGAACGATCTCGCCCTTCTCGGCGTCATAAGAGGTCAGAGCGTCAAAGAGCTGGTACTCGACCTGAGTGCCCTGGTCCTCCTGGACATTGTAGGGGTCGATGCAGACCGGGTTGTTGATGTAGAAGTTCAGCGTCGAACCGGACTCAGAACCGGAAGCGTCGCCACCCTTCTTGCCGCATGCGGCAAGAAAAGCCATGGAGCTCGCAGCAAGGGTGCCGCCAACAAAGGCGCGACGACCCATAACGGGCTGGTGGAACATAGAATCAGCCATGCCATCCTCCTTATGAGATAGGACAAAGAAATGTTCAGTCGGACACATGTCGAAACAATCCGATCCGAACCATCAAAACGCCGCCCGCTGCTATGGCTGGTTATGCACAACGGACCAACGTTTTGCAATACAGTAGCGCATTTTATACACGATTTGGGGCTAATTCCGGTTAACGGTCGAGAATTTCTTTAGTTGGGCGAAGTATGTGAGGATATTTTGACTCTGTTACAAATATGTAAACAAAAAGGGTCCCGCACTTGCGGAACCCTTTTCAAGTATTTATACGGCTCGTGCTTAGTAGCCGACGATACCCTGCGGGAAGAAGAACATGCACAGGACGACACACACGGCAAAAACGACGGCCATAATTACCGTCAGGCGATCGAGGTTCTGCTCCATGACGCCCGTGGCAGAGCTGGAGTTATACAGCGAGCTGGCGATCATATCCGAAACGCCGGTGCCCTTACCGGAATGCATCAGGACGAGAATCGTCAGCGCCACGGCAGAGACAGCCCAAACGACAAACAGAAGAATCTGGAACGGACCCATAGATAAGCTCCTTAATAGAACAATTCAAACTCCTGTACTGTACCACAACCCCCAGCACTCCCCCATCAGCCATTTGGTGACGAGGTAGAAATAGCGCAAAAAAGAGGGTTGTCCGGTTGTGGACAACCCCCTTACTAGAAAACGGTATTTGTTTTCTATTAGGCCTCGGTGGCGAGTACGCGACCCGTCATCTCGGCGGAAGGCTCAATACCAGCCATGGTGAGCATGGTCGGAGCGATATCGGAAAGACGGCCGTCCTCGATACCGGTGAGCTGTGCCTTCTCATCAACGATGATGAACGGCACGCGGTTGGTGGTGTGAGCCGTGAACGGATGCTTGGAACCGTCGGAAGCAACGTCAAACATGTGATCGGCGTTGCCGTGATCGGCGGTAATCAGCGCAAAGCCGCCCTTAGCGAGAATCGCTGGGACAACCTTGGACAGGGCATCGTCAACAGCCTCGACGGCCTTAACGGCAGCGTCGAAGACACCGGTGTGACCAACCATGTCGCAGTTTGCGAAGTTCACGATGTAGAAATCAGCGCGATCCTCGTTGATGGCGGCGACAAGCTTCTCGGTAACCTCGGGAGCGCTCATCTCAGGTTGCAGGTCGTAGGTAGCGACCTTGGGAGAAGCGACGAGCACGCGCTCCTCGCCCTCCTTGGGCTCCTCGATGCCGCCGTTGAGGAAGAACGTCACGTGGGCGTACTTCTCGGTCTCGGCGGTGTGCAGCTGCTTCAGGCCATTGGCGGCGATAACGTCGGCCAGAACGTTCTCGGGGAACGTCTTGGGGAAGGCGACCTCGACGTCAAACGTCGGGTCGTACTCGGTCATCGTCACAAAGTGCGAAAGCTTGATCTGCTCGCGCTCAAAGCCGTCGAACTCCTTGTCCGTGAACACGCGAGTCATCTGACGAGCGCGGTCGGGACGGAAGTTGAAGAAGATGGCCGCGTCGCCCTCGTGGATGCCCTCGTTGTGGGCAGCGAAGGGCTCGACGAACTCGTCGCCGCGCGGATCCTTCTCGTAGTAGGCCTTGATACCGGCAACAGGGTCGGTATCGGCATCGGATGCGTTGACCATGACGTCGTAGGCGCGCTGGATGCGCTCCCAACGGTTGTCGCGGTCCATGGCCCAATAACGGCCCGAGACGGTGGCAACGCGAGCGTCGCAACCGGTCTCCTCGGAGATCTTAGCCAGGAAGGCGCAGAACTCACTCATGTAACCGGCACCGGACTGCGGGTCAACGTCGCGACCATCCATGAAGGCGTGGACGCGAACGGTCTTGACACCGTGCTCGGCAGCCATCTTGACCAGAGCCTCGACGTGGCTCATATGAGAATGAACACCGCCAGGGCTCATAAGGCCCATGAGGTGGAGAGTCTTGCCGTCAGCCTTGACGTCGTCCATAGCCTTGACGAAGACCTCGTTCTTGGCGATGGAGCCGTCCTTGATGGCATTGTTGATGCGCGAAAGCTCCTGGAACACGATGCGACCGGCACCGATGTTGAGGTGACCCACCTCGGAGTTGCCCATCTGGCCATCGGGAAGACCCACGTCCTCGCCCGAAGCGCCGAGCGTGGTGTGGGGGTACTTCTCGTACAGGCTATCGAGGAAGGGCGTCTTGGCAGCGGCGACGGCGTTCTCGCCATCGGCCGGAGCCAGGCCGCAACCATCCATGATGATCAGGAGTGCAGGAAGATGACGCTGTGCCATATGTCCTACTCGCCTGCCTTGACGACCATAGAGGCGAAGTCGGCAGCCTTGAGCGAAGCGCCGCCCACGAGGGCGCCGTCAACGTCGGGCTTGGCGACGAGCTCGGCAATGTTGCCGGGCTTAGCGGAGCCACCGTACAGGACACGGATGCCGTCGGCGAGCTCCTCACCGAACATCTCCTTGAGGGTCTCACGGATAGCGCCGCAGACCTCCTGAGCGTCCTCGGCGGTAGCGGTCTTGCCGGTGCCGATGGCCCAGATGGGCTCGTAGGCGACGACGACCTGCTTGGGGCAAGTGATCTCGAGACCCTCGAGACCAGCCTTGACCTGGTTCACGACGTGCTCGACATAGGTGCCGGCCTCGCGGACCTCAAGGGACTCGCCGCAGCAGAAGACAGGAACAAGACCGGCGGCAACGAGGGCCTTGGCCTTCTTGTTCTGATCCTCGTCGGTCTCGTGGAAGTAATCACGACGCTCGGAGTGACCGATGATGCAGTAGGTGCAGCCAGCGGACTTGAGCATGTCGCAAGAAGACTCACCGGTGAAGGCACCCTTGGCCTCCCAGTACACGTTCTGTGCACCGAGGGCGATGGGGGCAGCCTGAATACGGTCATGAACCGTGGTGATGTCGATGGTCGGAGGGCAGACGAGCACCTCGACGCCAGCCGGAACCTCGGGCAGAGCCTGAGCCAGCTCGTCGGCGAGCTTGGCGGCCTCGGCGACGTCGTTGTTCATCTTCCAGTTACCAGCGATAAGAAGGGTGCGATTAGGCATCGAGAAGCGCCTCCACTCCGGGCAGGACCTTACCCTCGACGAGCTCCATGGAAGCGCCACCACCGGTAGAGATCCAGCTCATCTTGTCGGCCAGGTTGAACTTGTTGACGGCTGCGACAGAGTCGCCACCACCGATGATCGAGGTGCAGTCGGCCTCGGCGACAGCCTCGGCGATAGCCTGGGTGCCGTGAGCGAAGTTATCGAACTCGAAGACGCCCATGGGGCCATTCCAGAACACAGTCTTGGCACCCTTGACAGCCTCGGCGTAGAGCTCCTCGGTCTTGGGGCCGATGTCCATACCCTCACGGTCGTCGGGGATAGCGTCGGAAGCGACAACCTCGGGGACAGCGTCCTCACCAAAGTGATCAGCAACGCGGTTGTCGATGGGGAGCAGGATCTTGACGCCCTTCTCCTCGGCCTTCTTGAGCATCTCGCCGGCGCGCTCGACCCAGTCCTCTTCCTTGAGGGACTGACCGACGGACAGGCCCTGAGCCAGGAAGAAGGTGTAGGCCATGCCGCCACCGATGATCAGGGTGTCAGCGGAGTCGATGAGGTGATCGAGAACGCCGATCTTGGAGGAAACCTTGGAACCGCCGACGATAGCGACGAAGGGGCGCTCGGGCTCGGCGAAGATGCCGGTCAGCGTGTCGACCTCCTTCTCGAGCAGGAAGCCAGCGACGGCAGGCAGGTAAGCGGCGGGGCCCACGACGGAACCCTGGGCGCGGTGGGCGGTGCCGAAGGCATCGAGAACGAAGACGTCACCATAGGAAGCGAGCTTCTTGGCGATCTCGGGATCGTTCTTCTTCTCACGCTTGTCGAAACGGACGTTCTCGAGAACGAGGACCTTGCCCGGCTCGACGGCGGCAACGGCCTCGGCGGCCTTCTCACCATACGTGTCGGCAACAAAAGCAACGTCAAGGCCAGAGAGCTCGGCGAGTTTCTTGGCGACGGGCTCGAGGGAGAGCTCGGGCTGGAAGCCGGTGCCCTCGGGACGGCCGAGGTGGCTCATGAGGATGACGCGAGCGTTGTGCTCAACGAGGTAGTTGATGGTGGGCAGGGCAGCCTTGATGCGGGTGGTGTCGCCAACGACGCCATCCTTGATAGGCACGTTGAAGTCAACGCGGACGAGAACGCGCTTGCCGTCGACATCGATGTCGCGGACGGTCTTCTTGGTAAAGGCCATGTTTGCTTCTACCTTTCGTACGTGTCTGCCTCCCATTACGGCAGACGATTTCTTATAAAAAGGGCGCGACCCTAGGGTGTAAGCCCTATGAGGCCGCGCCCTTCTTTAGACGCTCAACGAGCTATTCGCTAAAAGCTAAATTAAGCAACGAACTTCTCGAAGTACTTGATGGTGCGGACCATCTGAGAGGTGTAGGAGTTCTCGTTGTCGTACCAAGAGGTGACCTGAACGAGGGTCTGGCCGTTGCCGAGGTCAGAGCACATGGTCTGAGTGGCGTCGAAGATGGAGCCGTGGGTCTCGCCGATGATGTCGGTGGAGACGATGTCGTCCTCGTTGTAACCGAAGGTCTCGGAGATGGTGGCAGCGTAGGCCTTCATAGCGGCGTTGACCTCGTCGACGGTGACCTTCTTGTCAACGACAGCGTAGAGGTTGGTGATGGAGCCGGTCGGCGTCGGGACGCGCTGGGCGGCACCGATGAGCTTACCGTTGAGCTCGGGCAGAACCAGGCCGATAGCCTTGGCAGCACCGGTGGTGTTGGGGACGATGTTGACGGCGCAGGCGCGGCTACGACGCTTGTTGCCCTTGCGCTGCGGGCCGTCGAGCGGCATCTGATCGCCAGTCCAGGCGTGAATGGTGGTCATGATGCCGGACACGATGGGAGCGAAGTCGTTCAGACCCTTGGCCATCGGGGCGAGGCAGTTGGTGGTGCAGGAAGCAGCGGAGATGATGTTGTCCTCAGCGGTCAGCGTCTCATGGTTGACGTTGTACACGATGGTGGGCAGATCGCTGCCGGCCGGAGCGGAAATGACGACCTTCTTGGCGCCAGCGTTGATGTGGGCCTGAGCCTTAGCCTTGCTGGTGTAGAAGCCGGTGCACTCGAGAACGACGTCGACGTCGAGGTCGCCCCAAGGCAGGTTGTTGGCGTCGGCCTCCTTGTAGATCTTGATCTCCTTGCCGTCAACGGTGATGGAATCCTCGCCAGCGACGACCTCGTGATCGCGAGCATAGTTGCCCTGCGTGGAGTCGTACTTCAGCAGGTAAGCGAGCATATCGGGAGAGGTGAGGTCGTTGATAGCGACGATCTCGGAGCCCTCATGACCGAACATCTGACGGAAGGCCAGACGACCGATGCGACCGAAGCCGTTAATAGCAACCTTTACTGCCATTGTGTCTCCTTTCGTAAGGCCCCCGCAAGCTACAGCGCCCGCCGTTGAGGCCCACAAACTAACCACTCGCCTAATATACCTTTTTTTTGACTTGAATTTCACGAGAATGCTCGAAATTGAAAATCAAATTTGCGTTAAAACGCTTTAACGTATAAAACAGCAGTTCAACCACCATAAAAGCTATTGCGTTAAACTACCTGCTTGCTTCAATGAGCTTTTCAAGGCGCAAAACGCGGTGATACAAGGCCGACTTCGACAAAGGAGGGTCGGCCATTTCCCCCAAATCTCGCAGCGAGAGATCGGGGTAACGCTCGCGTAAGTCACAAAAGACTGCCAGAGCGTCCGGCAGCGTTTCACGCAAACCGCGCCGATCAAGCTCGTCGATGAGCGCAAGCTGATGTTGGGCGGCACCGGCACTTCTGGTCTGGTTGGCAAGCTCTGCGTTCACGCGACGATTCACGTCGTTCTTCACCAGCTTGACTGCGCGGGCCTCTTCAATCTCGGCAACGCTGCGCTTGGCGCCAATCAGCTGTAACAGACGTTTAATCTCCTCGGCACTCTTGATGTACACGGCATACGAGCCGCGACGCGCATTGACGCGGGCGTGAACTCCAATCTGCTCCAGAAGATCGCAAAGTCCCTTTGCATACTCCTCGCCCTGAACCGCGATCTCCAAATGAAAATCGCCACGCGGGTCGGCAACAAAGCCTCCGGCAATCAGCGCACCGCGAATATAGGCGAGCCTACAGCAAGGACGGGCAACGATGTGGCGCGGCACACCCGCGACGAGCCCTCCCCTACGGTCGAGAATGCCCAGCAGCACCAGAGCCTTATCCAAATCGGGCTGATCGGGCAAGGTGATGAGGTAGTTTCGCACCTTGTGCAGGACCGACTTACGAACCGTGAATTCGGTCTTGAGCTTAAGAATGCGATGCGTCAGCGCAATCATCGTGCGCGCCACAGCACCCGTCTCGGTCGCGACCGTCAAGCGGTACCGTCCCGAGCCCGCCAACGAAAGCGTGCCGCTCACACGCGTGAGCGCAGCAAGCGTCGACAAATCGCAGTATTCGCATTCTGGTTCGCAGCGCGCAAGCTCGTCACGCACCTCAGCGGTAAACGACATGTAAACCTATGCCTTCGTGTTGGCACGCGACAGATCACGATGGGAGATGCTCACATGATACTGAGCACCCTCCAGGTAGCGGGCCGTGGCCTCGGCAATGGCGACGCTACGGTGCTGTCCGCCCGTGCAGCCGATGGCAATGGAAAGCTGCGGCTTGCCCTCTGCGATATAACCCGGCATGACCGTATCGAGCAACTGTGTCCAGGCCTTCCAAAACTCCTGGGTCTTGGGGTGGTCCAAGACAAAATCGGAGACCTTCTTATCGAGACCGGTCATGGTGCGCATCTCGGGATCGTAGAAAGGATTGGGCAAGAAGCGAACATCGATCATGATGTCCGCCTCGACGGGCATGCCGTGCTTAAAACCAAACGAGAACACGTGGACATCCATAAGCTGCTGGTCGGACAGCTCGGAAAAAGCCATGCGCAGCTTGTTGCGCAAGGCAGAAGTGCGCAAGCGGCTCGTGTCGATAATCATATCGGCTCGATCACGAACGCCCTGCAGCTGCAGACGTTCACGCTGAATAGCGTCGGCCGTGGTCTCCCCCGGCTTTGCAATGGGATGGCGGCGACGATTTTCGCTATACCGGCGAATCAGCACCTCGTCAGATGCCTCGAGAAACACAATGTCGCAGCTCATCTCGCGTTCTTCCAGTGCGGCGACAGCATCGAGCAGTTCATCGAACAAGCCCTGGCTACGTAGGTCGCAGGTAACGGCAAGGTGCCTGCCCACGCCCGTATTGATGCCAACGAGCTCAGCAAGCTGGGCAATCAGGCGTGGGGGCAGGTTGTCGATACAAAAATAGCCCATGTCCTCAAACACATGCATGGCTTGCGTTCGGCCCGAGCCGGACATTCCGGTGATGATAACGATATCGGGGATACGCTCCGAGCGCTCCGCCGCATCCATGGCATCTCCCTTTTGCATGTGTGCCTCCTAAAATAAGCGCGGGACCCGGCCAGCGGATCCCGCGCGATCAATTGCCTTTATTGAGTATACCGCCCCAAGCGGATACGAGGCCCGTCTTACGCCTCAAGCGCAGCCTTGAACCAACTTGTAATACTCGTAGGGTGCGTAATGGCGGTGCCGACGACAACGGCCCACGCGCCGGCGTCGATTGCAGCGCGAGCCTCTTCGGGCGTATGTACGCGACCCTCGCAAATGATGGGAAGGCCGGGGAATTCCTCGGTCGCCTGACGCAGGAGCGGCAGGTCGGGACCATCGGCCATGGTGCAGTCGATGGCGGCAACACCGTGAGAAAGCGTAGTGGATACCAGGTCAAAGCCCATATCAACCGCACGGCGAATGTCCTCGATGGTGGCACAATCCGCCATCAGGAGCACACCCTCCTCGTGCAGTGGGCGGAAGGTATCCTCGACCGACTTGCCATCGGGACGCGGACGATCGGTGGCGTCAATCGCCACGATATCGGCACCCGCAGCAACGCAGGCGCGAGCGTGGCGCAGCGTCGGCGTGATGTAAACGCCCTCGTGCCCATCCTTCCACAGGCCGATAACAGGAACCTCACAGCGGCCCTTAATGGCGGCGATGTCGGCAAGGCCCTGGCAGCGAATGGCGGCGGCGCCGCCGAGCTCGCAAGCGCGAGACATTTGAGCCATGGTCTCGGGCGTACGAAGCGGCTCGCCCATATACGCCTGAACGCTCACGACGAGCTTGCCCTTCAGGGATTGAATCAAAGGATCAACGGTCATGTTCGACTCAACCTTTCTCAAAACAGCCTTCTGAGACACCGCACCTTGACGTTCAAACCGTCGCTCGCGTACCGAAGTACGCTTCGCTCCTCTTTCACGTCAATCTGCGGCACCTCAGAAGGCGCACTTGGTAGTTATGTTTACTTCAACGACGCAAGAAGGTGTTCGGCGGCACCGATAAGCGGCGCGTCGCCCTCCAGAGAACCGATGAGAATCGGCGTGTCCTGAAGCGGGTCGAGCGCCTGGCTGGCATAGCCCTCGTGCACCGAGTCCTTCCACGTCTGCGAGCGCCAATCGGGACCCTGGTGAATCACACCTCCCGAAAGCACGATGACCTCGGGATCCAAGATGTTGGCAAGCGAGCCCAAGCTGGCGCCCAGCGCAAAGCCGGCGTCATAGATGACCTCGGTCGCCTTTTCGTCGCCAGCACGGCACAGGTCGTTCACATCGCGACCGACCGAAGGACGGCTGGGGTCGACACGGCCAAAGCGCTCATCGTACATACGACCAATGGAAGTGCCCGAAGCAACCGACTCAAGATGGCCGGAACGCCCGCAGGCGCAGGGAATGCCGGCGGCAGCCGAGCACTCGATGTGACCCATATGGCCGGCAGCACCATGGAAGCCCTGCATCACGCGGCCGTTCTCGACATATGCGCCGCCGATGCCCGTGCCGATGCCCAGGCACAAGACGGAGAACTTGCCCTTGCCGACGCCCCAGTGGGCCTCGCCCAGAGCATGAGCCTGCACGTCGCCCACAACGGCAACGGGAAGACCAAGGTCCTCGCGCAGACGCGGCCCCAACTGAACGCCGGACCAGCCGGGCATAATCTCGTTGGCATACGCGATGGCGCCCGTCTTGGGATCGACGACGCCTGCGGCACCGATACCGACACCGAGGACCTCGACATCGGGATTCGCCTCAAGAGCAGCCTTGATGGACGCCTCGATACGTTGGAAGACGGCCTCGCCGCCCTCCTGGGCCTCGGTGGGAACCTCAGCTTCAAAGACCGGATGGGGCACGCTGCCATCAGCCGGATACTCCATAATGGCAGTCGCAATCTTGGTGCCGCCGATATCGACGGAGCAAACGTACTTGTTCTCCATGTCGCTCTCCTTCGGAGACAAAACAACTACAGGAAATGAAGGCGGTGTTATCGCCGCAACTTGGTAAAGGTTTCCCAGGTGCCCGAGGTTGGGGTGAAAGTGGTCGGGCGTTGACCTAATGGGTCACGCCCGACCACTTGAGCCCCAAGATCGGGTGCCTGGGAAAGCTTTAAAGGAGACCGTTGTCCTGGAGGACCTTCTTAATCGCCTCGACGTTCTCGCCGGTCATGGCCTTCACCGGGCGCGGCATGGTCGGGCTGTCGAAGATGCCCATGAGGTTCATAGCGGTCTTGAAGGCGCCGACACCACCGGCATAGCCCTGGACGCCCGAGGTGACATCCCAAATGTGGGAGATCTCGTTGAGGCGATCCTGCTCGGCCTTGACGGTAGCCCAGTCGCCGGCCTGAGCGGCCTTCCACTGGCGCACGTAGCCCTCGGGCTCAACGTTGGCGAGACCCGGAACGGAGCCGTCGGCGCCACCGAGATAGGCACCGTCAACGACGACCTCGTGGCCGGTAAGGATGCTCATCGGATGGCCGTTCTTCTCGTTCTCCTGAACGAGGTAGCGGAACGAGATGTCATCACCCGAGGAATCCTTGACGCCGGCCAGGACGCCCTCGGCGCCGAGCTTGGCAAGGAGCTTCCAGGGGAGCTTGGTGTGGACGCACACGGGGATGTCGTAGGCGAAGATGGGCAGGTCGAGCTCCTCGTGCAGGATGCGGAAGTGCTCCTCGACCTCGGTCATGCCCTGCAGGGCATAGAACGGGCAGGTGGCGACGAGCGCATCGGCGCCCAGCTCCTGAGCGACCTTACCATGCTCGATCATGCGCTCGGTCTCGGTATCGATGATGCCGACCAGAACGGGAACGCGGTGGTCGACGATGCGCACGGCCTCGGCGACAATCTGGCGACGGCGCTCGTCGGTGGAGAAGACGACCTCGCCCGAGGAGCCCAGGAAGAACAGGCCATCGACGCCGGCATCGATCATGCGGTTGATGCTGCGCTCAAAGGAGGCAACATCAAGCTGGTGGTCTTCGGTATCGGGAACAACGACGGGAGGGATAACGCCGGTGAATTTCTGAGTTGCCACAAGAATCTCCTTAGTTGTCTGGCGGGCGGCCCTATGCCACCCACTCTTGTTGGCAGTGTCCAGGCCGTCTAGGCCAAAGAACACGGGTAGAACGTTTGGTTAGAGAAGTCGACGACTTCGTTTTCGAACGCATTGATGCGCTCGTGAGCGTATTTGGCATAAATGATATGCCTTCGGTCACACTCAAGACCGTTGAATACGGCAAACTGACCCTTGGGATCGCTCACGGCGTCCATAAGCGATGTGCCCATGAGCACCGATCCGCGCACCCGAGACGACAGCGCCTCGAGGCCACCGGGAATTGGATTGGCAACCGCCGTGCAGGCAAGACCCTGCTCGTCCAGAGCAGAAACCGCCAGCGCGACTCCGCCGCCAAGGCCCTCGCCCCATGCAAAGATGCGGTCGGGGTCCATGCCATCAAGATTGCGCGCGACCTTCGCCAACGCGCAGCCCCAACGGACGCGCTCGACAAAAGCGGGCGAAGCAATTCCCCGCTGCAGGTCGTCCGCACCAGCAACATCGTCATCCAGTGCAAGCACGGCATATCCCATGGCGGCAAATCTCGTCATGTGATGCCAACCGCGCACAGGCCGATCGATGTCGTGGAACATCAGGCACAGCGGCACGCGTTCAGATACTCGGGCACGACCGACAGGCTCAATCAAACGAGCGTGAATCGTATCGTCACCGAGCTCAAAGGAGACCTCCGAGTAACGGGCGCAGGGGTTAGCAAAGTCAATCGCCGTAATGGCCAGGCCTTGAATCTCAAGATTCGAAGCGCATGCCTCCAAATCAGAAACATCTGCTTGGACGTCACCGCGCCAGCCCCGATATTCTGCGAGCCTTGACGAAACCGTTCCAGGAATTCCCACGAGCCCGGGGACTATCAGCTCGTCAACATTGCTCTCGCACTTAGACATGAGCCTCCCCTCCTTCGCAGAAAAACGGAATGATCATGTCGTCAAAGTCCTGAATCTCCTCGTGGCCAAAGCCCTCAAAGAACTCGTGTCGCTTCTCGCAGGCCAGGTTGTTGTAGACCGCAAACTGCGTCGCCGGCGGACAGACGATATCGGCTGTGCCCGTGCCAAACAGCACGGGGCATTTGACCATGGGGGCAAAGTTCTTGGAATCGAAGTACGCCAGCTTGGCATAGGCCTCCTCAATACGAGTCGAGTCCTCGTCAAACCAACGCGACCAATAACGCAGGCCCTCGTAGGCAATGTCGTCGGCATCCAAATCCCAGACCAGGCGGAAATCCGACAGGAAGGGATAGAGGATGGCGGCGCGATTGATAAGCTCGCTGTTAAGCGCGCAGGTCGCAATGCCCAAACCGCCGCCCTGCGATGCGCCGTTCACAAATACGCGGGCAAGATCGATGCCCTCGAGCTCGCGAACAATACGGCACAGGATGCGGATATCCTGGTGCAAGCGGACATAGTAGAGGTTGGCCGGGTCGCCATCGATACCGGCGACAATATGGCCCGCGACCGTTGTGCCTTCAAATCCACCAATATCCTCGGAGGGGCCACCCTGGCCGGGGCAGTCGAGGGCGATGAGTGCCATGCCCATGCCCGCAAACGACGCCTGCTCGAACCAGCTGCGGCTTGCACCCGGATAGCCGTGGAACTGTAACACCAGCGGCACGGGATCGTCCGAAACCGGCTTGAGATACTTGGCATGCAGGCGGGCGCCACACATGCCGGTATACCAGAGGTCGAAAAACCGACAGGTCGCGGAATCCGCAACCGAAGCCGCCTCGATCTCGTAGTCGAGCTCGACAGCGTCGGCCTCGGCCATGCGGTCCTTCCAAAAGAGATCGAAATCCGATGGACGGGGCATAGCGCCTCGATATTCACCAAATTGCTGTTGTAGCTCCTGAGCACTTGGCATGGCTCGTGAACCCAACCTTTCGAAATCGCAACGGAGGTGCGCCCGGCAAGGGAACCGGGCGCACGGGAGGGAAAGCGAGGCTACTCGCCGAGCTTGGGATGCAGCAGCGACGGCGCAGCGCCGAGCAGCATCTTGGTGTAGGGGTCCTGAGGGTGCTGGAAGACCTGCTTGGCCTCGCCCTGCTCGACGATCTTGCCGCCATTCATAACGATGATGTCGTCAGAGATATAGCGGACCGTCTGGATGTCATGGCTGATGAACACCATGGCCAGGCCGAGCTCCTTCTTAAGGTCGGTCAGCAGGTTCAGAATCTGCGCGCGGACCGAAACGTCCAGAGCCGAGGTGGGCTCGTCGGCGATGATGGCATCGGGGTTCAGCGACAGGGCACGGGCAATTGCGACGCGCTGTCGCTGGCCGCCCGAAAGCTGGCCGGGAAGAACCTCCGCGGCGGAGCTGGGCAGACCGGTGAGCTCCAAGAGCTCCTTGACGCGCTTCTCCTGCTCGGCCTCGGTACCCAAGTTGTGGACGCGCATGGGGTCGAGCAGTTGCTCGCGAACGACCATGCGGGGGTTGAGCGCCGTGGCCGGGTTCTGGAACACGACCGAGATGACGCGGCCCATGTGGCGACGGTCCTCGGCGGTACGCTTGGTAACGTCCTTGCCCTTAAAGTAGACCTTGCCGCTCGTGGGGGCCTGCAGGCCGCACATGACGTTAGCGGTGGTGGACTTTCCGCAACCGGACTCGCCGACGATGCCGATGGTCTGTCCGGGCATGAGCTTAATCGTTACACCCTGGACGGCGTGAACCAGGTTGGGGTGCAGAATCGAGCCGGTACGGGTCCTAAAGGTGACGTGGACGTCATCAAGGAAGATGATCGGCTCGACGCCGTTGACTGCGGTCTCGCTCATCTACATCACCTCCGCGTGAGGGGTCAAACCATTTGCCTTGAGCACCTCATCGGGGAGCTCGGAATAGAAGTGCTCGGTGCCGGGCACGCGCTTGAAGACCGGACGGGTGTCCAGGCCAATGCGCGGATGGCTCGAGCGGGGCGCGAAGCGATCGCCCTTGGGGAAATCGCGCGGGCTCGGAACGGCGCCGGGCACCTGGTGCAGGCGGCCCGAACCGCTCTCGATGGACAGGACGGAACCCAGAAGGCCGCGGGTGTACTCGTGAATCGGGTTGGTGAGCAGCTCCTTGGTGGGCGCCTGCTCGATAACCTGACCGGCGTACATAACCGTGATGTTATGGGCAACCTCGGCGACCAGCGCCAGGTCATGCGAAACGAAGATCATGGCAAAGCCGAGCTTGGCCTGAAGGTCGTTAAGCAGCTTGATGACCTGCTTCTGGACGGTAACGTCCAGAGCGGTCGTGGGCTCGTCGCAGATGACCAGCTTGGGGTCGCGGGTAAGGGCCATAGCGATCAGAACGCGCTGACGCTGACCACCGGAAAGCTCATGCGGATAGCTCTCGAGCGTACGCTTGGGGTCGAGGCCCACGAGCTCCAGGAGCTCCTCGGCGCTACGGGTGCCGCCACGCTTGGTGAGCTGCTTCATCTGGGCGGAAATGAGCATGGAGGGGTTGAGCGAGGACAGGGCGTCCTGATAGACCATGGCGATATCGGTACCGCGCAGGCCGAACCACTCCTTCTTGCTCATCTTGAGCAGGTCGCGGCCCTCCCAGAGAACCTCACCGGAAAGATGCTCGTCATCGTCGGTCAGGCCCATGATGGCCAGCGTGGTGATGGACTTACCGCAGCCGGACTCGCCTACCAGGCCCATGGTCTGGCCGGGACGGACGTCAAAGTTAACGTGGTCGACGACGTTGATGTCACCGTGGTGCTCAAACTGGATGCAGAAATCGCGGACCGAAAGGATCGGCTCAACGGACTCATCGGGCACATGGCGGTCGTTACGCTTGAGTTCGACATCACGCAGGGCGCCAAGACGGGCGGACAGGGACTGAGCCTGCTCCTTGTAGGCGCGAACGGGGTCGGAGACCAGCAGGTCGGCCTCGCGGCGCTTGGAGGAGTCGGTCGGATCCAGGGCGGCGGAGGGAGCAGCGGCCATGGCGTCGGTAATGCCCTCGGAGAGGATGTTGAGTGCCAGGCAGGTGATCATGATGGCCAGGCCCGGGAACAGCGCCTGCCACCAACGGCCAGCGAGCACGCCACCGCGAGCGTCGGCGAGGATGTTGCCCCAGGTAGCGGTGGGCTCCTGGATACCAGCGCCGATGAAGGTCAGCGAGGCCTCGAAGATGATGGCGTCGGCGACCAGGGTAACGGTGAAAACCATGATCGGGGCGATGCAGTTGCGCAGGACGTGCTTGATCAAAATCCACGGAGCCTTGGCGCCGGAAACGATGACCGCGCGGACATAGTCCTCGCCGTACTCGGACACGATGTTGGCGCGCACGATACGGGCAATCTGCGGAGTGTACATAAAGCCGATGGCGAAGATGATCGACGGCACGGAATTGCCCAGGATGGAGACGAAGACGGCAGCGAGGGCAATGCCCGGGATGGACATGATGATGTCCAGGATGCGCATGATCGCCTCGGAAACGGACTTGCGCGAAACCGCCGCGAGGGCGCCCACGACCGAGCCGCAGACCAGAGCCATGGCAGTGGCGCCAAAGCCGATGATCAGCGAGTAACGGCCACCGTAGAGCATACGCGACAGAATGTCGCGGCCCTTATCGTCGGTACCGAAGATAAATCCATTGCCGGGAGCCTGGCGAGCCGTAAAGATCTCGACCGGGCTATAGGGGGCAAGAAGGGGCGCCAGAATCGCGGTCAAGGCGACCAGCACCAGCACGACGGCGGCAATCTTAGAAGACAGCGTCATCTTCTTCCAGCCACCGAGCTTGAGCCCCTTGGAGGCAGCTTTCTCGAGCTGCTCGGTTTGCTTCTCTCGAATCTTTACCATAATCTACACCGTCCTGATGCGCGGGTTGATGAGCAGGTAGAGCATGTCAACCACGATGTTGATGATGATGAAGGCAAGAGCAACGACGATGACGACGCCCTGAACCAGGTTCGCCTCGTTGCCCTGAACGCCCTGCAGAATCGCAGTACCCATGCCGGGGAGGTTGAAGATGACCTCGATGACGACGGCGCCGCCCATAAGGTAACCGATCTTAAGACCGAGGGTGGTGACCGGGGTGATCAGTGCGTTGCGCAAAACGTTGATGCCGACGACGACCTTCTCGGGAACGCCGGCGCCACGGGCCATACGGACATAGTCCTTATCGAGCTCCTCGACCATGGCCGTACGCACGATACGAGTCATCTGGCCCGTCAGCGGGAATGCCAGAGCGATAGCGGGCATGATCATACGTCCCAGATAGCCAGCCGGGTTGGTGGTGAAGTGAGGCAGAGCACCGGACGCCGGGAGCACCTTAAGGTAGGAAGAGAACAGCAGAATCAACAGAACGGCAAGCCAGAACGACGGGGTTGCCAAGCCGGCGATGGAGAAGACGCGGATCACTTGGTCCGGCCATTTATCGCGATACAGTGCCGCGATGACGCCGAGCAAAAACGAGACGACCGCGCCGATGGCAAGACCGATAAAGGTCAGCTGCATCGTGACGGGCAGGGCCGTGGAGATGCGCTTGGCAACGGAGTTGCGAGCAGCACCATAGGTGCCCATGTCACCATGGATCAAATCGCCCATGTAGCGCACGTAGCGCACGGGCCAGGGGTCGTCCAGACCATACTTCTCATGGTACTCGGCAACCGCCTCGGGCGAGGCACCGTCACCCAACGCCGTATAGGCGGGGTCGGTCTTGGAGAACGACATAAGGAAGAACACCAGGACGGTGACGCCCAATGCCATGATCGGCAGCGCCACGAGACGCCTTCCAATCAAACGTAGAAAGTTGTTCACGTTCTCTCCCCTTTCTTTTGTCGGTAGGACCAACTGGTATATGAGTATGGATACTCATTACAAGACCCGAGCGACATCGAGGCCGCCCGGGTCTTTGTTTCAACTATGAGGACGTTGCCTTACGACCGACGCCCCACATATGACTCAAGCGAGTCTTAGGCCTTGACGGTCGCGACGCCCCTGAAGGACATGCTCGTCGTGCCGATGCCCTTGAAGCCATCGAGGGCCTCGCCGTTGGGCGCGGTGGACGGATCGTCCCAGGAAGCGGAGACGGTCTTGACGTGGACAACGGGGTACAGAACGGCGTTGTCGGCGATGATGTCGAAGCACTCGTTCCACTTCTTCTGCTGCTCGTCGCCCTCGGCGGCAAGAGCCTCGTCCATGAGACCGTGGAGCTTCGCCCACTCAGCGGACTCCTTCCACGGGCAACGGGTCTGCATCCAGACGTTGTCGCCGTACCACCAGTTGAGCAGCAGGTCGGGGTCAGCGCCGAAGCAGGAAGGATCGCCAGGGGCAAGAAGGATATCGTAGGCCTCGCCGCCGTCGATGGCAGCGTAGGTGGCCGGCGAGGTATCGGTCTGGATGGTCACCTCGAAGCCGAGAGCGTCGAGGTCGTTCTTGACCTGGGCGGCCATGCCCTTAATCTGCTCGTTGTCGGTGGTGCGCAGGGTGATGGCACCCGGGGTGATGCCGGACTCCTCGATGAGCTTCTTGGCCTTCTTGGCGTCGGTCTTGTACACCGTGGAAGCCTCATGATAGTTGGTGAAGCTCTTGGGCAGGTAGCAGCTGGCAGCGGTGGCAAGGCCGGCGAAGGTGTTGGTGATCATCTTCTCGGTGTCGAGCGCGTACATGACGGCCTGACGGACCTTGACGTTGTTCCAAGGCTCCTTGGCGACGTTGAACATGATGAAGCGGGTGCCGAAGCCCTGGACGTTGTCGATCTTGCAGCCAGCGCTCTCGAGCTGGTCGACGGCGTCAGCGGTGACGAGCTCCATAACGAGCGTGGAGCCTTCCTGCTGGGCGGTAACGCGAGCGGTGGGGTCGGTCAGGATGCTGTACTGGATCTTCTTATCCTCGGCAGCATACTCACCATTGTACTCGGGGTTGGGAACCAGGGTGATCTCGGTATCGGAGATAGAGTCGTACATCCAGGGGCCGGAACCGATCGGCTGCTTGGCGCGATCCTCCTCGGACTGAGTAGCCGGGGTAACACGGATGATGGCCAGACGATCCTTGAGCAGGGAGAAGTTGGGGACCTTGGTCTTGACCGTTACAGTGCTGGCGTCCTTGGCCTCGATGGACTCGAAGGGCTGGAAGAACGGAGCATAGGTAGCAGAAGCGGCACAAGCGGTGTAGGAGGCAACGACGTCGTCAGCGGTGACCTCGGTACCATCGGAGAACTTGGCACCCTTGCGGATGGTGACCTCGAAGGTAGTGTCGTCCACGGACTTGGGATCGTCGGTGGCGAGCTCGTTGAAGGTGCTGTAGTCGTGGTAATCGATGCCGTAGAGGCCCTCGATGACGTGCCAGTTAGCACCCAGGCCCACAGCAGAGCCGGTGCTGGCGGGGTCGAAGCTGGACGGAGCGTAAGCGGAACCAGCGGTGATCACGCCGCCGCCACGGTTGGCGGAATCGGTGGAACCGGAAGCGGAACCCTCGTCGCTAGAGCTGCCACCGCAGCCGGTGAGACCAAGCCCTGCGACAGCAGCGACGCTGCCGGTGAGGCCGAGGAACGAACGCCTGGACATACCCTTGTTGATGATGGCCATGTCTTCTCCTATCAATAGAGAATCTTACCCGGGAGCACCTAGACTTGCCCCCGCGCAACTTGCGGACGATATATACCTTACCTACCGACGAACCCAACTGAGGTGCCGCGCTCGGCGACCGATACATACATACGCTTGAACGGTATTTACTACCGTTCACCGAATTCATTGACAAATGATTCGACAGACAGTATGTATCGACGAGGTGAGATATCAGTCTTCGTCAACCCGCAGGATAGCAGTGTTGTTCACCATGGCTAGTCAAACGTTTTAGCGTTAATAAAACCCGAAATCGGCAGGTAATCACCGCGAAACAAATGATTGAAAATTGGCCAATCATGTATATCAGTTGTTTAGAAGCGCGTTTAGTTTTCGGATCGGCTGGCCGATGCCTGGGCGCGCTCGGCATTCCATGCAACAAGTGCCTCGTGGACCGCTTTGGCGACATCGGCCGGAACGCCTCGAACTTCTGCAATCTCCTGCTCGCTTGCTGCGCGCAAACGCTTCATCGAGCCAAAATGGCGCATAATGGCACGTTTTCTGGTGGGTCCCACGCCCGGAACGTCGTCAAGCACCGAAACCGTCATAGCCTTATCGCGCAACTCGCGGTGGAACGTAATCGCAAATCGGTGGGATTCATCGCGAACCTGCTTGATCAGATAAAGCGATGCGGAGCCGGTCGGCAGCACGACGGGAGTCTCGTCCCACGGCACGAAAACCTCCTCATCGGCCTTTGCCAAGCCACAAACTGGTATATCGAGGCCGAGTGCCTCAAGTTGCTTAATTGCAGCGGTCAATTGCGGCTTGCCGCCATCGACAACGAGCAAATCGGGGCGCGAGCCAAAGCGCTCGTCCGCCATGCGCTCGGGAGCATAGCGACGCCCCAGAACCTCGGACATCGATACGAAGTCGTTCGCCTCGTCCAATTCAGCCTGAATTTTAAAGCGACGATACTGGCCCTTGTCGGCACGACCGTTGGTAAATACCACCATCGAAGCGACGGTAAAGGTGCCGTGCAACGTCGAGATATCGAAGCACTCGATGCGCAACGGCGGCGCAGGCAGCGCCAGCGCGCTTTCGAGCTCCAAGAGCGCCTGATTGGTGCGATCGTCAGCATACCCCGTGCGCATCATGTAGCGCATGAGGGCATGGCGCGCATTTTTGGAAGCCATATCGAGCAGGCGGTGCTTTTCGCCGCGCTGCGGCCTATGGAGATGGCAAGAGCGTTCGCGCTTGCCCGCAAGCCACTCCCCCAACGCTTCGGCATCCTCAAGCTCGACAGAGAGATTGATCTCGGCTGGAATATCAGCCGTCTCGTCGTAATAGCGCTTAAGAAAGCCCGATTGAAGCTCTTCCTCGTCGACATCCAGGCCTTTATCGAGGATGAACTCACAAGTTCGAACCGTTCGGCCCTCGCGAACGACAAAGACACAGGCGGCAGAGATAGTCTCTTCGCGATAGAAGCCGATGACGTCGATATCGACGCTTGATGGAAAAACGACCTGTTGGCGATCGTCCAGGCCCCTAATGACTTCCAGGCGACGCTTGACGCGCGCCGCACGCTCAAAATCGAGCGTCTCGGCTGCCTCCGTCATCTCGAACGTAAGCTCGTCGACGACATCCTTGCGATGCCCCGACAAGAAACGTTCGACGCGCTTGACGTTCTTGACATAGTCGGCAGGCGAAATCGCGCCGACGCATGCGCCCGGCCCGCGCCCGACATGGTAGTCAAAGCAGGGACGCCCGTTTTGCGCACAAATCATATTGACGATGTCTTCTTCGCCCTTATGAGATTCGACGATGCGGCGGCAGCGGCGCCATTCCGCACAGGATGCCGAGCAAATAGGAATAACCTTGCGTAGCGTATCGATGGTCTCACGCGCCGCACGGCTATCGGTATAGGGGCCAAAATAGCGCGTTCCAGGTTTATGACGCTCTCGCGTGTATTTAATAGCCGGGAACAAGTCGCTCTTGGTAATGGCGATAAAGGGATAGCTTTTATCGTCTTTGAGATCGACGTTAAAGTACGGATGGTACTGGCCAATCAGATTGCGCTCGAGCACCAATGCCTCGTGCTCGGTCTCCACCACGATATAGTCGAAGCTCGCCACCAGCTGCATCATGAGCGGAATCTTTTGACGCTCGTCCTGCAGCGTCACGTATTGACGCATGCGGGCACGCAAGTTTTTTGCCTTGCCCACATAGATGACATCGCCCTTGGCATCTTTCCAAAGGTAGCAGCCGGGTTGCGTGGGAACGCGCGAAACCTGTTCGGCAAGCGTTGGGATGTTATCGTGACCTGCCACGCGCACCTACTTGCGACGAAGCAGCGCCGAGACCTCGGGCATCTTAAAGACAAAGGCAAGGCCAAAAGTCACAGCGAGCGAGACGACGCCTGCAACACAAACGTAGCCCAGGGTAATGAGGATCGAGCTGCCAAGCATTCCGACAAAGTGCTCAAGTGTCCACATGACGCCGGCGCCCGCGGCAGCGCCCAAGCCACCGAACAACAGGCCGAAGAAACCGCCATGCAAGATAGACTTGACCTGAAGGCCATGCAGACGACGGCGCAGCCACCACAGTGAGCATCCGACCAAGACCACGTAGTCAACGACGTACGAAAGCGCAATTGCCGGCATACCGTAGCCCAGCACCACGCCAAACAGCAGCACCGAACCGGCCTGACCGATAGCGGAGTACAAGCAATAGCGGCTATAAGGTTTCATATCGAGCAGGGCCGAGAAGCTCTTCTGCATCAGCACGACCACGCCGTAGAGCGGCAGGGAAAGTGCCAGATAGATAAGGAACTCCGACACCAGCGCCACACCGGATTCATCGAACTTGCCGGCGCAGTAGATCATGTTGAGCGGACGGGCGAAGACGATCAGGTACATCGCAAACGGAATCAGGAAAAAGAGCATCTGGGCGACACCGCGCGAAATGCCCGTGCGGACGCTGTCGTAATCCTTCTCCTGCGCATCGTGAGAGAGTTCGGTATAGAGTGCCGTCGAAAGCGAGGCGGCGATCAGCGCATAGGGCAGCGTGTACCACAGGCGCGCATATGCGATGACGGAAGGGCCGGTCTCGGGCTGCACCACCAACGCGGCGGCATTGGTAATAGAGGTCGAGACAAACATGCACACCGTGGCGAGCAGCGTCGGAATACCAAGCGCGATCGTCTGTCGCAGCGCGGGATCCTTAAAGTCGATATGGATATGAGGATGCACGCCATGCTTGCCAAGCGCGGGAATCTGGCAGGCCATCTGGACAAAGACGCCGAGGGTCGTACCAGCTGCGATCAAGATAATACCGGCCTGCCCGCCAAATTGTGCAGACACGGGAGCAAAACCCATAAAGCTGGCGATGACGATGACATTGTTGAGAACCGGGGCAAACGTCGACCAGAAGTAGTCGCGGTGTGCGTTGAGAACGCCCGAGAACACCGAACCCAAGCCATAAAACAGAATTTGGATAGCAAAAAAGCGGAACATGAACGCAGCGATATCCATGCTGCCGCCATCGCCCGAAAGGAACGACTGCGTCCAAATAAAGCCGGGAGCAAACACGGTGCCCAGCAGCGAGATACCGCCCAGCAGCAGAAGCAGAATACCGAGCAAGTTACCGACATACTCGTTCGATGCCTCGCGGCCCTGCTCGCGCCTCACGCCCATATACACCGGCAAAAACGCCGTAACGAGCATGCCGCCCATCACGAGCTCGTAGAGCATGTTGGGCAGGTTGTTGGCAACCTGATAGGAGGACGAGAGCAGCGACATGCCGATGGCGGCCGCCATGGCCCACGTGCGGATAAACCCGGTGACGCGCGACACGATGGTCAGCACGGTCATGAGGCCAGCAGAACGACCAACCGTGGAGTAGTCCGACGAACCCATATCGTCTACGTCGTCCTGAGAGTCCTCATGAACCTCATCTTGTTGCAGTAAATCGTCCACGACGGCAAAGGAGCCGGTCATCGCAAAGGGATCGTCAACCAAAACGGCGTCATCAGCAGGTGCGACGTCATCGCTGTTCGGCATGTTGTTTCCGGATACGGCATCATCATCGAATATGGCATGGTCGCCAAACACCGTGTCAACTTCTTTGGCGGCGACGGTTCGGGCAGAAAACGACAGAGGGTCCCAGTCGTCATCACCGTCGATGGCCACGCCCTCGACGGGATCGGTCGAACCAAGCGGCGACCATTCGTCATCCGAAAGAAGCGGTTCGCCATCATCATGAGCCGCGGGCTTGGCGGAACGAGCGGCAGGAGCGCTCTGCGGTGTGCTCTTTCCCTGGGCTGCCATCAAAAACACCGCCGTCTCATCGGGACGCGGCGCACGAGGAGCCTCGGAGGCGATCGGCTTCACGCTGGCGCTCGATTGAGCGGCGGCCAAAAAGACAGCCGTCTCATCGGGACGAGCCGAAGAAAGAACCGTACGGGGAAGCGCCGTGCCGGCACCGGCGGCACGCAAGTACACGGCCGTCTCGCCCGGGTCAGCGGCAGCGGACCAAGCGTTTCGAATCTCGTTATCGAACGAAGTGGCCTCGGGCGCGGGCGCCTGAGGAGCCGACCCTTTTGCAAAGTGAGCTCCGCGCTTTGATTCTTCCTGCGGCATCGCTCAGTCCTCTCTCGTGATCGGGGCAACCGTCGCCCCGCAAAATGCAACTAAGTCATCTGGAGCAAGCTCAAGCTGATAGCCGCGCTTGCCACCCGAGATAAAAATGGTATCCCAAAGGACGCATGTCTCATCGATCAGCGTCCGGAAGCGTTTTTTCATACCGACCGGGCTGCAACCGCCGCGGACATACCCCGTCGCGGCAAGCAAATCTTTGACATGCATCATGGTCAGCGACTTTTCGCCTGCGGCGCGCGCGGCGGCCTTGAGGTCGAGCTCGTCGGCAACGGGAATGCAGCACACGACATGGTCGTTGGACGGCGTCGTGCAGACCAGGGTCTTAAATCCCTGACCGGGCTCCTCGCCAAGCTGCTCGGAAATCGCGACGCCCAGCCCCGACGATTCGTCGCCATCGTCTTCGTACGTATGGAGAACATAGGAGATGCCGGCGCTTTCCAGCTCGCGCATCGCATTGGTTTTTGGCGTCTTAACAGCCTTTGCCATGGCACATCCTTTCCCTCGCAGAGCGACGCAAGGATTAAGTATAGGGCCAATTCCGTCGCATATGCCATCTCGACACACAGAAGCGCCACCGAATCAGGAGGAATCGGTGGCGCGTCGGTACTACAACGTCTCTTTACTGCGCGTCGAGCTGCGCCTGACGCTCACGGTCGCGCTTGAGCAACGGCGCCAAGAACTTGCCCGTGTAGCTCTGCGAACATGCCGCGACTTGCTCCGGCGTGCCTGAGACCACGACGGTTCCGCCGCCATTGCCGCCCTCGGGACCCATATCGATCAGGCGGTCGGCAACCTTGATGACATCAAGGTTGTGCTCGATCACCAGAACTGTGTTGCCCGCATCGACCAGGCGTTGCAACACGTCGAGCAGCTGGCGAACATCCTCAAAATGAAGGCCGGTTGTGGGCTCGTCCAAAATGTAGAACGTCTTGCCTGTCTGACGGCGATGAAGCTCCTTGGCGAGCTTCACGCGCTGCGCCTCGCCACCCGAAAGCGTCGTTGCCGGCTGGCCCAAGCTCACGTAGCCCAGACCCACGTCATATAGGGTCTGCAGTTTGCGCTTAATCTGCGGGATATTCCCAAAGAAAGCCAGTGCTTCGGTGACACTCATGTCGAGCACGTCCGAGATTGTCTTGCCGCGGTAGGTAACCTCGAGTGTCTCGCGGTTATAACGCTTGCCGCCACATACCTCACAGGGGACATAGATATCGGGAAGGAAGTGCATCTCGATCTTGATCTGGCCATCGCCTTTGCACGCCTCGCAGCGACCGCCGCTTACGTTAAAGGAGAAACGTCCCGGCGAGTAGCCGCGCGCCTTCGACTCCGGCGTGCTTGCAAACAGCGCACGCAGATCATCCCACAGGCCAATATAGGTCGCAGGGTTCGAACGCGGCGTGCGACCGATCGGTGACTGGTCGATATCGATTACCTTATCGATGCACTCAATGCCCTCAATCTTCTTGTACGGCCCCACGGGACGCGTCGAACGATGGATGGCATTCGTAAGCGCGGGCGCAATCGTATCGGTGACCAGGGAGCTCTTGCCCGATCCCGAAACACCGGTAACGACCGTAAGCGTACCGAACTCAATCTTGGCGGTAACGTTTTTGAGGTTGTTAGCGCGAGCGCCCGTAATCTTAAGACAGCCGCGGCCGGGCTTGCGGCGCTCTTCGGGCACGCGGATCATCCGCTTGCCGGTCAAATAAGCACCCGTCATGGAATCGGGGCACGCCATGATATCGGCAGGCGTTCCTGCAGCGACCACGTGTCCGCCGTTAACGCCCGCACCGGGACCCATATCGACCACGTAGTCGGCAGCGCGAATTGTATCTTCGTCGTGCTCGACGACGATAACGGTATTACCGATATCGCGCAAGCGCTCGAGCGTCTTGATCAGGCGCTCGTTATCGCGTTGGTGGAGACCGATCGACGGCTCGTCCAGAATGTACAGAACGCCCATGAGGCCGGCGCCGATCTGCGTTGCCAGGCGAATGCGCTGGGCCTCACCGCCGGAAAGCGTCGCCGAGGCGCGATCGAGCGTCAGATAGTCGAGTCCGACATCGACCAGAAAACGCAGGCGCTCCAGGATTTCCTTGACGATGCGCCCGCCGATAAACTGCTGACGCTCGGTAAGCTCCAGGCCCTCAAAAAACTCGAGCGACTCGCGACACGACAGGCAGCAGACATCGTAAATGGACTTGCCGCCCACGGTGACGGCAAGCATCTCGGGACGCAGGCGAGCACCGTGACAGCTCGAGCATGGCTCTTCGCGAATGTATTTCTCCAAGCGAGCCCTGGTGTTCTCGTTCGTCGTCTCGCTGTAGCGCTCGTACAGGATGTTGCGCACGCCCGAGAACTTAGTGTCCCACTGGCTGCGACGCCCATCGAGCTTTTGATAGTCGACCGAAATCTTCGTGTCGCCCATGCCATCCAAAAACGCACGACGCACCCGCGGGGGCAGGTCCTCCCATGGCGTATCGGCACTCACCTTAAAGTGTTTGCAGACCGCAGCAAAAATCTGCGGATAATAGTTGGAATTGCCGAACAGGCTGCCAAAGACTCCATCGGCAATCGACTTTGAGGGGTCTTCAATCAGCGCCTCGGCATCGACCGTCTTTTTAAAGCCCAGGCCATCGCACTCGGGACATGCACCATAGGGCGCGTTGAACGAGAAATCGCGCGGCTGCAGGTCGTCGATGGAATGCCCATGTTCCGGGCACGCCAGTGCCAGCGAATACTCCAGCAGCTCGCCCTCGGTTCCCTCGGGAGCGTCGCGGTCGGGCAGCATATACACGTTCACGTTACCGTGCGCCAGTGCCGTCGCCTGCTCAACGGACTCGGCAATGCGACCCAGGGAGTTCTCTCGAATCACGATACGGTCGACCACGACCTCAATGTCGTGTTTGAACTTCTTGTCCAGGTCGATAGGGTCGTCAAGCGAGCGCACCTCGCCGTCGACGCGCACACGGCTAAAGCCCTCCGCACGCAGGTCCTCAAACAGCTTGGCATATTCGCCCTTGCGTCCACGAACCACCGGCGCCAACACAAACGCGCGACGGCCCTCCCCCGCCGCCAGCACCTTATCGGCGACCTGATCGGTCGTCTGACGCTCAATGACACGACCGCACTCAGGACAGTGCGGCGTTCCCACGCGAGCAAACAGCAGACGCAGATAGTCGTAAATCTCGGTTACGGTGCCCACCGTCGAGCGTGGGTTTTTGGACGTCGTCTTCTGATCGATCGACACAGCCGGCGACAGGCCGTCAATCGAGTCCAGATCGGGCTTGTCCATCTGGCCCAAAAACTGACGCGCATAGCTCGAAAGGCTCTCGACATAACGGCGCTGGCCCTCGGCATAGATGGTATCGAACGCCAGTGAGCTCTTGCCCGATCCGGAAAGACCGGTTATGACCACGAGCTGGTCACGCGGAATGGAAACATCGATATCGCGCAGGTTATGCTCGCGCGCGCCGCGAATAACGATAGAAGAATCAGACATGGAAGCTCCTTGCCTCCTACAACTTCAAATCACACTGACGATGAGTTTAGCGCACTCGACGCGCACAGATGTTCGTGATACAAGATTCGCAGACCTTTTGCGCTGTCTGACGCCGCAGACCGCACGCTCGGTCCGTACTTTCGAATACCGCCGATCGCCTGCCACGCATCATGAATGACTCCCGCTCGCAAACGAGGGTACAATGACGCTCGTGTCACACCGCGGGGCTCCGGCCCCAACATATACAAAGGAGTCAAACATGGGTTGCGAGCACGCACAGGCAGCCGGCGGGCAAACGTCGCCGTCGCAATTTGAGGAGAATACGCTGTCCGAAGTCAAGCGCGTTATCGCCGTGCTTTCCGGTAAGGGCGGCGTCGGCAAGTCATTCGTCACCGGCGCCATCGCCACGGAGCTTTCCCGCCACGGTCACAAGGTCGGCGTCCTCGATGCCGATATTACCGGCCCCTCTATCCCTAAGATGTTCGGCATGAGCGGACGTCACGTCCACGCCCTCGGCAACCTTATGCTGCCCGAAATCTCCGAGCACGGCGTCAAGATTATGAGCTCTAACCTGCTGCTCCAAAACGAAACCGACCCCGTCCTCTGGCGCGGTCCGGTTATCGCGGGTGCCATCAGGCAGTTCTGGAGCGAAACCTCATGGGGCCCCATCGACTACCTGATGGTCGACATGCCTCCGGGAACGGGCGACGTCGCCCTCACCGTCTTCCAGTCGCTGCCCGTCGATGGCATCGTCATCGTCACGAGCCCGCAGGATCTGGTCTCGATGATCGTCGCCAAGGCGGTCAACATGGCCGAGAAGATGAACGTCCCCATTCTGGGAATCGTCGAAAACATGAGCTATATCGAGTGCCCCGATTGCGGCAAGAAGATCGAGGTCTTTGGCAAGAGCAAGCTCCCCGAGGTCGCCGAGCGTTACAACCTCGAGATCCTAGGGCAGCTTCCCATCAATCCGGCACTCGCCGAGGCTTGCGACAAGGGCGAGGTTGAGACCGCACTGCCCGACGGTATGCTGCCCCAAGCCGTCTCCGCTGTCGAGGCCATTGCCCCGCACGAGACCGCCGAGGCCTAAGTGAACACAAACGCCTCCTATGACGTCTTGGTAATCGGCGGCGGGGCCTCGGGTCTCGCCGCCGCCATTACGGCCGCACGCACAGGCAAAAGCGTCTGCATCGTTGAGCGCGATGTTGCCTGCGGCCTTAAACTCCTTGCGACCGGCAACGGCCGCTGCAACCTTTCCAACGAATCAATTGATTTCCAGCGGTACAACCGCCCCGCATTCGTCGAATCCGTCATGGGTCGCCAGCCTGAGCAAGAACTCGGCAGTTTCTTCTCCTCGCTGGGCATCATGACGACCTCCGAGGAGGGCCGGCTGTATCCGCGCTCCCTTCGTGCCGAATCGGTGCGCGATGCGCTTCTCAACGCTTGCAATCACCTGGGTATCACCTTGATCTGTGGAGCAAACGTTGCCTCGGCATTCAAAGCCCCCGAGGGCTGGACACTCCAAATAGACCGTCCTGCGCGAGCACTCAAGGCAAAAAAGCACGACGACCGAAAAACGGAGGTCCGCTCACTTCGGAAGGCGCTCGCCGACACCCCTCGCAAGAACGAGACGCTGCAGGCAAAGGCCGTAATTATCGCTACGGGCGGCAGCCCCGCCGACATCGCGAAGACGTTCAATCTTTCCCTCACACCGCAGCGCCCCGTCCTCTGCCCCGTGTCGGCATCGGTCTTCGGCGACCAGACTGCGCTCAAGACGCTGGATGGCCTGCGCGTCCGCGCCCGTTTGACGCTCACCCGCAATCACGAGGAGCTCTGGTGCGAAGACGGAGAAGCGCTCTTCCGAACCTTTGGCATCTCGGGCGTTGCCGCCTTTAACCTCTCCCGTCGCGTCCAGCGCGGCGACACGATTCTGCTCGACGTTTTCCCCGACCTCTCCAAAGACGAGTTGCTCGATATGCTCAGCCAGCGAGTTGCGTTGCTCGGAAGCTTTTCACCCCGCGACCCCCGCTGGCTCGACGGCATGCTCGCCCCGCAGCTCTCTCACGTTGTCTGCACCGCATTCGAACAGTGCCACCCCGGGTCGCACGACGTCATCCATCTGGTCTCAATCCTCAAGCACTTTAAGATGCTCGTCGAGGGAACGACAGAGGAGCGTTCGGCCCAGGTCACGCGCGGCGGCGTGCCCATCGAGAGCGTCTCAGCTCCCAACCTCTGCGTGAGCAACGCGGCAGACGCCCCACTTTACATCTGTGGCGAGGCGCTCGACATCGATGCCGATTGCGGCGGTTTCAACCTTGCATGGGCTTGGATCTCGGGTATTCGCGCTGCAAGCAGCCTATAGCCGCGCAGTCTATAATCAAAACGCATTCGGGCCGTCTGGGACACCGGGCGGCCTCTTTCTTGCATCTAAGGAGACCTCGATGATCGAAATCACCCAAGTCCACGCGTCACTCGATGAGGCCGGCGACGAAGCCGCCTGCCTTGCTATTGGTAGACGCGCCGTCAAACGAACCCTGCGATGCGAGGATTCCCAGATTAAAGCCATTGAGCTCCATCGCAAGTCAATCGACGCCCGTAAAAAGCGAGATGTCCATTTTATTTTGAGCTTTCGAGTCGAGCTGACAAGCTCCCGACTCGAGCAGGAGGTGGTCGACCGCGTCGCCGAGCGCGACCGCTCGCGCATCCGCATGGTAGACGGCGAGGCTCCTTCATTCCCCAACCCTGTCCCGAATGCACCCAAGGGGCGTCCCGTCGTTGTCGGCGCCGGTTGCGCCGGTCTCTTCGCCGCCCTGACCCTTGCCGAAGCGGGCCTTAAACCCCTGCTCATCGAGCGCGGCGACCCCGCACTTCGCCGCTCGCAAGCGATTGATCTCTTTCTTAAGGAGCGTATCCTCGATCCCGAAAGCAATATCCAATTTGGCCTGGGCGGCGCAGGGACCTTCTCGGACGGCAAGCTCAACACGGGAACCAAGAATCCTGCCCATCGACTGATTCTTGAGACCTTCGTCGAAGCGGGCTCACCTCGCGACATCCTGTGGGACGCCAAGCCGCACATTGGATCCGACATCCTCCCCACCGTCGTCACCAACATTTCTCAGCGCATCGAGCAGCTCGGTGGAACCGTCCGCTATCGAACAAAGCTCGTCGATATTCAAACCGATGGATCTGGCGCCATCACCGGCGTCGATGTCCAACCGCCCCAAGAAACCACAAGCGAGACAATCGCCACAAAGCACCTCATTCTCGCCTGCGGCCATTCCGCCCGCGACGTATTCGAGCTTCTCAAAGAACATGACGTTGCCCTCGCGCAAAAGACCTTTGCCATGGGCGTGCGCATCGAGCATCCACAGCGCGACATTGACCGTGCCCAATATGGCCCTTCGGCGGGACACCCGGCACTCGGAGCAGCCCCCTATAAGCTTGTCGCCCATCTCCCCAACGGCCGCAGCGTGTTCTCGTTTTGTATGTGCCCCGGCGGACAGGTTGTCGCGGCTTCTTCCGAGCAGAGCCATCTGTGCGTCAACGGCGCCAGCCTCAATGCTCGCAACGGACGCAACGCAAATGCCGCCCTACTCGTTAACGTCACACCTGACGATCTTCCCGGCGATGATCCGCTCGCAGGCATTGAGCTCCAGCGCGTCTGCGAGCGAGCCGCCTATCGCCTGGGTGGCTCCAACTGGAACGCGCCGGCACAGCTCGTCGGAGATTTCCTTGCGGGGCGCGCCAGCACGGCGCCCGGAAAGGTAAAACCAACCTATCCACTTGGCGTGACCTGGACGGCGATCGACGATGCCCTCCCGCAGCATATCGTCGAATCGCTCCGTTTGGGAATTCCCCTGCTCGGTAAGAAACTGCGTGGCTATGACCGCCCCGATGCGGTCCTCACTGGCGTGGAGACGCGTTCGAGCTCCCCGGTTACGGTCATCCGCGATCGAACATGCCACGCCGTGTCGAACCCGGGCCTTTACCCTTGCGGCGAGGGTGCCGGATATGCCGGCGGCATCATGAGTGCCGCCACCGACGGCATCCGTTGCGCTGAGGCGCTGATAGCAGACCTCTAGTGCACGAACTCTCGCGTCCGAACGACACGGGCCCCGAGCTCCACAGGGAACTCGGGGCCCGTTCACTACTTCCTGAATCGTGCACCCTGGCGTTTTCTGCCCGAAGCAAAGGTAGAGCCCTTGCGAGCCTGCGAACGCAAACGCTCGATCGTTTCGTCCTCAGATGCGCCCTCAAGCATCGCCCGAATCTGAACGACGGCATCGCGCAGACGCGCCGCCTCCTCAAAGTCCATGGCGGCGGAAGCGTTACGCATGTCTTCCTCCATGGTCTCGACGATCCGCACGAGCTCGTCATGCGGTAGCCCTTCTAGCTGCTCGGCAAGCGTCTGCTCGGGTGCCGCCGTCTCCGGCGCGGCGCCCTCGCCGTTTTCGTCGGGTGTATAGAACGCACCGTGACCCAGCGAATCGCCTCTCGAGCGCCCCTTCGAACCCACAGTCTTTTCGGCCTCGGCAATAAAGCTCGAAATGTCGTTAATGGCCTTGCGGACCGTCTTGGGCACAATGCCATGCTCTTCGTTATATGCCATCTGAATCTCGCGACGGCGCTGTGTCTCCTCGATGGCTTCTTTCATCGAATCGGTCACAACGTCTGCATACATGATGACCTCGCCGTCGGCATTGCGGGCCGCACGGCCAATCGTCTGAATCAGCGAACGGCGGTTGCGCAAGAAGCCTTCCTTGTCGGCGTCGAGAATTGCCACCAGCGAGACCTCGGGAAGGTCTAGACCCTCGCGAAGCAGGTTGATGCCAACGAGAACATCAATCTTTCCCTCGCGCAGCGTTCGCAGGATCTCGACGCGGTCCATCGTCGCTGTATCGGAGTGCATGTAATTGACCTTAATGCCGGCATCAAGCAGATGGTCGGTCAGGTCCTCGGCCATGCGCTTGGTGAGCGTGGTCACCAGCACGCGCTCCTTGCGGGCAACGCGCTCGCGAATCTCGTCCTCAAGATCGTCAATCTGCCCACGAACCGGACGCACATCGATCTTGGGGTCGAGCAGACCGGTCGGACGAATAATCTGCTCAACGTCGTTCTGGCTAACCCGCAGCTCATAGTCGCCCGGCGTGGCCGAAACGTAGATGAACTGGGGAATCCTCGCCTCAAACTCATCGAAACGAAGCGGGCGGTTATCGAGTGCCGAAGGCAGACGAAAACCATGCTCAACCAGCGTCACCTTACGCGAGCGGTCGCCTTCGTGCATGCCGCGGATCTGCGGCACCGTTACATGGCTCTCGTCGATGATGCAGAGCATATCCTTAGGAAAGTAATCGATCAGGGTAAACGGCGGCTCGCCCGGTTTTCGGCCGTCCAGATGACGCGAGTAGTTCTCGATACCGTTACAGAAACCCATGGTCTCGAGCATCTCGAGATCATAGTCGGTGCGCTGCTGCAGACGCTGCGCCTCGAGCAGCTTATCAGTCGCCTTGAGCTCGGCCACACGCTTCTCGCACTCTTCACTGATTGATTTCAGAGCCGCTTTGACCTTAGGCTTCTCAGTCACGTAGTGCGATGCCGGCCACACGGGAATGGCCTCGTACTCACGTAGCATCTCGCCGGTGACCTCGTCGATCTCGGCAATCAGCTCAACCTCGTCGCCAAAGAACTCAAACCGCAACGGATGCTCGGCATAGGGTGGATACACGTCGACGACATCGCCGCGCACGCGGAAGGTGCCACGTGCCAAATCATAGTCATTGCGATCGTACTGGATATCGATAAGCGCATGGATAAAGTCATCGCGCTCGAGCGGCACCTTCTTGTCGACGTTCGGAGCTAGGCCCGCATAGTCCTCGGGAGAGCCAATGCCATAGATACACGAGACCGATGCGACGACGATCACATCGCGTCGAGATAGCAGCGATGCGGTCGCCTGATGTCGCAGCATCTCAACTTCTTCGTTAATCGAGGAATCCTTCTCGATATACGTATCGCTTTGCGGCACATACGCTTCGGGTTGATAGTAATCGTAGTACGACACAAAATAGACCACGGCGTTGTCAGGGAAGAATTCCTTGAGCTCGCTCGCAAGCTGAGCGGCAAGCGTTTTATTGGGAGCCATAACCAGCGTCGGCTTCCCCAGGGCCTCAATAGTCTTAGCCATCGTGAAGGTCTTGCCCGAACCAGTCACGCCCAGCAAAACCTGATAGCGATCTCCGTCCCTCACGCCCTGCACAAGCGACTCAATGGCCTTAGGCTGGGAGCCAGCGGGCTCGTATGGAGACACGACCTTAAACGGTACCTCAGAGCCCTCAACGCCAAAACGTTTAAGCTCTCCTCCAACACGCTCAACTTCAAATTCCGCCATGGATACTCCTAACTCATATATCTGCAGTATACGCAGGCGGCAGGCATAGTCCTATACGAACCGATCGGGATAGAGGGTCTTGTAGCGAACCCAGGCATTATTGACACGAATCAGATACGCCTGCGTCTCGGGAAAAGTGATTGCATTATGAAGCGACGTGCTCTGCTGCGCCCATCCGTCGACATTGCCCATGCCGGCGTTATAGGCGGCAATGGCACTGTCAGTCGACCCGTTAAAATACGTTAGAAGATACGAAAGATACGCACAGCCAAACTCGATGTTCGTAGCGGGATCGTTAAGGTTGTCGGCTGAATACTCGCTACCATCGACAAGACCCTTAGCAATCATATCCTGGGCAGTCTCGGGCATCAGCTGCATCAATCCCTGAGCGCCTTGATTCGACTCAGCCTTGGAATCCCAATTCGATTCCGACTTTATGACAGCACACACCAGATACGGATCAAGATTGTGCGAAATGCTCGATTGCTTTACGTACGCCTCGTAGTCAATTGGATACAAAGGCTTAAAGAAGACGGCAGGGGCATACGAGTAGACGAGCGAAATAAGACCGAAGACGAGCATAACGGCAAGTGGCGCCAAGCGATACCACGTAAAGAAACGTGTCTTAGGCATCGGCCTCCTCCTTATCCGCTACATCCCCGAAGCCATGGCGCGCAAGCCATGCGTCCAGTTGTTCATAGAGCGAGTTATCGCCAGCCGCATTATCGATTACCGTCGTAGCGAGATTACAAAGCGAAGCCTCATCAGGTTGGCATGCAGAGCGCGCATCAAAATCAGAGGACTCCATACCACGATGAATGGCACGCTCGCGACGAACTGCTAAAGGAGCGCTGATAACCAGAATTTCATCAGCCAGGCCAAAAGCATCCTCAAAACCAGTCGGGGCAGAAACCTCGACAACCGCAAAGGGATAACGGGGGGACGAAACCGTGCAGCAAACCGGATCAAGAATCCTCAGTGACAGCTGTTCGATGAGAACCGGATGAACGATGCCATTGAGCCGCGCAACTGTATCAGGAGAGGCGAAAGCTCGAGCAGCGAGGACATTGCGGCGAATGCCGCCCTCCCCGTCCAGAATGTCCCAACCGAATTCTTCCGCGAGGGCGTTGACGATATCGGAGCCTGGCACATACAGCGATTTGGCAAGCTCATCCAGATCGATAAGCATGGCGCCATGAGATTCGAGATAGCGGCAGGCAGTCGATTTACCCGAAGCAATATTGCCTAAGACAAAAACGGTAAACATCAAGTCCTCCCTAACGCCAATGGGAGTTATTATCGCGCAAATACAAACGAAGGACTCAAAATACAGCCAAACAGTAAGACAAGCTAAACGAAGGCGAGTTCTTGTATTACAACTCTCTATTAAACGCAAAAAAAGGGGGAGGCCGCGAGGCCTCCCCCTTCTCAGTTCTAGCGTACGGCTCGGTGCCGTCCACCGGTCAGCGGCGCCCTGGCCTCCCACGGGCT
>CABUEK010000005.1:0-108475 GCA_902490565.1 uncultured Collinsella sp. | reverse complement strand
AGGCGCCGCGCGCTCGGGCGGCGCGCCAGGGAGATAGTGGACGAGATAGTCGAGAAGCGCGGTCTCAAGAAGGAGTAACATCGGGACTTGCAGCGACGGACCTCGGGACACTCTTACACCACGTCTGCGCGCGCGACCAATGTTGTGATGGTTTTTTACCGCTTTACGGCACGATCCAAGTGATTGCGTCCAAACAGCAGCAATGCAGCGGGAACCGCCGTCACGGCCATGCCCGCCCCCACGAGTGTCTGTTGTACGCCAAATTTTGCCGCCAGCCACGGTGCAACCGCCAGAGGGGCCACGCCGGCGAACATATTGCCAAAGCCCATGACCGAATTGACGCGGCCAAGCTGCTCGAGCGGAGCCGTCGTTTGCACGATGGTGTTGTGGAGCGGGTTGACGACACCCCAAGCTATGCCCAGGGCGATCTGGCCGACGAGGGCCACGCCCACGTACGGCGTCCCCACATAGAGCAGGCTTCCCAGGCCCACGGACATAAGCGCCACGAGCAGCGTTTTAAGGTTGACCAGGTGCGGCGGCAAGCGGAGCGCGAGCACGGCACCCAGCACCGCGCCCACGCCCGAAGCCGACGAGAGCCAGCCCATCCACTCAACGCCGACGCGTAGGACATCGCGATAGAAAAACGACTCGAGCGGATCGAAGGCTCCGTAGCCAAAGTTCGAGAGAAAAATAATGCAGAAAAGTAGCGCGAGGACGCTGTTGGTGAAGACTGTCTTGATGCTGGCTGCGAAGGTGGCGCGGGCGGACGTGCTGGGGTTGGAGCTTTGTCCCGCACGCTCCCCTTCCTCTGTCGAATCGGCATCCGCATGCCCGGCGACATGGCTGGTCTGCGGCCTAAAGCCCCAACCGACGACGAACGCCAGCACGGTAAAGAGCATCATAAGCACGAACACCGCACGCGACGACGCAGCCGCCGCGACAAAGCCGCCCAGCGTGGGACCAACGATGATACTCACGTTTGAAAACATGGCGATGGCGGAGTTGATGTCTTTGAGCTCGACAGGATCGTCGGTGAGGTAAGCCGGATAGGATGTGGCGATGGGCTGGGCGAATCCCATCGTAAAGCCCAGAAACACCGCGCCGAGCAGGACGACGCCGGTCGCGCTACCAAAGGCGATGATTGCCGTGCCAGTTGCGAGCGTGCCGACGATGCTCAGCAAGAAATGGCGGCGCGGACCCCATGCGTCGAGCGCAGCGCCGCCCGCAAAGGATCCCAGGATCACGAAAACGTTCATGAACAGGACGGCCAGCGATGTCGCGACGACCGAGGCATCGTCCGCATAGGTAAGCGTTCCGATGACGCCGATAAAGTAGCTGGTCTGAAACCCGGTGTAGATGAGAAAGCGCATCGCTACCAGGCGCTTGGCCTGCATGGACAGCGAAGGTTGAGGTTTTGAGAGAAGAGATGCGAGCATGGAGACTCCTTGTTTCATACGAATACGGGCGGTGGGTATTCGCCACCGTCTGTCAAATCAATCTATCCGCATGAAACATTAAGGACGCATCAGGACCCTTCTCTCCGTTTTTCGCTCAGTATGAACTACTTGGTAGATTGTAAGGCATGTCCCAACCATCTACCAAAGCAAAACCACCACAAAGGTGCCTGGCCCCCTTTGTGGTGGAAATGACGTTTGCCCAGATAAAACCTGCCAAAACAAACCTGTCCCTTTTTGGCAGGTTATGGCAGCGCAGCGAGCCGGCCCTTAAAGGTGATCTTGGATAAGATCACAGATGGCTCGGGCGTCGTTGATGTTGATGGCTCGGGTCGCAAAGCCGGCGTCGAAGGCCTGACGTGCCAGGGCTTCGTTGCAGGCAAGGGCCAGCGTGTGACCGTCGACCAGGTCGAGCGAGCTCTTGCCGCGCAGACGGTCGACACCGGAGCGCGCGACCACGATGTTGTCGAAGCCCTCGGTCTTGTAGCCCTCGATGATCACCACGTCGACATCGTTGTAGCGCGACAGCAGCTCGCGCGCGGGCATCTCGTCCTCCTCGCGCGTATCGGCGTACTCCGCCCAGCGCGTGGCGCAGATGAGTCCCACGTGCTTGGATCCGGCCTGGTGATGGCGCCACGTATCCTTAGCGGGCACATCGATATCAAAGCCATGATGCCCATGATGCTTGAGCGAACCCACGCGCAGGCCGCGGCGAGTGAGCTCGGCAATGACCTTCTCGACAAGTGTGGTCTTGCCCGAGTTTTGATAGCCGATAAACGCGATCGCAGGGACGGCCGGTGCCGGAGCTGCGGGCGCGACGGCGACGGATGCGCTCGCGGGTGCGGCACCGTCAGCGGCCACGGCCTCAACAGCAGCGGCCTGACGCTCTGCACGATTCCACACGCCCGAGCGGCCACCCTCCTTGTGCAACAGGCGCACGTCGACGATCTCCATGCCGCGATCGATGGCTTTGCACATGTCGTAGATCGTAAGGCATGCAGCGCTCGCTCCGGTCAGGGCCTCCATCTCGATACCCGTCTTGCCCGTCACGCCCGCCGTAACCAGTACGTGAAAGCCAACCTGCCCGTCCGTGCGCGCCGGTGCCCAGCCCTCGGGCACGTCCTCAGCCGGCGTCCCCGCCGGAGCGATGGGCGCAATGTCGCACTTGCTCTTGGTAATGAGCAACGGATGGCACATGGGGATGATGTCACTCGTGCGCTTGATGGCCATGATGCCCGCCACACGCGCGCAGGCAAGCACGTCGCCCTTTTTGGCGCGGTCCTGCAGCACCATGGCCTGCGTCTCGGGGTGCATGAGGATGGTGCCCTCGGCGATAGCAATGCGATGGGTCTCGGCCTTGTCTGACACGTCGACCATGCGCACCTCACCCCTGGCGTCCACGTGCGTCAGCTCGTCGCGACGGGCGTCGCGGGCGGGCTCGGTGGCAGCACTGGCAGTCGGCTGTGCGGACGCGTCGGCGTTACCAGCATTCGCCGCAGCCGTGCCTTTGTGGGCAGACATCGCGGCCCTGCGAGCGGCCTTGGTGGCATCGGCGTACCTGCTCTTGGCCATATGATCATCCTCCGATTTGGGACATAAATCGTTGCGTGCCCTCAATTATCGCGTGTTCCTGCGGTTTGTGGGCCACGGCATCGCGCCAAATCGAAAGTACCTGCATATCATCACCACGGCGCAGGGCGTCGCGCACCGAATACTCGGCATCACTGAACAGGCACGGACGCACGTTGCCATCGGCCGTCAGGCGCAGACGGTTGCAATTCGCACAAAAATGGTTGGACATGGCGCTAATGAAACCGACCGTTCCCGTCGCGCCAGGAAAGTGCCAATAGCGCGCAGGGCCCGCGCCGGCAGGAGCGTCGTTGATGCCGAGCGGCTCGAGCTCGCCCAGCCCCGCCGCGGCTGCCCCGGCATTGATGCGCGCCCGCAACTCGTCACTCGGCACGGTGTCGCTCGCGTCCCACAGCTCGGGATTGAGCGCGGGCGCGTGAGGGTCTACAGCACAATGTGAGCTCGTACGTTCGTCGCCAATGGGCATGTATTCGATAAAGCGCAGGTGGATGGGGCGGTCGACGGTCAGCCGTGCAAGGGCCGCCACATCCTGGTTGAGTCGGCGCACCACAACGCAGTTGACCTTAACGGGTTCAAAGCCCCAAGCCAGCGCCGCGTCGATGCCAGCCATGGTCTGCTCGAGCCGACCCAGGCGCGTGATTTTTCCAAACAGCGTAGGGTCGAGTGTATCGAGCGAAATGTTGACGCGGTTAAGACCGGCGTCTTTGAGCTGCGGCGCCAACTTGGGCAGCAGGGCACCGTTGGTGGTGAGCGAGATGTCCTCGATCTGCGGAATCGCGCGGATGTCACGAATGAGCGGAATGATACGGCGGCTGACCAGCGGCTCGCCGCCCGTCAGGCGCACGCGGCGAATGCCCTCCCCCGCCACCAAGCGCACAAAGCGGGCGATTTCCTCGGCACTGAGCAGCTCGTCGTGTGCACGGGGCGCCACGCCATCGGCCGGCATGCAATAGATGCAGCGGAAATTGCACTTGTCGGTAACGGCAATGCGCAGGTAGTTGATGTCGCGGCCAAAGCCGTCATGTTGCACGTGCCCGTCCACGCGGCCCTCCCCTCACGCGGCGTTTTATTCTTCGGAAAACATAATACCCCACGAGAGAATTATGCCGACACCCGTACGACAGGACAGGTCGCTTCGAGCAAGACCGGCTTCCCAAGCCCATCCTCAGCATACAAACCATCACAACATTCGATGCTTTTCCCGTTTTTGGCGATAAACGTCGAATGTTGTGATGGCTTGCCTGCCCACGGCACCCCGTAGAAGGACCAAAACGCCCCTAAAGGCCGCCGTCCCAGTGTCGAATCACGAATTCTCGCAGGTCGTTTTGACGTTTCTGGAACGCTTCGCTTCGGTCGCACTTAAGGCCCATAGCGAGCGCGATAGCGTTCATCGCCCGGTGCAATTGCAGCTGGTGGGCAAACTGAGTCCCGGTGAGGACGATCATCCTAAAGCCCAGCGCGCTCAGCACGGCCATACGCTCCGCATCCGACGCGCTGCGCTGTTTATCAAGATGGTCCGAGCCGTTGTATTCAATCCCTGTACCGCTCGCAGGCGCATATACGTCGATCTCGAAATACCCGGCCTTTGCGAGATACTTGAACTCGTTGGGAACATCGACCCGATGGTTGAGCTCGATCTTGGCATATCCCAGCCCTCCCTGGGAACGTTTCGCGACGACCATGATTGCGGTGGCCGTCTCCATGGGCGATCGCGCGCCATCGTGCACGCGCTTGAGCACGGCGGCCGCGCGTTTCACGCCTCGACGCGAAGGATTCTGCTCGCAAAAAGCACGCAGGTCGGCGACGGCATATCGCTGCGAGGCCTCGACATAATCATCGCTCGACAGATGGTTAAGGTGATACCGAGCACACACTTCAAATCCGTACTCAAGCTGCTCGAGCTCGCTCATCCACGAGCCCGCCTGGACAAGGCATATGGCCTCATCAACCACCAGAAGACCCTCTGCCACCTCGATAAGATGATCCGAAGGTATGGGCGCCCCAAACACATGGCGTCGGAGACCCGCCGGCCGAGAGCGTTCAAAATCGAAGCTAACCAGCGTATCAATACGGCCGAGTTCCTCTTGAGGAATACCAAGTGAGACCAGATAGTCGGCGACAATCTCGACCGCTGCAGATATCCTCAATCCCTTGGCATCGAGCCCCAATTTGGGGAGGCTCGCAGTCGGCTCCACCTCGCCAGCAAATGAGCCTTCGTCGTATAGGCTGCTTGCCCGTGAGAGCGGCTCTAACGGGCGCGCCGCGTTGTGGTACAGCCAGGCAGTCTTATGGGACAGGACGATCGGCAAGTCCATGAGCTCTCCAATGGGTCGGATAACCAACCTTATTCCCCTGCTCACGGATTCGCACACTTCCACGTACAAGAAAGCATTCCACCCGTACGAGCGACAGAAAAACCGTCCCAAAAATCGATGCTTTTCTTCAATATCGAGAAAAACATCGATAATTGGGACGGTTTAGGGCGAGGTGAGAGGTCGGAGGGCCAGAGCAAGCCGCACTCCGACGGGTTAATCCAGCTCTTTTAAGCCATGCGCTAGCTGCCAGTACTCGCCGCGCTGGGCGAGCAATTCCTCGTGGGTGCCGCGCTCGATGATGCGGCCATGTTCGAGGACCATGATGGCGTCGGCGTCGCGGACGGTGGACAGGCGGTGCGCAATCATAAATGTGGTGCGGCCGCGCATGATGCGGTCCATGCCGCGCTCGATGAGCTTTTCGGTGCGCGTGTCGATGGAGCTTGTTGCCTCGTCCAGGATAAGCACCGGCGGGTCGGCCACGGCCACGCGCGCGATGGCGAGCAGCTGGCGCTGGCCCTGAGACAAGTTGGCGCCATCGGCCGTGACCGGTGTGTCGTAGCCTTGCGGCAGGCGACGGATAAACGAGTCGGCGCAGGCGGCCTCGGCGGCGGCACGCACCTCCTCGTCGGTCGCGTCGAGCTTGCCAAAGCGGATGTTCTGCGCAATGGTGCCGCTAAACAGGTGCGTATCCTGCAGCACAATGCCGAGCGACCCGCGCAAGCTGGCCTTGGCGATATGCTTGACGTCGATGCCGTCGTACGTAATCTCGCCGTCATCGACCTCATAGAAGCGGTTGATGAGGTTAGTGATGGTCGTCTTTCCGGCGCCCGTCGAGCCAACAAAGGCGATCTTTTGCCCCGGCTTGGCGAACAGGTTGAGATCCGTGAGCACGCGGGTGCCCGGCACGTAAGAAAAGTCCACGGCATGGAAGCGCACGTCGCCGGCGAGCGGGACCAGACCGGTAACAAGCTCGGTACCGTCGGCTGCCACCGCACGACCCGATTCACCAACGGCGGCCACATCGTGCAGATGTCCATACGTGCCCACACCCTGGCCCTCGGGAATCTTCCACGCCCACGCGGCGTCGCCCGTCTGCACCAGCTCCACGCAGCCCTCGTCCACCTCGGGCTTAAGGTCCATGGCGGCAAACAGGCGCTCGGCACCGGCCAGCGCGTTGAGTAAGAAGTTGCCCAGCTGCGTAAACTGGTTGATGGGCATGGCCGCCTGGCGCACAAAGACCAGGTAGCTCGCGAGTGCACCCACGTCGGCAAGTCCCTTGATGCAGAGCATGCCGCCCGCCACGGCGACGATGGCGTAGTTGACGTAGCCGATCACCACGGTCATGGGCACCATCGAGTTGGCGTAGGCCTGCGCGGCGCCACCGGTGCGGCGCAGCTCCTGGTTGCGCGCGTCAAAACCTGCCACGTTGGCCTGCTCGTGGTTGAAGACCTTGATGACCTTTTGGCCCGAGACCATCTCCTCGACATATCCATCCAAGTCGCCGAGCGATGCCTGCTGGGCGGCAAAAAAGCGCTTGGAGCGGATACCCGAGTAGCGCGCGTACAGCACGATGGCCGCGTCGCACACGAGCGTGATAATCGTGAGCTGCCAGTTGAGGATGATGAGCATGGCCGTGGTGCCGATCACCTGAATGCTCGCCTGAATCACGTTGGCAAAGCTGTTGTTGAGCGCCTCGGAGACGGTGTCGACGTCGTTGGTGAAAAAGCTCATGATGTCGCCCAAGCGCGTACTGTCGAAATAGCTGAGCGGCAGCGTCTGAATGTGCGCGAACAGGTCGCGACGGATGTCGGACACCACGCGTTGGGCCGCGCGCACCATGATCTGCGAGTAGCCTAGGGCCGAGAGCACGCCCGCGGCGTAGATGATCGCCGTTACGATGACCTGCTTGGTGAGCAGCTCCTCACCGCCCGTGGCCAGGCCGTTGACGATGGGGCGCACCATGTAGGTGCCGGCGAGGCTCGCGATGGCCGCGACGGAGGCAAGCATACCCACCGCCAGCAGCGAGAACTTGGCATGGCCCATGTAAGAGAGCAAACGGCGCACAGTGCGCTTGAGGTCGGCCGGGCGCGCTTGGGCTGCGGTCTTAGGCATGGCGCTCGCCCCCTTCCAAGGGTAATCTGCTGGGGACGGAGGAAAACGGATTATTCGCGCAGCCATCGTCGCTGCCGTCGCCGGCGTCTACGTTCCCCGCAAACTCCATCTGCGAGGCGTAAATCTCCTGGTAGATGTTGTCGCCCGCTAGCAGTTCCTCGTGCGTGCCCACGCCGTGGACACGACCGTCGTCCAGCACCACAATGCGATCGGCATCCATAACGCTCGCGATGCGCTGGGCGATGATGAGCACGGTCGTATCGGGGATCCGAGCGATGTGCTCGCGAATCTTAGCGTCGGTCGCCATATCGACCGCGCTGGTGGAGTCATCAAAAATGAGCACGCGCGGATGCTTGAGCAGCGTGCGCGCGATGCACAGACGTTGCTTCTGACCACCCGAGACACCGGCGCCGCCTTGGCCCAACTCGCCGTCCAGCCCGCCGATGCGATCAAGGAACTCGTCCACGCACGCTGCGCGGCAAGCCGCGAGGAGCTCATCGTCCGACGCCTGCGGATTGCCCCACTGCAGGTTCTCGCGCACGGTGCCCGTGAACAACACGTTCTTTTGCAGCACAATGCCCACGGCGTCGCGCAAGGCGACCAGGTCGTAGTCGCGCACGTCGTGTCCGCCCACAAGTACGACGCCCTCGGTGGCGTCGTACAGACGCGCAATCAGCTGCACAATCGAGCTCTTACCCGAGCCCGTGCCGCCGAGGATGCCCACCGTCGAGCCGCTCTCGACGCGAAGGTCGATATGCTCGAGCACATCCTCGGCTGCATCCGCGCGGTATTTAAAGGAAACGTCGCGAAACTCGACACTGCCGTCCGCTGGCGCCGCAGTCGCGAGGTCTCCCGCAGGGTTGGCGATAAAGGGCTCCTCATCGAGCACCCCTGCGATACGGCCCACACTCGTGAGAGCGCGCGTGAGCAGCAAAAACACGTTGGAAATCATCATGAGCGAGTTCATGATCAGCAGCACGTAGCTCATAAAGCCCGTGAGAGAGCCCACGCCCAGCTTGCCGGCGAGAATCATGCGGCCGCCAATCCACAGGATGGAGAGCGCAGCCACGTACATCGACAGCTGAAACACCGGCAGGTTGAGCACGGCGGTGCCGAAGGTCTTGGTCGCCGTGCCGGCGAGCTCGGTATTGACGGTGTCAAACTTGTCGCACTCGTGCTCGGCGCGCACGTAAGCCTTCACGGCGCGCACGGCGGTAAGGTCCTCTTGCACCACGCCGTTAAGGTGGTCCATCGAGGTCTGGAGTTGGCGGTAGAGCGGACTGACGCGATAGGTGATGACACCCAGCACGATTGCCAGCACGGGCAAGATGATCGCAAAGACGGTGGCGAGCGGGCGCGACAGCATCAGCGCGTAGATAAGGCCGACGATAAGCGTCACCGGGCCGCGCACCATAGGGCGAAAGCCGTTGCTCACAGCATTTTGGATAACGGTGATGTCCGTGGTCATGCGAGTGACGAGCGAGCTGGCGTCGTAGTTGTCCAGGTTACCAAAAGCGAGCGTCTGAATCTTTTTGTACTCGGCCTCGCGCAGGTTAGCGCCTAGGCCCGAGGCAACGCGGGCGGACGTGTGTGCATAACCCAAGCCCAGTACCAGCGAAAGCGCAGCGCACACCAACATGTACGCGCCCTGCAGCAGCATGTAGTTGATATCACCCGCAGGCACGCCCACATCGATGATGTTGGCCATGATGACCGGGATAAACAGCTCGAGCACCGTCTCGACCGACACAAAGAACACGCCGAGAATGGCATCGCGACGGTATGCCCCTAGATAAGAAAACAGTATTTTGAGATTGCGCACGCAGGTTCAACCCCCATCAAACGTTGTTCGCAAACGCACGTATTATTGCGCGCCGAATAATGGTGTCAAGTATTCCGAAATCGTTTTCTGCAAGGTTAACGCCGGCGGCGAGTTCTCGTGACGTGTGTCCATATTCACTCGGAATAATGGTGCGCGTGACTTTTTCGCCCGGCACCCAACACAAACCTTGACTCTACAATCGTTGTAGGGTTTTCACTACACTGGTACATAAACAAACCCAGTCAGAAAGTGCCCCCGCTCATGGAACACGACCTCACACGCGGCAATGTCCTTAAGACCATCGCGGTCTTTGCCCTGCCCTATATGCTCTCGTACTTTTTGCAGATGCTCTACGGCATGGCCGACCTGTATATGATGGGGCAGTTTAGCGGCGCCGCCGGCATCACCGCTGTGGGCAATGGCGCGCAGACGCTCTATATCATTACCGTGACGCTCGTGGGCCTGGCCATGGGAACGACGGTCATCGTCGGCCACGCCGTGGGCTCGCGCCGCTTCGACCGCGCCGAGACCGCCATCGGCAATACCATCACGCTGTTTATGGGCGTCTCGGTAGTACTGGCCGTCATCTTGTTTGCACTTTGCCCGCAGGTTGTGGCGCTCATTGGCACGCCGCCCGAGGCGGTCGAAGGCACCGCCGCCTACCTGCGTATCTGCTTTGTCGGCATTCCGTTTATCGCCGCATACAACATTCTCTCGGCCATCTTTCGCGGGCTGGGCGATTCGCGCTCGCCTATGTACGTGATTGGCGTGGCATGCATCATCAACATCGCGCTCGACTTTCTATTTATCGGCCACATGGGGCTCGGCCCCGTGGGCGCGGCGCTCGGCACAGTGACCGCCCAGACGGCCAGCGTTGCCCTCGCGCTCGTGTGGCTCAAGAGCCGCCGCACGAACATCCACGTTAAGCGCAGCGACCTGCGCCCCCAGCCCGAGGTGCTCGGCAGCATTCTTAAGATCGGCGTGCCTGTGGCTGTACAGGACGGCTGCATCCAGGTGGCGTTTATGTTTATCACCGTCATCGCCAACCACCGAGGGCTCGTCGACGCCGCCGCCGTAGGCCTGGTCGAGAAGATGATCAGCTTTTTGTTCATTGTTCCGAGTTCCATGGGCGCCACCGTCAGCGCGCTCACGGCGCAAAACGCCGGTGCAGGAAAGGGCGGTCGTGCGCGTCAGGTACTCAAGGATGCCATGACGATCTCGGTGGTGTACGGCTGTCTGATCACGATGCTGATGTGGCTGGTGGCGCCGGCGTTTATCGGCTTTTTTGCCAAGGACCCCGCGGTGGTCGCGGCCGGTACCGGCTATATGCACAGTTATATTTTCGACGCAATCTTTGCCGGCATCCACATTTGCTTTAGCGGCTTTTTCGCTGCATACGGCAAGAGCTACATCGGCTTTGCGCACAACGTGCTGGCCGTGGCGCTCATTCGCGTACCCGGCGCGTGGCTGCTGTCGAACGCCTATTCCGACACGCTGTTTCCCATGGGCATCGCTTCGCCGTGCGGATCGATTTTGTCGGCAGTCATCTGTGTTGTCGCGTTTACCGTGCTTAACCGGCGCGGAGCTTTTGACAAGTTGGTAGCGTAGCGGATCGTTTGTGTCATACGACGGCCGCGCCGCACGACCTCGGCGCCCCTTCCCCGCCCATTGAAAGGAGCAGTCCCATGACCGACTCGCCAACCGAACATACCGAAGGCCTGCTCCGTATTGGCGAGGTGGCGCGCCTGTTTAACCTGAGCGTGGGCACGCTGCGCCATTACGAGCAGATGGGCTTGCTGGACCCGGCGCACATCGATCCGGCGAGTGGATACCGCTACTACGGATCGCGGCAGCTCTCCACCCTCAACACCATCAGTCACCTGCGTGTTCTCGACCTGCCGCTAGCGCAGATCCGTGAGTTTGTGACCACGCGCGATGTAGACCTCATGCAGCGGCAGCTGGCTCAGCAGCAGGAGCTCATCGAGCGCAAGCGCCGCGAGTTGGAGCGCGTGTCGCGCAAGATCGATAACCGGCTTGCTCTACTGCATGATGCCTTGAACACCGAGCTCGATACCATTTGCACAATCGATGCGCCCGAGCTTCGCTGCGCCGTGTTGCGCGAACGCGTCAACCCTACCGACGCCTATGCGTTGGAGTGGCAAATTCGTCAACTGCAGAAGGGCCAGCATGAGACCTTTGTCTTCCTGGGCAACTTGGGCATTGGGATTAGCGCCGAGCGCCTTGACGCCGGTGACTTTGACGGCTACGACGAGGTCTTCCTGCTGCTCGATGACACCGATGAGTACTTGGGCGACGTCGAGGTACGCCCCGCCGCACGCTGTTTGACCATTAGCTTCCGCGGCACGCACGGGCAGGCGGGCTCGCGCTATGAGCAGCTACTCGGCTATATGCACGAACACAACCTGGCACCCGCCGGGCCCTCGCGCGAGATCGCCCTCATCGACGACATCATCAGCGACGACCCCACAACCTACGTGACACAGATCACGGTGCCCGTTACTGTGCTCGATTAAGAACCTCCCGGACAGGCATGCAGTGCAGCTCAACTAACGAGCGTCAGCTACAGGAGAACCGCCATGTCGAGGACAATCCCCGATATGGCGGTTTTACTCCTCCGGAATCGGAAACGCACGGATGAACTCTGCAGGCGAGAAGGTCTTGATGGTCGAGCGCACAAAAGCGGCGCGGTCACGCGTGATGATAAAGTCCACGCCGGCACGCTCGGCCATCGCACGGATACAGCCGTCCTCAAAGTCCGGCTCATCGGAATAGGCGGAGGTAAAACAAGCTTCTTGGTCGAGAGGCTCTACCGAGTAGCTCTTAAGACAGTCGCGCACTACCTCGCGGGCGCGCGCCTCGCCTGCCTGTTTAGTGAGAATGTAGTACGCGTCCTTGAGAGAGCAGGCCGAAACAACACCCTCGATAAGTCCCACGTCAACGAGCCCCTTGGTCGTTTGCGCCGCCCCATGCTCCGGCCGGCCCGGCAGCACGCAATCGAGCAGAAAATTGGTATCGAGAAATGTCCTCATAGGTAGCGCTCCCTCGCGACGCGCTTTTCATCTTCAACCGTCATCGTATCGAGCGGCGTTCCCTTTGGCATGTTAGCCACGATATCGAGATACTCCTGGTAGTCCTCATTCTCCGCGAGCATCTCACGGATCTCCTTCCAGGTGATCTTGGGATGCCACATCGTACCCACGTCGCGCTTGGGCTTGCCCGTGCCGCACGTCGGTTTTGCGCCCCCACGCTCCTGGGCAGCGTCATATTCCACCGTAACTGGACCTTCATAGTCGAGCGGCACGATCTTGAACAACGGCTTGCTCCGCTTGAAGACCACAACCTCCTCGCCCTCATTGGCAACCTTTTCGGCCACCTGCGTAAGGTTTTGGCGCAGTTCCGAAAACGCGACGGTAACCATAACTGCTCCTCTCAACATATATCTTCACTGCTAAGTATACACGTTAATATTAATGTTAAAGTGTATAAAACTCATCACAATGGGGCAGCCCCGTTGTGAGATCTCACTGCGGGGCCCCTTTGCTTTGAATGAATCTTCTATCGCTCCGGAACGACACCGCTCCGCAGGGTCACCCTCAGCAACCTACATGACGCAGATCATGCTGCCCGCCACCACGCCCAAATAAAAACCTCCCGGAAAGTATCAACCTTTCCGGGAGGTTTTCTAATTTGGTTATCGATGTACTAAGCCTGGGGCACCTCACCAGTCGCCAAGATCTGCTCGAGTGCATCCTCGTCCAGTACGGGTACGCCCAGCTGCTCAGCCTTGGTGAGCTTGGAGCCCGCTTTGGGGCCGGCGACCAGATAGCTCGTCTTCTTTGACACGCTGCCCGAAACCTTGGCGCCGAGCACCTTGAGCGCCGCGCCCGCCTCGTCGCGCGTGCGGTTGACGAGCGTGCCGGTGAGCACGAAGGTCAGACCCGCAAGCGGCTGTGCGTCGGCGAGCTCGCCCGCCACGCCAGCGTCGGCTGCGGCTTGCGCGTGCGCAGCGCCCAAGTCGACCTCGAGCGAAAGGCCCGCCTGACGCAGACGTTCCAGCACGGCAAGGTTCTCGGGCACGGCCAGGAACTGCTTAACGCTCGCCGCAATCTTGGGGCCGATGCCCTCGCACTCGGCAATATCCTCTTCGCTCGCCAAGATGAGCTTGTCAATCGACAGGAATCGCTCGGCGATGACCTCACCCACACTCTTGCCCACGTGGCGGATACCCAGGGCAAACAGCACGCGACCGAGCGGCTGGCTCTTGGACTTGTTGAGCTCGGCGATGATTTTCTCAGCCGTCTTGAGGCCTACCGGGATGGGGTCGCCCTTCTTGACGCCCTTTTTGCTGTTGGAGCTGGCATAGGTACGCCCCGTGTCCAGGCCGGCGATATCGTCGACCGTGAGCTGGTAGAAGTCCGCGACGTCGTGAATCAGGCCAGCAGCGATCATCTTGTCGACGATCTCGTCGCCCAGGCCGTCGACGTCCATGCAGCCGCGGCTCACCCAGTGGAGCAGGCGCTCCTTGAGCTGCGCAGGGCAATCGATGGAGACGCAGCGGTAAGCGACCTCGCCATCCTCGTGGACCACGGGGCTGCCGCACACGGGGCAGACCTCGGGCATGTGCCAGTCGACCGAATCGGCCGGGCGCTTGTCGAGCACCGGACCCACGACCTCGGGAATCACGTCGCCCGCCTTGTGCACGATAATCGTGTCGCCCTCGCGCACGTTTTTGCGACGAATCTCGTCGATGTTGTGCAGCGTGGCGCGCGCGATGGTGGAGCCGGCAACCGTCACCGGGTCGAACTCGGCGACCGGCGTGAGCACACCGGTGCGACCCACCTGGATGCGAATCTCGCGCAGGACGGTCTGCTTTTCCTCGGGCGGAAACTTAAAGGCAATGGCCCAGCGCGGTGCGCGGGCGGTAAAGCCCAGGTCGAGCTGCTGCTGAAAGCTGTCGACCTTTACGACCACGCCGTCGATGTCGTAGTCCAGGTCGCCGCGATGCTCGAGCGCCTGGGCGCAGAACTCGTGGACCTCGGCCGGCGTGGCACAGCGAGCCACGTTGGGGTTGACGCTAAAGCCGGCGCTACGCAGCCAATCGAGGAACTCGCGCTGGCTGTGGACGTGCAGTGGATCGGTATCGGCGATGGCATAGATAAAGGTGGCCAGGTCGCGCCGCGCCGTAACCTTGGGATCCTTCTGACGCAGGCTGCCAGCAGCGGCGTTGCGCGGGTTGGCGAAGGGGTCGCGGCCCTCGGCATCGGCCTCTTCATTCAGACGTACAAAGCTGCCTTTGGGCATATAGACCTCGCCGCGCACCTCGATGGTGCGCTCGCGGTCGGCACCCATGTGAGCGAGCGCCGGCTCGGACAGGTGCATAGGCACGTCCTTGATGGTACGGACGTTGAGCGACACGTCCTCGCCCGTGGTACCATCGCCGCGCGTGGCGGCGCGCACAAAGGTGCCGTTTTGGTAGGTAAGTGCCACGCCCAGACCGTCGATCTTAAGCTCGCAGGTATAGGTGACGCTGCCGGCACCGAGCGCATCCTCGGTGCGCTGGAGCCATGCGTCGAGCTCGTCCAGGTCCATGGCATCGTCCATGGAATACATGCGCGCCATGTGCGTGACTGGCGTAAACTGCTCGCTCACGTAGCCGCCAACGCGCTGGGTATAGCTGTCGGGCGTCACCAGGTCGGGGTAGGTCGCCTCGATTTCTTGCAGCTCAACGAGCATTTTGTCAAAGGCGGCGTCCGTGATCTCGGGCGCGTCGAGCATGTAGTAGCGATAGGCGTGGTAATCGAGCTCGTGGCGCAGCTCGGCCGCACGCGCTGCCGCCTGGGCACGGGCATCGGTCGGCGCAACGGTATCCGTGCTCGTGGGCGTTTCGGTATCGATGTCCACGCCGTCACCAAACAGGCTCGATTGCTCCATAGCGGCACTCCTTCGCTCGATTTCAAACGGATACTAGAGTACCACCGGTCACCATGGCGCCGAATAACCCTTTCGAACCGCATCGAATCGGCAGTCGACGCACCGGGATGGATTGCGCGATTAAACCATGCTCTTATCAACTCTAAATGATCCGTTTTCCTCCGTCTCCAAGGGATCATCGCGAAAAGAGGGGCTGTCCCGCGCTGGCGGAACAGCCCCTCTGGCATCGGTATGTGCGATACGGCTCGTTAGTAACCCTGGCCGTAGCCTTGACCCTGGCCCTGGCCCTGCTGGCCCAGCAGCTCCTCCAGGTACTGGCGCAGCTGCTCGTCGGTAATACCGCCGTTGCCGGTGTCGGTCGCGCTGTCGTTCTGCTGCTGGTTCTGCAGCTCCTCGTCGGAGCCCAGCTCAACCGTGACCTTCTTCTCTTCCTTGCCGCGCATGAGCGTGATCTCGACCTTCTCGCCCACCTCGTGGCTGCGCAGTGCGATGATCAGGCCATCGGCGCTCGTGATCTCGTCGTCGCCCAGCTTGGTGATGACGTCGCCCTCCTGAATGCCGGCCTTGGCGGCGGGACCATCCTCAACGACGCTCGCCACATACGCGCCGCTATCGGTGCTCAGCTTGTTGGTACGGGCGTTGAGCGCGTTGACGCTCGAAAGCGTAGCGCCCAGGTACGGATGCACCGGCGTCTTGCCGTCGATGATCTGGTCGGCAATGTTCTTGGCGTAATTAACCGGAATGGCAAAACCCACGCCCGAGCTGGAGCCCGAGTAGCTCTCGATGAGCGAGTTGATACCCACGAGCTCGCCGTTGTCGTTGACGAGCGCGCCGCCGGAGTTGCCCGGGTTGATAGCGGCATCGGTCTGGATCATGTTGGCATAGATGGTGTTGCCGCTGGTAGAGCTCATGGCCGTGGAGCGGTAGAGCGCCGAGACGATACCGGTGGAGACAGACTGCTCGTTGCCGAACGGCGAGCCGATCGCCATAACCCACTCGCCCACGTTGAGCTTGGAGGAGTCACCGATCTCAATCGGCGTGAGCTTGGAGGCATCGGCATCCTTGAGCTTAATGACGGCGAGGTCGCTCGAGGCATCGTTGCCCACGAACTCGGCCTCATAGGTGGTGCCGTCGTCCATGGTCACCACGTACTGGTCATAGCCATCGACCACGTGATTGTTGGTGAGGATGTGGCCCTCGGTATCGAGCACAACGCCCGAACCGACGCTGCCCGAGTTGTCCGACTCATCGGCAGACTGCGAAAGCGAGCCATTCTGGCTGCCGCTCGAAGTGGCGGTGATGGAAACGACGGAGGGCAGGGCCTTGGCAGAAACGGCCTCGGCCAACGTGGTGTCCTCGGAGTCGATCGTAATCTTTTGCGTCGACGAACCCGAAGCGCCCGCCGTCACGGCATTCTTGCCGCCACCGATATCGAGCGTACCGCTCATAATGAGCGCAATGACCAGCAGGGCACCACATGCGCAGCCGGCAAGCGCTGTAATAAAGATCGGCAGCTTTTTGGTCTTGGTCTTGACCACCGTGTGCTTGTTCACGACCTGTTGGCCGCCCAGCGGCTTGCCGGTCTGCGTATCGTAGGCCTGCACGTAGGGAATGTTGTTGCCGTCGGCAGGCGTCGACTCCACCTGCACGCGCGGCTGCTGCTGAGTCTCGCCGGCGTTGCCCGCATCCTGGGGACGCTGGGAATCGTTCTCGCTCATAGCTGCAATCCTTTCGTCAAATAACCAAAGGCCCGCCAAACACGTGGCGGGCCATCATTGTTCACGTTGAGTTGTACCCCAATATGCGGGCGTACGTGTACGAGAACGCAATCTTTTAGGAAGGCTTAAGTTCTGCTGCAAACTCAAAAGGAACCCGCACCTGCGTCAAAACCACCACAAAGGCGCCTGTCCCCTTTGTGGTGAAAAGCTAGTCCTTAAACAGATAGCCCACGCCGCGAACGGTGGTGATGTGTGCCGCGATCTGCGGGCCCACCTTGGAGCGGATGCGTCGAATGTGCACGTCGACGGTGCGCGTGCCGCCGCAGTACTCAAAGCCCCACACGCGGTGCAGCAACACCTCGCGGCTGTAGGCACGGTTGGGATGCGTCGCCAAAAAGCTCAGCAGCGAGTACTCCATCAGCGTCAGGTCGATGGGCTCGTTATCGAGCGTCACCTGGTAGGTAGCCAAGTTGATCTCGAGGTTATCGATGTTGAGCACATCGTCGGCGGTGACGGTCTCCTCCTCGCCCATCAGGCGCTGTGCGCGCGCCTTGAGCTCGTTGGGCGTCGCCGTGGAGCATACAAAGTCGGCATGCGAGTGATTCGGCAGGCGCAGGGTGCCGAGCGCCTCGTCGTCGACGATCACCAACATGGGAACGCCGCCACGATCGTCGAGCCACTTGGCAATCTGATCGATGCGATCGCTACGAATGCCATCGGAATCGAGGATCAGCAGGTCAAAGTCGTGCGCAGCAGTCGGCGAATCGGGGGTGGCCAGGCTCACCTCGACACCCAGGGTGGTCGTCAAGCTGCGGGCAAACTCGTGGAAGCGCGTCGTGCGCGCCATGAACAGGGCACTCTTTTCGGACATGTCGGCCTCCAAAGAAATGAGCTCAATCGTGCTGGAACAAGTCAGCGCGATTAGGAGTTCGCCAGGTAGTGCTTGATCTCCCACTGGGTGATCGTGGACTCAAACTTATGCCACTCATCGCGCTTCTTTTTAAGAAAGAAGCTATGGATGTGATCGCCGAGGGCGTCCTTCATGAACTGCGAGTCCTCAAAGACGTCGAGCGCCTCTTTGAGCGAGCGCGGCAGCGGCGTATAACCGGCCTCGACCATCTGACGGTTGGTGAGCTTGAGCGTCTCGGCCGTAGCCTCGGGCGGGAGCTCCAGCTTGCGCTCGATGCCGTCGAGACCTGCCGCCAGCGTGACGGCGTTGACCAGGTACGGGTTGGCCATGGGATCGGGGCTGCGAAGCTCAATGCGTGTGGACAGCTGCTTGCCGGGCTTGTAGACCGGAATGCGGATCATGCTCGCGCGGTTGCGCAGGCCCCACGTGGCATACTGCGGCACGGAGTCGCCACCCGTGGTGATGCGCTTGTACGAGTTGACGGTGGGGTTGGTGATGGCGCTGATCTCGCGCGCGTGCGCCAGAATGCCGGCCATGTAGTGCTTGGCGATATCGGAGAGATGGTACTTCTCGTCGTCCTCGCCCCAAAAGACGTTGTTGCCGTCGTGGTCGAACAGCGACTGATGCAAAAACATGGCGCTGCCGTCCTCGCCCGCCAACGGCTTGGGCATAAAGGAGGCATGGCAGCCGCTTTCGTAAGCCTGCTGCTTAATGATGAGCTTTGCCGTGGTGATGGCGTCGGACATGCTCAGGGCCTCGGCGTGGCGCAGGCTCATGCCGTGCTGCGAGCGGCCGGCGGCGTGGAAGGTGTACTCCACGGGCACGGACATCTTCTCGAGCGTAAGGACCGTGTTGCGGCGCAGGTCGCGCGCGGCGTCGCTCACCGAAAGATCGAAGTAGCCCACGTTGTCGAGCGGCTCGGGGGTATGCTCGTCGGGGAAGTAGTAATACTCCAGCTCGGCACCAACGTTGAGTAGGTAGCCGGCCTTCTCGGCCTTATGGAACATGCGACGCAGCGCAGCGCGCGGATCGCCGGCGAAGGGCTCGCGATCGGGAGTGCACACGTCGCAGAACACACGGGCGACGCCGTTATGGCTCGGGCGCCACGGCAGAATCTGGAAGGTCGAGGCATCAGGGAACGCCAGCATGTCGGCTTCCTCGGGCGTGGCAAAGCCCTCGATGGCCGAGCCGTCAAAACCGATGCCCTCCTCAAAAGCGACCTCGAGGTCCTCGGGGCTAATGGCAAAGTTTTTGAGGCGGCCGAGAATGTCGACAAACCACAGACGCACAAAGCGGATGTCACGCTGCTCTACGGAGCGGAGTACGTAATCGATGTTCTGCTGGTTCATGTCGCTCCCCTTTCTTTCGGGCGGGTTTCGACTGGTCTATATCGCAGATACTATCGCAGAAAAATGTTTCCGCAGGGTTAAAGCGTATCAAGCGCCCAAAAAACGTGCGTGGGCAGGCAGGTATACCTTACGCGCGACCGTAGGCTAGCGCGAGGTTGAGGCGCGGTGTTCGATGTGGCCGGGGATCTCGATGCGCTTGGGAGCCAGCCTTGCGGCCTCGCCCACCGTGGTGGTGACGACATCGATGCGCTCGGACAGGCGCTCGACTACGCGCTCGGCAATGGTGAGGGTGTCCTGCGCTGCCGTGGTCACACCGCCAAAGAGCACGTGGTTCCAGGGGTAATCGTCAAACGCCGCAATCTTGAGACCTGCCGGCAGCGAGGGACCCAGCTGTGCTAGCGCCTCGGTCAGGCGCAGGAAAACCAGGCCGTTGACGGCGATAAGGCCGAGTTTTTTGCCCGCATAGTCGCGGATGGTCTCGTCCAGGCGGCCGACGCCCGTGACGCCACCATCGGCCAGGGTAACGACCTCACCCGCAAGGCCGCGTCGCGAAAGCTCGTCGGCAAAGGCCTCGGCACGCTCGCGACGCACAGGGCTGTCGTCGCTTGCCTCGGTGAGCAGGCACAGGCGCTCGCTGCCCGCGACAGCCAAGGCGTCTACCAGGCCGGCGACCAGCTCACGGTTGTTGGAGGTCACCAGATCGACACCGCCGGCGGCAATATCGCGGTCGAGCAGCACGACGGGCAGGCGCCCCGCGGCCGCGGCGATTGCCTCGTCATTGCCGCCACAGGTGTTGACGACCAGGCCGTCCACGCCGGCATCGATAAGTCTGGTGAGCGACTCTGCTTCCTTGGCGGGGTCGTTGCCGCTAATGGCCGTCATGAGCGAGCAGCCGCGCGCGGCGGCGCTGGCGGAAAGCCCTTCGAGCATGGCGCTGGAGAACGGGTTAGCAATGTCGGCCAAGATCACGCCGATGAGGTTGGTACGCGAGCTGCGCAGATTGCGCGCGGCGGCACGTGGACGATAGCCGGTGCGCTCGATAACTGCCGCGATGCGAGCACGGGTTTCCTCGGTCATCTGCCCAGGGCGGTTGTTGAGATAGCGCGAGACCGTGGCCGGGCTCACGCCCGCCTCGGCAGCAATGTCCTTAATCCTCATCTGCGCCATAGCGCACCCCGTTTCCCAATTGTCGGCAGTCTGAGCCATTTTAGGCATTTTTTTAAAAATCTCGCTTGCAAAACGTTGTAGATGAGTATACTACAACTCGAAACGAAACCGATTTCGTAAACCGATTTCGGCAAGCGTTGGCACGGAGGTGCAAAGATGTACCCTACCGTCTTGGCACCTCCGTGCCAACGCCATATCAAAGGTGTACGCACGAGCAAGAAGGAGCTGCGCGACCATGGGTAAAACGGTTCTTACCTTCGGCGAGATCATGATGAGGCTCTCGCCCAAAGATCATCTGCGCATTGAGCAGGCGACCGAGTTTGATGTCCGCTACGGCGGCGCCGAAGCCAACACCGCGCTTTCCCTGGCCTACCAGGGTGACAAGGCAGCTTACGTCTCCGTTGTCCCGGCCAACCGTCTGGGCGAGTGCGCCCTGCGTTCGCTGAAGGTCTACGACGTCGATACCTCGCGCGTCGTGCGCCAGGGCGATCGCCTGGGCTCCTATGTGTTTGAGGTCGGCGCCTCGCAGCGCGGCAACGGCTGCGTCTACGACCGCAAGTACTCTGCCATCAACATGGCCAAGCGCGACGTCTTTGACTGGGATGAGATCCTCAAGGGTGTCGATGTCTTCTACTTCTCCGGCGTGACGCCCGCCGTCTCCGACGAGATGGCCGCCGCCTGCAAGGATGCCCTCACCGCCTGCCGCGCCAAAGGCATCGCCACCGTGTGCGACGTGAACTATCGCGGCAAGATGTGGTCGCCCGAGAAGTCGCAGGCCACCATGAAGGAACTCCTGCCGCTCGTTGACATCTGCATTGCCAACGACGAGGACGCTCCTGCCGGCCTCGGTATGACCTGCGTCTCCGGCTCCCTTGCCCACGGCATCGAGGAACGCGACACCTACGTCGAGATGGCCCGTCAGATCTGCGCCGAGTACGGCTGCAAGAAGGTCGCTTCGGTCGTCCGCAACATCTCCTGCGTCGAGCGCTCCATCTGGATGGGCATGCTCTATGACGCCGAGAGCGGCGCGCACTGGTTCTCCCCCGCTCACGACGTGCACGTGCTCGAGGGCGTTGCCGCCGGCGACGCTTTCAACGCCGGCCTCGTCCATGCCCTCATCAACGACTTTGACCCGCAGGACGCCGTCAACTACGCGATTGCGGCCTCGATCCTCAAGCTCACCATCAAGGGCGATTCCAACCTGGTGACTGCTGACGAGATTGCCGCTGTGGCATCAGCCGCCGACGGTGGCACCCGCGTCGCCCGTTAATTCGTTCCCCATTCTGCGGGCTGCAGTTTCCCATACCCATACCTCTGCAGCCCGCTCCCCGATTCCTCCGGTCGGGCAAAACCACCAGTCCCATTCCGGTTTTGTCTGGCATTTCCTACATGACTGGTCGTGCAGCCGGTTTTGGAATTGCTTGAACCCCAAGCAGTGCCTCCGATAACCAATCCAAAATCGGCTCCTGACCAGCACATTTGGCAATCACGCGCCCATGCGCGCCACACATCGAAAGGAACATCATGTTCGATCAGTTTTACACCACGCTTAAGTCCCTGGGCATCGTGCCGGTCGTTGTGCTCGATAAGGTCGAGGACGCCGCTCCGCTCGCCCACGCCCTTATGGCAGCTGGCATGAAGTCCGCCGAGGTCACCTTCCGCACCGCCTGCGCCGCCGAGTGCATCGCCGCTATGGCCGAGGCCGAGCCCGAGATGTGCGTTGGCGCCGGCACTGTCCTGACCGTCGAGCAGGTTGAGCAGGCCCGCGCAGCCGGTGCCAAGTTCATCGTCTCCCCGGGTTACAACGAGGACGTTGTGAAGCACTGCATCGACATCGACCTGCCTGTCCTTCCCGGCACCGTAACCCCCTCCGAGGTCACCGCAGCCGAGAACCTGGGCCTCAAGGTCACCAAGTTCTTCCCCGCGTCCCAGTATGGCGGCCTGAACACCATCAAGGCCCTCGCCGCTCCGTTTGTCGGTCACCGCTTTATGCCCACCGGCGGCGTGAGCACCGCCAACGTCGAGGAGTACCTGAGCTCCTCTGCCATCATCGCCTGCGGTGGCACCTGGATGGTCAAGCCGGCCCTGTTTGCCGACGGCGACTTCTCCAAGGTCGAGCAGATTGCCCGCGAGGCCATGGACGTCGTCAAGAAGGTCCGCGGCTAGGTTTAGCTCTCTATCGTGAAAGGGGGTGTGCCCTAGACCTCGCCCCCTTTCTTTTAAAGCGGCTCGGAAGCGCGCCGTTTCCGTCACGAACAAGAACCGAAACCGTCTTGTATGCTGATAGAACGTGACGGAAGCGACACGCCCCCGAGCCGCTTTTCCTGCTCGGTTGGCGACCGCGCCCAGTTGAGCCACATCGACAAAAGCCGAGCCACCAAAACAGCTGCGGCGCCGTCTGAAGGAATGGACCCTTGCTTCCGGTCTTTTCCTCCAAGCGGCGCCGCAGCTTTTTCATACCCCGATAATGCCCCGGCAGTTGCGGTGAGATATGGACTGCTTACACCATCAGAGCCGCAAAACAATCCCTATTTCACCGCAACTAATGTAGGGGGCGAGTTAGATGGCCGAGTCTTTGGACAGCTCAAAGTAGTCGGGATGCAAGGCAATAACCGGACCCTGCTCCTCGGGCATTAGATGCAAATGCGTCTCTGCCAGATAGCTCGCCGTGTCGGTATCGCCCTTCTTAATGGCCTCGAGAATCCGGCGATGCTGCCCACGGATCGGCTCCCAGTCCAGATCCTGCGACACCATACGCAACCAGTTGTATCGCTCAAAATGCGTGTTGATGCTCTTCATCCAATCCCACAACATGTGACGGCCAGCAATCTCAAAACACGTCTCATGGAACAGGTTGTCCAGGTCAAAGAAACGACGCGTTTCGCTATGGTCGAGCGACTCGGACTCGGTAAGAATCTGCTCAAGCCGCTGCTTTTGCTCGGGCGAGGAAGCCGAACAGCATTTAATAAGCACGCTTCTCTCGAGCTTCTCACGCAAGAAACAGGCGTTCTCGGCACGCTCCATGCTGATTTTTGAGACATAGGTGCCGCTTTTGGGACGCGTTTCCACCAGCTCCTGCTCACGCAGGCGCACAAAGGACTCGCGAATGGGCGTGCGCCCGATTCCCGTCTCCTTTTCCAGACCAATCGCCGAAAGGCGCGTGCCGGGCTTGAGCTCGGCATAGATAATCTTGGAGCGCAATGCGTTGTATGCCTGGTCTTGCAGGCTCTGATTATGCTGGCGTTGTTCCATAAAGCCCTCGGATAAACCCTCGGTTAGTCGAATACCACCATGCAATACTATCGCATCGACACGCCCCAGCTCCCAATCAGTCTTTTTGGGACGGGGCTCTTTTAGCTACCCTGGCCCGCAGATCGGCCCCCTTGCCACAAAAGTGGCCCATCTACTACGTTAACACGGATAGCCTCGGCCATACCGAAAACCGTGAAAACAAAACCGCAGGCAGACAGCTTGTCGATTTTCGAAAAAGCCGACTATGGTTGACCCCTGCGGCTTAAACGTAGTAGATAGGCCCTTTTCGTGGCGCAGCACTACTGCACCCCAAATTGGCACCCCGAGCCCTCGTGAGTTGCCAACAAGCTGTTCGCCCAGCGCTTTATCCGCGCGGCATTCGGAAAATAGCACCACCGCAAGAACCCGCGAACAGCGCTATACGTTGCTATATCTCACTATACTTTGCTATATCTTGCTATATCTTGAGCAAAGGTGGCTCACATGCAAACAAACCCTTTTAAGCCCACAGCAGGTAAAACACCTCCCACGATTATCGGCCGCGAAGATGTGCTCGAAGAATTCAATGAGGGCCTCGTCAACGGGCCTGGTGCCCCGGGGCGCCTAATGCGCATAGCCGGCGTCCGTGGAACGGGCAAGACGGTCCTCCTTGACGAGTGCTCACGTTTGGCGCAAAGCCGTGGCTGGACGGTCATAAAAGAGGTCGCAACCGAGGGACTTTGCCCGCGCATTCTCGAACAGCTGCAGCCCAAATTCCAGGCCAAACACGCCAGATTTGAGCCCACCGTAGCTGGCATATCCATCGGCAGCATAGACATTGAGCGAATCGGTCCATCGCTACGCGACGCCATGAGACAGACAATATCCAAGAATGAAAATGGCCTGCTCATCACTCTCGACGAGGTTCAAGACGCAGAGCTCGATGAGGTCCGAACGCTCTCCATTGCGATTCAGCAGGTTATCGGCGAAGACCTTGATATAGCCTTTGTTTTTGCTGGGCTGCCTTCGATGATTGAAAGCATCATCAACGGAAAGACACTTGCGTTTTTGCGCCGCGCCCTCCCCTTTGACCTGAAGGCTGTGGCAGTAACCGAAGTGTCGTACTCCCTCGAGGAAACCATTGAAGCGTCTGGCATGGAGTTGCAGCCAGGTATTGCCGGCCAACTTGCCGAGGCAACGCAGGGCTATCCTTTCATGATCCAACTCGTTGGATACTACGCATGGCAGTTGGCAAGACGCGCACATACAACGATTATTGGAGAAGAAGAAGCCGAGCGTGGCATTGCAACGGCACGCGAACGCTTCTGCGCCATGGTGATTGAGCCCGCGCTGCAGCGCATTCCGCCCACGTGCATCGCTTATCTGCTGAGCATGGCGTCTTTGGGGCAGACGAGCTCGACCAGCATGGTTGCCGATGCCCTAAACAAAACGCCTCAACAGGTGAGTTCCGTCCGCAGCCGCCTGTTAAGAGAATCGATTATCGAGGCTCCCTCGTACGGCAAGGTCTCATTTGCCATCCCCTACATGCGCGACTACCTCTACGAGCACAAAGCCGAACTGGAAGTTGAACTGTAGAAACGGCAACTGCCCTGCAAGACGAAAACCGTTTTCGTACGGATTTAAAGCAGACGTAAACGATTTTCGTCTTGATTTGCGTACGGAATTAAGACGTAAATTGCGCTTTCGTACGCTTATTACCAGACGCAAATTGTTTTCGTCCGGCCATGCGTCCCCAATCTAGACGAAAAGAGCCCCGAGCTCAAAAATCGGGGCTCGATGTAAGTTCTAGGGTGTCAGAAGTTACATCAGCCGCTTACGACCGCTCTGTCTATCTCTCCGAGCGGGACGGGCGCCGATGCCCTGATCTCTGCCATGTCGAGGTGCGAGATCAAATCCTTGGCGCGCTCGCCGGAGTGGTATGCCTTGTTCGGCGCCACCTTCCTGTAGAGCTTCTTGAGCTTCGTCTTCCCCTTGTTGCCCGGCGGCATCTCCGTCTCAGGTGGCAGCCCTAGGAAGGACAGGACGCCGGGCAGGTCGCACAGCATCACGTCCTCGATGTCGGCCTTGGCCGCCAGGTCGACGACTCTCTGCGCTGTCGGCGAGATGTTCGGGGTGCTGCTACCGCCCGCTGGTTCGGAAGCTGGCGGGCAGTAGCGGGCAGTAGCGGCAGTAGCGGTGTGGCTCGATAGGCCCGAATATCCGTAAGGAAGGTGCTCGCTCTCATATGTGCTGATATGCCTCGCCTCGCGAACCTTGGGATGCTTCCTGAGGTAATCCCTCAATTCGAGCCACTCTTTATGCTCATAACGCTTCGAAATCGTTTCCCCGTCGACAGTTTCCTTCACATAATGGTATGTTCGAACGCCTTCGAACTTGCCGAACCCGTTCTCGACGCTGAAGTTTCTGAACCAGCGCGAAAACCCATTCAGGTCCATGAAGTTGACTTGGGGATGCCTGTCTTTCGTTCGTTCGAATGAGTGGACGAGCGGAGTGCCTTTGACTTGTTCCAGGCCGAAGGCTTCCATTTCGCGGGCCTGCTCCTTTTTCCAGAATTCGAGATACGACGTCAGCGTCTCGCTTATCGAGATCCTCCGCACGCTTTTCTTGCTTTTGGGCGAGCGAACGCTTCGATCGGCCGCGAACTGCTGCTCAATGAGGATGCTTCTGTTCTCGACGGAGACATCGGACCACGTCATCCCGAGGGCTTCTGCCCTTCTCATGTCGGTGTCGAGCATGAGCATCACGCATGTGATGTGCGCGTCCGGTTCTCGATTGAGTAGGATGTCGAGTAGGCGAGCGGCGTGATGGTTCCTTCGCGGTTGTCGTGGAACTTTTTTGCGTACGAGCCGACGGTGTCCCTCGATTTTTGGACGTAGGTGCCGCTGTTGAGTTCTGCCTTGTAGGCTTCGAGTGCGGCGTCGACCTCTCGGCTTTTGGTGGTATGTATGGTCTGCCACGGCGAATAGCGGTATTTGCCCGTGACCGGATCCTTGCCGAGGCTGTGACGGTAGCGCCACGTGTATTTGTCGCGGCGTTGCTTCGTTCCTTTGCCTATGACGAGAGGTCGGTCGTTCATCGTGTTCCTTGCCTGAAGTGCCTGAGAATCGCGCTCGGTTGCGCGGAATGGCGCAAAGGGCTGGGGCGGGTGGGCATTACCCTTGGTGGTGGGCCCTGCGTGGGGTCACACCCCAAGGGTAATGCTCCGCCTGACCGCTTTCAAGCTCGTTGTGGGTCGAATTTGGGTCGAATTATTCCGCGTACTTTTCTTTCGTAAATCTATGAAAACATCAAATGACCTGGAGTTATATTGACTTCAATTTGGGTCGAAATGTCTGAATGAAACAACGTCGTAGCGACCTCATAACCCGAAGGTCGGTGGTTCAAATCCGCCCCCCGCGACCATGAAACTTCAGGTCGGAAGCATAAAAGCTCCCGACCTTTTCTTTGTCTAGGGGTTTCGGCATCTCTCGTTCTTTGGGTACCTCGAGGCGGGCAATCAGATAGATGCTTACGAGTATCATAGGGTCTTTTTACGTCGCGGTCGTGTCTCGTACTGGTGCGCCGCTCTTTGTGGGACGTGTCACTTTGCCATAGGTTGTCCGGCGGCGGGGCGCAGGTCGTTCCCCGTGGCGTCGCTCCTTTCGACGCTACGCTGCCTGGCTACTCGTTCCACTGGTGCTTTTTCATGTCGACGCAGCCGTTGTCTCGGAAGGCGACTCCTTCCTCCGTCAGTAGTGCTCGCTGGTCGGGGAAGTTTGGCGCGAGGCGTCCCGCGTGGTTGACGACGCGGTGGCAGGGATAATCGCCGTAGCGATCCGCCTCGCTCAGCACCGCTCCGACCAGGCGAGAGTTTTTCTCCCTGCCGATGAGGCGCGCTATCTGACCGTACGAGGCGACGCATCCCGCCGGAATCTCTGCCACGACGGAGAGAATCTCATAAACCAAATCTTCGTCCAGGACTTTTCCCATCGTATCGCTCCCGTGTTCGCTTTTGCCTTCGGGGGCGCGGCGCCGATCACCCGTGCTGCGATTTTCGCAGCTCCCCTTACCGAAGCATCGAGGGAAAGCGCGTGCGTGTCAAGGTTGTCTGGTCCAGTTGCTGGCTCGATGCCTCGAGATGTTCGCCTCAAGTGCGACCTGCCCCTATTGGAAAAGGATGCCGAAGATGTATTTGGTGATGGCGGAGCGGCGGATGACCCCCACGAGTTTGCCCTCGTCATCAACCACAGGAAGCTTCTTGAACTTCTTCTTCGCCAGCAGCGCGGCGACGCGGGCGATGCTCTGCTCGGGACGGGCACACACTACCTGGCGCGTCGCGAAATCCATGACGCAGCGATCCTTCAGGTCTTCGATGCGCTGCTCAAGGCTCTGATCGTCGAAGTACAGCATGGACGCGTCGCCGCCCGTGAAGATGGTGTGAGCGCGATGCTGCGCGATGGCTCCCATGACATCGCCGTCGGAGATGAACCCGACCACCTGGTTGCGCTCATCGATTACGGGCATGCTGCTCACCTCGTTTTCGGCGAGCATGCGCACCACGTCGGAAATCGTGCAATCCTGCGTGCAGGTGAACGGCTCTTCAATCATGATGCTCGAAACGGGCGTCCCCTCGAGCTCGAGCGGGATGCGCTCGGACAGAATCTCGGACATCGCTTATGCCTCCTTCGTTTTCGGTGCGGTTTTCTTGGTGCGCACGCTGAATATGGCGCAGATAAGGGAAACGAGGCCGATTGCCGCGCACACCTTGTAAGCGACGCCCGCGCCCACGGCGGTGGCTACTTGGATGCTCGCATCGACGCCGGCCGACGCGGTGACGCTTGTCATGACCGTGATGATGAGCGCCGTGCACAAACCGCCGGCGACCTGGCGGCCGGTGTTCGCGATGGCGTTGCCGTGGGCGATCATGTCATTTTTCAAGGCATTGACACCCCATGTGTTCACCGGCATGTTCGCGAGCGACTGGCCGGCGGACTGCAGCATGCAGAACAGCGCAACCACCAAGATGGGCGTGTTTACCGTCGAAAGCGAGAGCAGGAACAGGGCGCCGGTCATGAGGGCCAGGCCGACGATCGAGATGGCACGCGGACCGAACTTGTCGAACACCACGCCGGAGATAGGGCTGATGATGATGCCCACCGCCGCGGCGGGAAGCATGGCCATGCCGGTTTCGAAGGCCGAAGCGCCAAGCGAGGTTTGCAGCAGCAACGGCAACAGCGTGTTGGTGACCAGGCATGCGGCGTTGATGAGCGTGACGATGATGGCGGCCACGCGGAAATCGCGCGTCTTGAGCGTGCCCAGTTGAAGCAGCGGGTCCTCGATTTTGCCCTGGCGTACGACGAACAGCACCAAGCACACGACACCCGCGACGATCGAGCCGAGCACCACGGGGTTGCCCCAACCCATCGACGAGGCGCTCGAGAACCCGTAGAGAAGTCCGCCGAAGGCGATGGTGGAGAGGACGACCGAGGGCAGGTCGAGCTTGGGGTTCTTCAGCTCGCCCACGTTTTTCAGCATGAACACGCCCAGCACCAGCACGAGAATTGCGAGGGGGACGATGGCGCCGATCATGGTGCGCCAGCCGTACGTGTCGATCACCGCACCGCCTACGACGGGGCCGACCGCGGGACCCGCCGACATGACGATGCCCGCCATGCCCATAGCCGTTCCTCGTTTCTCGACGGGGAACACCAGCATGGGAACCACCGAGACAAGCGGCATGAGCACGCCTGAGCCCGCCGCTTGCAACACGCGACCGATGATGAGGAACAGGAAATCAGGGGCTGCGGCGCACAGCAGCGTGCCCAGCGCGAACACCAGCGTCGCCCCGAAGAATAGCGCGCGGGTGCTGAACTTGTCGATAAGGAACGCCGAAACGGGGACCATGATGCCGCTCACCAGCGGGTATATGGACATGATCCACTGGGCAGTCGAGGCATCGATGGCGAAATCGGACATGATGACCGGCAGCGCAGGCGACATCACCGTTTGGTTCAGTAGCGCCAAGAAGGCACCCAGGACGACGACCGCGACGATGCGGATCTGGGTACCGGTAATGCGCCCATTGGCGGGCGCGACCGTACAATTATCAGACATAAGCTTCCTTCGTATCTATTCGATTCTTCGCCGAAGGCGCGCCGGCCCACGGGCGAAATAACATGCACGTGCTATGCGTGCATCAGATACGACAGGAAGAAAGCGGCTGCTCAGAGCGCACTTGGGGAACAACAGGAGAGGCCCCGTATACCAGGGGCCGCCGAATTGCGATGTATGCTTTGGTCAAATCCTTCATAGCGGGGAGGTATTCTAGCAGCCGTCTTCGCCCCTTTCAAGGGATGTAACCCAGACGTTGATTTTCTTCACCGAGGCGCCATCGTTGACGGGTGGCGTGCTTCTCTATCGCCACACCGCGGGGCGAGGGAACGCCGCGGCGAGCTTGTACATCGGCTATGTGTGCAGCTGCGAGCGTGTCGCCGGCGCGCGCTGGGCGCCAGTCCGATCCGGCCGACTCTTGCCGACGGTCGGTCGCCGTCCTCCTCCATCTCCGCCTGCTCTGTTTTTGCTCGGCTCCCTTGTCGTATCATGGACGGACGAGAATTGAGCGAAGGCGGTACGTATGAACATCCAGATATCCGGCACGAAGAAAAGCTTCGATACTAAGAAGGCGCAGCGCTATTTCAAGGAACGTCGTGTGAAGTTCCAGTTCATCGATTTGAAGGAAAAGGGGATGAGCAAAGGCGAGCTCGAAAGCGTGGCGCGCGCCGTCGGCGGGATCGACGCTGTGATCGATCCAAAGGCGAAAGATGCCGACACGGTTGCGCTCGTACAGTATCTTGCTGCCGACCAGAAGTTCGAAAAGGTGCTCGATAACCAGCAGATTCTTCGTGAGCCCATCGTTCGCAACGGCCGCCAGGCAACCGTTGGCTACGAGCCTGACGTGTGGAAGGGCTGGGAATAAAGCGGCTGGGAATAAAGTGAAGCGCCCACGCCCGTGGTTTTATCCACGGACGCGGGCGCTTGCGTAAGACGTCTCTTGTCGTTTGAGTGGAGCGCCCCGGCGGCGCTGAACAACGCGCCCCGGTGACGTGGCTCGGGGCTCTTTGTGCCGCGCATCTATGAGAGGAGATATTTGATGCGCATGGGCGCTACTCCATGTAGCCACCCTGAATGGCGGAAACTGCATGCTCGGTAAAGAACTTGAGCGTGCCGGAGGTATAGCGATTAGCCTTGGGCTTCCAAGCGGCTCGGCGCTCGGCCAGGACGGCATCGATCTCGGCCGGCTCCATCTCCTTGCCGGCGATGCCCACAATAGACAGCGAGCGCTCGGGGATGTTGATCTGGATAAGGTCGCCCTCCTCGATCAGGGCAATCGGGCCGCCCACGGCAGCCTCGGGCGAAACGTGACCGATAGCCGGGCCCTTGGAGGCGCCGGAGAAGCGGCCATCGGTGATAAGGGCAATGCTCGCACCCAGCTCGGGATCGCTGGCGATAGCCTCGGTGGTGTAGAACATCTCGGGCATACCGGAACCCTTGGGGCCCTCATAGCGAATGATAACGGCATCGCCGGGCTTGACCTCGTGCGTCAGGACGGCGTGGATGGCGTCCTCCTCGCAATCGAACGGACGGGCCTTAAGCGTGGCCTGGAACATCTCGCGCGGAACAACCGTGTGCTTGACGACGGCGCCCTCGGGGGCAAGGTTGCCGTGGAGGATGGCGATGGAGCCGTCGGTACCAAAAGCCTGGTCAAACGGGCGAATGATGTCCTCGCGCTTGAGGTTCCATTTCTCCAAGTAGCGGCCGCACTTCTCGTAGTAGCCGTTGTTCTTAAGGTCCTCGAGGTTTTCGCCGAGAGTCTTGCCGGTGACGGTCATGACGTCGAGGTGGAGCATCGACTTGATCTCCTCCATGATGCGCGGCACGCCACCCGCATAGTAGAAGAACTGCGCCGGCCACTCACCTGCGGGACGAACGTTGAGCAGGTAGTGGGCACCACGGTGCAGACGGTCGAAGTCGTCGGCGGACATCTCGATGCCAAACTCGCGGGCGATCGCAGGGATATGCAGCAGCGAGTTGGTGGAGCCGGAAATGGCGCCGTGGACCATGATGAGGTTCTCGAAGGACTCCTTGGTCACGATGTCGCGCGGGCACAGGTTGTGTTCGGAGAGCCACACGGACTGACGGCCGGCCTCGCGCGCAAACTCACACAGATCGGAGCTGGTTGCGGGCAGCAGGGCCGTGCCGGGGAGCATAAGGCCCAGGGCCTCGGCGGTAACCTGCATGGTCGACGCGGTGCCCATAAAGGAGCAGGCGCCGCAGCTGGGGCATGCGTTGTGCTTGGCAAACTCAAGTTCCTCGCGAGAGATCTCGCCGCGCTCGTAGCGGGCAGAAATCGCACCGAGCTGCTCCAGGGTCAACAGGTCGGGGCCTGCATCCATGACACCGCCGGTAACGACGATGGAGGGGATGTTGATGCGGCCCATGGCCATAAGGTTCGCAGGCAGGCCCTTATCGCAGCTGGCAACAAAGACGCCGGCGTCGAACGGGGTGGCCTTGGCATGAATCTCGATTATGTTGGCGATCATGTCGCGACTGGGCAGCGAGTAGTTGATGCCGTCGTGGCCCTGGGCCTCGCCGTCGCAGATATCGGTGCAGAAGTAACGGGCACCATGACCGCCAGCCTCGGCAACGCCGGCACGGACCTCCTCGACCAGCTCAAACAGGCCGGCAGAACCCGGGTGCGAGTCGCCGAACGTCGACTCGATAATGACCTGCGGCTTGTCCAGATCCTCGATGGACCAGCCAGAGCCCAGACGCAGCGGGTCCATCTCGGGGCTGATGGTGCGAAACTTGCCGGAACGCGGCTGCAGCTTGGCAACCAAGTCGGCTGCCTCCTGCTGAATCTGTGCCTTGGTCTTCTCGTCCATAATGTTCTCCTCTTTTGGTTTGAACGGTTGTACCAATCGTTGGTTAATGAATCAGGTGAAATGGGTACCGAGCGATGCACTCGGCGAAAGATGCTTAGCTACGCGAACTAGGCGAAGAACGAAATCACCAGGGCGCAGGCAAGACCCGAAAGGCCGATGAGCGTCTCCATAACGGTCCAGGACTTGAGGGTGGTCTTCTCGTCAATCTCCAGGAATGAGGAGCACATCCAAAAACCGGCATCGTTGACGTGCGAGAGGGCCGTGGCACCGCCGCAGATGGCAAGACAGATAGCGGCACGCATGAGCACCGAAGCACCGGCAACCGCGGGCATGGCGGCCATAATGCCCGATGCCATGGTCATAGCGACGATGGAGCTGCCGACAGAGGCACGCACCATGACGGCAATCAAAAAGGCAACAACCACCAAAGGCAGCGGTGAAGCCTCGAGCATAGGGCCAATAACCTGGCCCAAGCCGCAGTCCTGCAGCATCCAGCGAATGACGCCGCCGCAAGCGATAACCAGCAAGATCATGCCGACGGGCTTAAGAGAGCGGTCGAGCAAGGCCTTGAGCTCGGCGCCGGAGTAGCCGCGGCGCGCGCCCAGCAGATACATCGCGACGAGCGTGGCGAGCGTCAAAGCGACGAACGGCTTGCCCAGGAAGGCGAGAATCGAGGCGAACTCGGCGGGCATGGGGATATAAGAGGACAACGTGCCCAGCAAAATCAGACAAAGCGGCGTGAGCACGATGGCAAGCACCATGCCAAAGGAGGGAAGCTCCTTTTCGTCGCTCGCACCCTCGGCAGAGGTAAAGTGCTCCGGGACATCGGTAAAAATGCGACCGCCCACGTTGCGGCCCCAGATGACGCCGGCAATCGCCATGGCGATGAAGGCGGTGGGGATACCGACGAGGATCATGGTGCCCAGGTCGACACCGAGCGTGCCGGCGACCAAAACCGACCCGGCCGATGGCGGCACAAACGCATAGCCAGCGGCAAGTCCCGCGAGTAGCGCGATGCCGTAGTAGAGCGTCGACTTTTTGGTCTGCGATGCCACGCTAAACGCAAGCGAAATCAAAACGACCACGCCGGCCTCAAAGAACACCGTAGTACCGATGACCAGACCGGTAATGCCCAGTGCCCAGCTGGAGTGACCCTGCCCAAAGGTATCGATGAAGGTCTGGGCGATCTTCTTGGCGCCGCCGCTCTCTTCAAGAATCTGACCAAACATCGAGCCCAGGCCAATGAGCAGGGCGATGTTTTGCAGCGTGGTGCCCACGCCCTTGGTGACGGTGTCTGCCACCATGTCGAGCGGCATGCCGGCGCCGATACCGATCACGAGCGCCGAGACCATCATCGAAAGCACGGGATGCAGCTTGAACTTGATGATGAGCGCAAGCAGCAGCGCGATGCCCACGATGGCGGCGATGACCAGCCTGGTGGGATCAGCCATAAACGTTGGGTCTGACATCTTTCCTCCAATTCATCAGACCTTTTGAATTCGTCTTAGACTATAGCGTGTTTTCAATAGGTCTGATGTTTAAAAGGGAAACTTTTTTCAAAATACATCTGATGTATTTCCTGAACGATCTGTTTTTGACGGTAAACGGCTACTTACAGCTCTCCATTGTCGGAGCGAACCACCGCGGCTTCTGTTAAATGAGCTAGAATAGCTCTGATGAATTCTTTTGATATGAGGTGAAGCGTGGCACGAGCCGATTCGGGACTCCCCGAGCAGATTTCGGAGAAAATTATTCAACTGATCCTGGATGAGCATCTTGAGCAAGGCGACCGCCTGCCCAAGGAGGCTGTGCTCGTCGAGCGCCTGGGTGCTGGCAGGAGCACCGTACGCGAGGCTATGAAGCTGCTGCAGTCACGCAACATCGTGCGCATTAAGCAGGGCTCGGGCACCTATGTGGCGTCAAACCCCGGCGTTGCCGACGACCCGCTGGGCTTTACCTTTATCGACGACAAGCAGCGTCTGGCGCGCGACCTACTCGAAGTTCGCTTTATGATCGAGCCGCAGATGGCCAGCATGGCCGCAGAGCACGCGACCGACGATCAAATCATCTGCATCAAAGAGCTCTGCGACGAATCCGAGCGCCTGGCCGAGGCCGGTGAGGATTACTCCGCCGCCGACACCGCGTTCCACAATGCCATTGCCGAGAGCTCCGGAAACCTCGTCGTTCCCCGCCTGATGGGCGTGCTCAAGGCATCTGTCCCCCTGTTTATTGACGTGACCGGCAAAAAGCTGGTTGAGGAAACCATCCGCACCCACCGCGGCGTGGCCGACGCCATCGCCGCGCGCAATCCCACCGCAGCGCACGACGCGATGTACCTGCATCTGGTGTACAACCGCAACATGATCGCAGAGGGAGCGCAGGAACAGAGCAAATAGACATCCGCACGGCAAGGGCGAGACTACCGTTCGCCTTTTAAAAGTGAACGTTCACCTGATTTTAGGGAATAAGGGGTGGCTATTACGCCGCTTCACCTATACTGACCTTGTATGAAAAGCAAGACTTATATAGATGAACGTTTCTTTTGAAAGGATCGCTATGTCTGATCTTATGGACAGCTTCCGTCTGGACGGCAAGGTCGCACTGGTGACCGGCGCCACCTACGGCATTGGCATGGCCATTGCCGAGGCGCTCGGAGAGGCCGGCGCCAAGATCGCCTTTAACGCCCGTCACGCCGACAAAGTCGCCGAAGCCGAGAAGCACTACCGTGAGCTGGGCTTTGACGCTCACGGCTATGTTGCCGACGTCACCGACGAGACTGTCGTCGCCGAGCTCATCGCCAAGATCGAGGCCGACTTTGGCACCACGCCCGACATCCTGGTCAACAACGCCGGCGTCATCCAGCGTACCCCGATGCTCGACATGAGCGCCGAGGACTTCCGCCGCGTCGTCGATATTGACCTCAACGCACCGTTTATCGTGTCCAAGGCCTGCCTGCCCGGCATGATCGCCAAGGGCCACGGCAAGATCATCAACATCTGCTCGATGATGAGCGAGCTGGGCCGCGAGACCATCGCCGGCTATGCCGCGGCCAAGGGCGGACTCAAGATGCTCACCAAGAACATCTGCTCGGAGTTTGGCGAGGCCAATATCCAGTGCAACGGCATTGGACCCGGCTACATCGCCACGCCGCAGACCGCACCGCTGCGCGAGACGCAGCCCGACGGCAGCCGCCACCCGTTTGACCAGTTCATCATTGCCAAGACGCCGGCCGCCCGTTGGGGCACGCCCGAGGATCTGAAGGGCCCCGCCGTGTTCTTGGCTTCCGACGCGTCGAACTTCGTCAACGGCCACATCCTCTACGTCGACGGCGGCATCCTCGCATACATTGGAAAGCAGCCTCAATAAGCGTCACCGCAACTGCCCACATCAGGTTTCATCCACTCGTTTTTCATTTGAGTTGCGGTGAGATAAGGATTGGTTTTGGCTTCTATCAGGCAAAACAGTCCGTATTCCACCGCAAGTTAGAAATAGGAAGGTAATTCGCAATGAAAATCGCTCTGATCAACGAAAACTCTCAGAACTCCAAGAACCCTATGATCGAGGCTGCCCTTAAGAAGGTTGTCGAGCCCATGGGCCACACCGTCTTTAACTATGGCATGTATGCCGACGCCGACTCCAAGCCCCTCACCTATGTGCAGAACGGCATCCTGGCCGCCGTGCTGCTCAACTCCGGCGCTGCCGACTACGTCGTGACCGGCTGTGGCACCGGCGAGGGCGCCATGCTCGCCTGCAACTCCTTCCCCGGCGTGCTGTGCGGCCATGTTGCCGACCCGCTCGATGCCTACACCTTTGCCCAGGTCAACGACGGTAACGCTGTCGCCATGCCCTTCGCCCTCAAGAACGGCTGGGGCCAGGAGCTCAACCTCGAGTACACCTTTGAGAAGCTCTTTGGCTTTGGTTCGGGCAACGGCTATCCTGCCGAGCGTGTTGAGCCCGAGCAGCGCAACAAGAAGATCCTCGACGGCGTCCGCGCTGTGACTATGCGTCCGCTCGTCGACGTTCTGGGCGAGATCGATCAGGACCTGGTGAAGGGCGCACTTGCCGGCGAACACTTCCAGGAGTACTTCTTTGCCAACGCAACCGACGAGGCCATCATCGCCAAGGTCAAGGAGATCCTGGGCCTCTAATCGCACGACTCATTGCAGCTAACGCAAGCGGCGGTCGTCCCATGTACGGGACGACCGCCGCTTTTTGCTATCTACCGACTGACGCCGCGGGGATAGGCCTCACATGCACCAAGGGGTTGACTAGAGCTCGCAAGCAACCTTGTAGCCATCGCCGATGGCGTCGCGGATGTTGCCGCACTTGTTGGCATCGCCCAACACGTGGGTGGTAACGCCGGCTGCAGCAAGGTCGTCGGCCAACTTGGTATTGGGACGATAGCCCATGGCAAGTACCAGCGTATCGGCATCGGCGATGGTGTGGATCTCGCCGTCCTTTTCGTAGCTGATGGCATCCTCGGTAATCTCGGTCACCTTGGCCTCGGTCAGCACGTGAACGCCCTTGGAGAGCATGCGCGTGATGAGCACCGCGCGACCGGCGCCGCCCTCGTTGGCGGCGAGCGTCTTGGTCATCTCGATGACGGTGACGTCGCGATTGGCCGGCGACAGATCGTTGACCAACGGGGCCAGGTAGTCGGCCGTCTCGCAACCGACGGTGCCGCCGCCCACGATGACAATCTTCTTGCCCGGGAAAGCCTTGCCGCCCAACAGGTCGTCAGCCGTCATGACCTGCTTAAATCCCTGCATGAAGGCCGGGGCGATGGGCTCGGCGCCATAGGCCAGGACGACCTCGTAGCCGGCGTAGTCACGCTGAATGTCCTCGGCAGTAAGCTCGGTGCCAAATACGCACTTCACGCCGACCTCGGCCAGGCGACGGTACTGATACTTGATCACGCGGGTGAGTTCCTGCTTTGCCGGCGGAACGGCCGCGATGCGCATCTCGCCACCCGGCTCGTCCTGCTTATCCACGAGCACCACGTTGTGGCCGCGCTTGGCAGCAATGTAGGCTGCCTCCATGCCCGCAGGACCAGCGCCCACAACCAGCACGTTCTTAGCCTCGGCGGCAGGCTCGTAGCCGGCCTCGTCGCGCTCCACGTCCGGGTTGACAGTGCAGGAGATGCGCTTGCCGAACATAATGCCGTTCAGGCAGCGCAGGCAACCGATGCAGGGACGGATCTCGTCGGCGTTGCCGGCAGCCGCCTTGTTGCAGAACTCGGCATCGCACAGATTGGCGCGGCCCATCATGCAGATGTCGGCAGCGCCGTCCTCGATCAGCTCCTCGGCAATCCATGCCTCATTGATACGGCCGACGGTGGCAACGGGAATGTTCACATGCTTCTTGATCTCGCGCGAACAGGCAGCATGCGAGGCCTGCTGAGTACCGGCGGCGGGAATCGCGGAGCCGCGCTTGATGGTGGTGCCGCCCGACACGTGGATCATGTCGACGCCGGCCTTCTCCAGGCGACGCGAGACGTAGATCATGTCGTTGAGGGTCAGGCCGCCATCGGTGTACTCATCGCCCGAGATACGGACGTCGATGATGAAGTCCTTGCCGCAGCGCTCGCGAATCTCGGCGATGACCTCGAGCAAGAAGCGCATGCGGGCGTCGAGCGAGCCACCATACTCGTCGGTGCGTTTGTTATAGAGCGGGGTCAAAAAGCCGCCGAGCATGCCATGGGCGTGCGCCGCATGAACCTCGACGCCATCGACACCGGCCTTCTGCATACGCACGGCAGCGTCGCCAAACTGATGCGTGAGCTCGTGGATCTCGTCGACCGTGATGGGGCGCGGTGCCTCGCGGGCGTAAGACGGGCCCACGAAGGACGGAGCGATCAGGCGCGGCGTGCCCGGAACGTTAAAGGCCATGTAGGCAGGGTGGAAGAGCTGCGGCATAATCTTGCAGCCGTACTCATGCACGGCGGCGGCGAGCTTTTCCCAGCCGGGGATGAACGTGTCGTCGTAGCAGCACATGTCGCCCGGCAGATAGGTATAGGTGGGCTCGACCGTCACAACCTCGGTGATGATCAGGCCAACGCCACCCTTGGCGCGGGCACGGTAATGATCGACCAAATCGTCGGTCACATAGCCATGATCGGCAAGGTTGGTAGACACCGGCGGCATAAAGACGCGGTTCTTGACCTCGGTCGTACCGACCTTGATCGGGCTAAAGAGCATCGGATAGGCGGAGGACTCCATACAGGCTTCCTTTCGTTTAAGCCGCTCGGCGGCACTTGCAGACGTACCTATCGTATCAGTACCCGCCGCGTTCGCACTCGCTCGCACTCCCCACCTTCAATCCCGACCCTCACAAAAAAGTTGCGGTGGAATACGGAGCAATCGAGGCTTTTGACAGCCAAAACAGTCCGTATTTCACCGCAACTGATGGGTGGGATGGAATTGAGAGCTCAGATAGCCAGTCATGCCCTCATCCGCCACTCCCTCACCTACAGCGCGCCGTCCAGCATAAGGTTCACCTTGAGCACGTTGACCGTGGGCTCGCCGAACACGCCGAGGAAACGGCCCTTGGTGCACGCGGCGATGATGTCGCGCACCTCGTCCTCACTTTTGCCCGTGGCCTTGGCAAGGCGCGGGACCTGATACTCGGCGGCATCCGGAGAGATCTCCGGGTCGAGGCCGGACCCCGAGCACGTCACCAGGTCGACGGGCACAGCGTCCATATCGGCATCGGGGTTGGCGGCGCGGATCTTCTTCACGCGCGCGTCCACAAGCTGCCGATACTCCTCACTCGCCGGGGACAGGTTGGACGGGGCACCATACGCCATGAGCTCGCCGTCTTCGCCTTCGACAATTGACACGTTCTGGATACGACCCCACATGTGGGCTTCGTCATCGAAGTTCTGGCCGATGAGCTCGGAACCCACAACCTTGTCGTCGACCATAATAAGCGATCCGTTCGCCTGGTACGGAAACGCAAGCTGCGCGACGCCGGTCACCACAAGCGTGTATCCCAGGCCGCAGACGATGGTAAACAGCGCGAACACGCCGAGTGCGCGCGATGCGATACCTTTGAACATACATACCTCCGTCTACATCATGCCAATGCCGAACAAGGCCAGCAGCATGTCGATAATCTTGATGAATACGAACGGCGCCACGATACCGCCCAGACCCCACACCAGCAGGTTGTGGGTCAGCAGCTGGCCGGACGAAAGCTCGCGGTACTTCACGCCTTTCAGGGCGGCAGGAATCAGCGCGACGATGACCAGCGCGTTGTAGATAATGGCGGACAGCACGGCAGTCAACGGGCTGGTGAGCCCCAGGATGTTGAGGGCGTCCAACCCGGGGTAGATCGGCGAGAATAGCGCCGGGATGATGGCGAAATACTTGGCGACGTCGTTGGCGACCGAGAAGGTCGTGAGCGAGCCGCGGGTCATGAGCAGTTGCTTGCCGATACGCACGATATCGATGAGCTTGGTGGGGCTGGAGTCGAGGTCGACCATGTTGCCGGCCTCCTTGGCAGCCTGGGTTCCCGTGTTCATGGCCACGGCGACATCTGCCTGCGCCAGTGCCGGCGCGTCGTTGGTGCCGTCGCCGGTCATCGCGACCAGATGGCCCTCATGCTGGAACGCGCGGATCTTATCGAGCTTGCCCTCGGGCGTCGCTTCGGCCAGGAAGTCATCCACACCGGCCTCGGCGGCGATGGCGGCGGCCGTCAGCGGATTATCGCCCGTCACCATTATGGTCTTGATACCCATGCGGCGCAGATCGGCGAACTTTTCCTTCACGCCGGACTTGATGATGTCCTTAAGGTAGACGACACCCAGCACACATCGGTCCTTTGCCACGACCAACGGGGTGCCGCCCACCTTCGCAATGCGTTCGACGGCCTCGTCGCACTCCTTCGAGAACACTCCTCCGGCAGCCTCCACATAAGCGCGAACGGAATCGGCCGCACCCTTGCGAATCTCGCTGTCGGCGTAGTTCACACCGGACATGCGGGTCGCCGCGGTGAAGGGGATGAACTCCATGCCCTTATCCTCGAGTGTGCGGCCGCGCAGCCCAAACTGCTCCTTGGCGAGCACGACGATGGAGCGGCCCTCAGGGGTCTCATCCGCCAGAGAGGACAGCTGCGCGGCATCGGCCAGCTCCGCGGGATCGACGCCGTCGACCGGAATGAACTCAGCGGCCTGGCGGTTGCCCAAGGTGATGGTACCGGTCTTATCGAGCATGAGGATGTCGACGTCGCCGGCGGCCTCGATGGCGCGGCCGGACATGGCCAGTACGTTGGCCTCGTTCAGTCGCCTCATGCCGGCGATGCCAATGGCGGACAGCAGCGCACCAATGGTGGTGGGCGCCAGACAGACGAGCAAGGCAACGAGCGTGGTCACAGCGGTGGGGTTCGCCATACCGTTGAGCCCTGCAGAGAAACTCGAGTAGCAGTACAGTGCGAGCGTCACGAGGATGAAGATGACGGACAGAGCAACCAGAAAGATCTCGAGCGCGACCTCGTTGGGGGTCTTCTTGCGCGCGGCACCCTCGACCATCGCGATCATCTTGTCCAGGAAGCTCTGGCCGGGTTCGCTGGAGATCTTGACGATGATCCAGTCGGATAGCACCGTGGTACCGCCGGTAACGGCAGAGCGGTCGCCGCCGGCCTCGCGGACCACGGGGGCGGACTCGCCGGTGATGGCGGACTCGTCAACGGAGGCAGCGCCCTCGATGACGTCGCCATCGCCGGGAATCTGCTCGCCGGCGCGTACGATCACCAGGTCGCCGCGCGTAAGCTCGGTGCCGGGAACGACGGTGAAGTGCTCCTTGTCCTCAACGGACTCGATGCGATGGGCCTCGACATCCTTCTTGGCCGCACGCAGGGAATCGGCCTGAGCCTTACCGCGGCCCTCGGCAAGCGCCTCGGCGAAGTTCGAGAACAGGTCTGTGAGCCACAGGATGACCGCGATGGCGACCACATAGTAGGTGGGCACACCCGCGTCCTGCACACCGAAGATGGAAGCGACGGCCAGGACGGAGGTCATGCCGGCGGAAAGCCACACCAGGAACATGACCGGGTTTTGAATCTGGACGCGAGGATCCAACTTGGCAAACGAGTCGCGGACCGCGCGGCCCATCATGTCTTTTTGCATAGCCATAAATCTGCGCCCTCCTTTACGCAATCATCTGGAAGAACTCGGCAACGGGGCCAAGCGCCAGGGCCGGGAAGAAGCTCAGGGCACCGATCAGCAGAACGATGAACACGAGCAGGAATACGAACATGCCGTTGGTGGTAGACAGGGTACCGGCGCTCTCGGCGACCTTACCTTTCTTGGCCAGCGAGCCGGCGATAGCCAGCGTACCGATGATGGGCATGAAGCGGGCGAACAGCATCTCGAGGCCGAGCATGACGTTGATCCAGGGAATGTTGCAGTTCATGCCTGCAAACGCCGAGCCGTTGTTGCCGCCGCATGAGGTGAAGGCATACAGCACCTCGGAGAAGCCGTGCGCGCCACCATTGTTGAGCTGGTCGGCAAGACCGGGCACCATGCAGGCGATGGCCGAACACACCAGAATGGCAAACGGAGTTGCCAGGCACAGGACAACTGCCCAGCGCATCTCGCCCGGCTCGATCTTCTTGCCCAGGAACTCAGGCGTGCGTCCGACCATGAGGCCGGCGATGAACACTGTGAGGATGGCGAAGCCGATCATGCCGTACAGGCCGCAGCCCACGCCGCCGAAGACGACCTCGCCCAGAGCCATCTGGAGCATCTGGACAAAACCGCCCAGCGGGGTGTAGGAGTCGTGCATGGAGTTAACCGAGCCGTTGGAAGCAGCCGTCGTGAAAGCGGACCAGGTGGAAGAGGAGGCGATACCGAAGCGGCTCTCCTTGCCCTCCATGTTGCCGCCAGCCTGGCCATCGGTCATCTCGATGTTGACCGCGCCGCCATCTGCCAGCTGCGGGGTGCCCGCATGCTCGTTGAGGGCGATGATGCCGGCGAAGATCACCAGCAGGATGAACATGGCGGCAAAGATGGCCTTGCCCTGCTTGGTGTTTTTGACGCCGATACCGAAGGTGAAGCAACAGGCGGCCGGGATCAGCAGCAGGCTGGTCATCTCGATGATGTTGGTGAAGGCACTGGGGTTCTCATACGGATGAGCGGAGTTCACTCCGAAGAAGCCTCCGCCGTTGGTGCCGGACTGCTTGATGGCGACCTGAGGAGCCGCGGGACCCTGGGGCAGGAACTGCTCGGTGACCACGCGCGCGCCCTCGACAACCTTGCCGTCGACCTTGACCGTGTCGCCCTCGATCTCGGCGCCGTCGATGACGCTCCAGCCGCCGTCTGCATTAGGCTGGACAGCGACGGGCTCTACGAGCTCAGCCTTCTGAGCCGGCTGGAAGTTGGAGATGACGCCACCGGCAGCCAGGCAGATGCCGAACACGAGGTTCAGCGGGATGAGCACATACAGGACGGTGCGGGTGAGGTCGACCCAGAAGGAACCCAGACCCTGCTCCTTGACCTGACGGAAGCCGCGGATCAGCGCGAACATGACCGCGATACCGGTGCCGGCGGAAACGAAGTTCTGCACGGTGAGACCCATGAACTGCACAAGGTAGGACAGGGTGGTCTCACCGGAGTAGGACTGCCAGTTGGTGTTGGTTATGAAGGAAGCAGCCGTATTGAACGACAGGTCCCATGACACACCCGGCAGGTGCTGGGGATTGCCTGGCAAGAAGGACTGAAACGCCTGGAGTGCCACAAGAGCCACGAGGCCGATCCCCGAAAAGACCAGCACGCTCGCCAGATAGCGCCTACACCCCATCTGCTCTGCCGCGTCGATGCGAAGCAGACGATAGACGCCACGCTCCACAGGAGCAATCACAGGCGACAGGAACGTATGCTCACCATCCATGATATGGGCCATGAACCGACCGAGCGGAACGGCCAGGACGACGAGCACGGCAAAGTACAAGATGTACTGAATCGCAGCGTCCATAGTTTACGAATCACTCCTCATCAGAATGTAGATGTAATAGATAAGGAGTCCAATGCAGACGACTCCGATGATGGGAATGAGGATGTCCATTTACCGCCCCTTTCACGCGCGGTCCGATGTCTCGGACGCCTGCTCTCGCAAGCGTCTGGGGACAGTAAACGCTTCTAGGGATTAAAGAGGCGTGAGGGCCGGGGCTCACGTCCTTAAGATGCCGTAAAGATGCAGGTAGAAAGCACTATTGCGGCTGCAGTGCGCCTATACTCGACCTCGCGAGCATACAGTGGCGTCCTCACCGCGTATGCACGCATGGACAACGTTTCAGAAAGGCTACGCTATGCAGCGCGACGCATCGGACACTCGCGTCAACCCAGACCTCATCCTCAAGGCAATTGAGAAAGACGAGGCCGCCGATGACGCTCGAACCAGCCGGGGACACCTCAAGATTTTCTTTGGCTACGCTGCTGGCGCAGGCAAAACCTATGCGATGCTTCAAGCCGCCCACGCCGCCAAGCGGCGAGGTGTCGACGTCGTCGCGGGATACATCGAGCCGCACGAACGTCCGGCAACTGCCCATCTTGCACAAGGGCTTGAGAACGTGCCCTGTAAACTCATCGAGCACAACGGCATTGCGCTCAGCGAGTTCGATCTAGATACGGCTATCGAACGCGCCCCTCAGCTCATCCTTGTCGACGAGCTTGCCCATACGAATGCGCCGGGGTCTCGCCACGACAAACGCTATCAAGACGTCGAGGAACTTCTACATGCGGGAATCGACGTCTATACGACCGTGAACGTTCAGCACATCGAGAGCCTAAACGACATGGTTGCATCCATCACCGGCGTTGTCGTGAGCGAACGAATCCCCGACCGTATCTTCGATGATGCCGACCAGGTCGAGCTCGTCGACATAGAGCCCGAAGACCTACTTGAGCGCCTTCGCGCCGGCCTCGTCTACCGTCCCGCACAAGCCGACCGAGCGCAACAGCATTTTTTTACCGTCGAGAACCTCACCGCACTCCGAGAAATCGCGCTGCGCCGCTGCGCCGATCGCACCGGCCACCTCACAGATGCCGCACGCGTGCTGGGAAACCGTGACTACTACACCAGGGAGCGTATCTTAGTCTGTGTCTCCCCGGCGCCGACCAATCCCCGCATCGTCCGTGCCGCCGCACGCATGGCGAAAGCGTTTCGCAGCGAGCTCGTCGCCCTGTTCGTAGAGAGCCCGCGCACGCAAGCCATGAGCGATGATGAGCGCGCCAAGCTTGCAGCCAATATCGCCCTAGCCGAGCAGCTCGGAGCACATATGGAAACCGTCTATGGCGACGACATCGCGTTTCAGATCTCCGAGTTCGCGCGCCTGTCGGGTATTTCGAAGATCGTCATGGGGCGCACGGGCGAGCGCAGCAGCGTCCGTCAGGCCCTCTTCGGCCGCAAATCTCTCGTAGAACAGCTCATAACATTCGCCCCGAACCTCGACATTTACATCATTCCAGAACAGTCGACTCCGCCCTCCCGACCCAAAGGACGCCGCCATGCGCTCGCCCTGCAGCCGCCCAGCAGCCGAAACGTGCTTCGCACGCTGGCTCTCTCTCTTGCCGCCACGGCGATCGGCACGGCTTTCCGCCATCTGGGATTTGCCGATTCCAGCATCATATCCCTCTATATCTTCACGGCCCTGCTGACCGCCGTCACCACGACGGGGCGTATCTGCACGATCGTATCGAGCGTGCTCTCTGTAGTGCTTTACAACTTCTGCTTCGTCACGCCTCTGTTTTCGCTCGCCAGCTACGACCGAAGCTATCTGGTCACGTTCGGCATCATGTTCGCCACCGCTATGGTCGCCGGCGAGTTAACTGCGCGCATCGCCGACAACGCCCGTACATCCGCCGAGAACGCATTCAAAACGCGCGTACTCCTCGAAACGAACCAGCTCTTGCAGCAAGCCCATAGCGCGGAGGAGTGCGCCCGCGTCGCCATGAACCAACTCGTCAAACTGCTAAAACTCGACGTGGTCTTCTACCCCGCCGAACACGGCACGCTCGGCAAGGCGCTCTATGAGTCCGCTGGCACCGAAAACCGATCCGCGTCGCTGCTCACCGACTACGAGCGCGCCGTTGCAACCTGGACCTACACCAACAACAAGCGCGCGGGCGCAAGCACGCGGACCCTGCCTGAGGCGCGCTGTCTCTACCTCGCGGTTCGCACCGGCGACAAGGTATTCGGTGTCATCGGCATCGCCCTGGAGGGGCGCGAGATCGAAGCCTTCGAGCATTCGATCGTCCTATCTATCGTAGGTGAATGCGCCTTGGCGCTCGAAAGCGACCGGGCGGCGCAAGAGCGCGAAGAGGCTGCGGTCTTGGCGAAAAACGAGCAGCTGCGCGCCAACCTTTTGCGCTCCATCGGCCACGATTTGAGGACACCCCTCACGGCTATATCCGGATCTGCGGCAATCCTTCGGAAGAGCGACGAGAAGCTCAGCCTCGAACAACGCTGCGATCTTGCCGATGCCATCTACGACGACTCCCTCTGGCTTATCGATACCGTGGAAAACCTCCTCGCCATCACACGCGTCGAGGACGGCACCATTCGCCTCAACTTAACATCCGAGCTCATCGACGAGGTCATCGAGGCCGCCCTCAGCCATGTCGCCCAAGCATCGCATGGACGTGCCGTCACCATCGAGCACACTGACGACATCCTGCTGGTACGCATCGACGTCCATCTCATCATGCAGGTGCTTACGAATCTCATCATGAACGCCTTCAAATACACGCCCGAGGACTCGACTGTCACCATCAGCGCACGTCGCGAGGGTGAGTTCATCGTGGTGGACGTCGCAGACGATGGGCCGGGTGTAGCAGACTGCGACAAGCCTCATATCTTTGAGCGCTTCTTCACCTCAAGCAATACGCGGCCCGTGGATTCGCGTCGAAGCATCGGCCTTGGGCTGTCGCTCTGCCGCTCCATCGTGGAGGCGCATGGCGGCGTCATCGAAGTTCGCGACAACCACCCCCATGGGGCCGTCTTCCGTTTTACCCTGCCCGCCGAGGAGATCGAGATTCATGAATAATGCCGCTAAGCCACGCATCCTCCTGGTCGAAGATGACCTGACCGTTCAAAACCTCGTTTCGACCGCGCTTGACCTCCACGGCTATGTCGTGAGCAAGGTTTGCAACGGCCAGGCCGCCATCATGGATGCGGTGTCGCACGGCCCCAGCCTCATCATGCTCGACCTCGGCCTTCCCGACATTGACGGCATCGAGGTCATCACGAAAATCCGAAGCTGGTCGGCAGTCCCCATTATCGTCATTTCGGCGCGCACCGAAGATTCCGACAAGATTGCAGCACTTGACGCAGGGGCAGACGACTACCTCACCAAGCCCTTTTCTGTGGATGAGTTGCTCGCGCGCGTCCGTGCGAATTTGAGGCGCTCCTCGATGGCGTCGAGCGAGTCGACAGAAGCGAGCACGTTCGACAACGGTCCGCTGCATATCGACTACGCCGCAGGATACGCGACGAAAGACGGGCGCGAGCTCTCGCTCACCCCAACCGAGTACAAATTGCTCGTCCTTCTGGCGAAAAACGTCGACAAGGTGCTCACCCACACCTTCATCACCCGCGAGATATGGGGCACGAGCTGGGACAGCGATCTGGCGAGCCTGCGCGTGTTCATGCGCACCCTGCGCAAGAAGATCGAGGCAGACCCCTCTCACCCCAAGATGATTCAGACGCACATGGGTGTCGGGTACCGCATGCAGCGTCTCTAGCCCGCCCAACAAAAAGTTGCGGTGGAATACGGAGTAGATAAGGCCTTTGACAGCCAAAACAGTCCGTATTTCACCGCAACTGATAAGGGTGGGATGGATTAGAGGCCCAGGTAGGATGTCATGCCTTCGACGGCGAGCTTGGCACCGGCCACGGCATGGACCACGGTGAGCGGGCCGTTGACCACGTCGCCGGCGGCAAAGACGCCCGGCACGGTGGTCATGCCGTGCTCATCGACCGAAAGCAGACCGCGATGGTCGGTCTCCAGACCGCCCGTCGTAAGCACCAGTTTGTCCTTGGGCACCTGCGAGGCCGCAATCACAACCGTGTCGGCAGACGCATGGTCGAGCTCTTCCTCATAGCCCACCACGTTGTTGTCCTCGTCAAAGATAGCCGTCTCAAACACCGGACCGTTATCGTCGATGGCACAAATCGCCTTGCCGCACACGATTTCGGCACCGTCAAGCTCGGTCAGCTCGACCTCGTCGTCGATGGCCGAGATATGGCGCGAGCGGGCATACACAGTGACCTTGCGAGCGCCCGAGCGCAGGGCCGTACGGGCAACATCAATGGCCACATTGCCGGCGCCGATAACCGCCACGTTCTGCCCGATTGCCACGCTCGCGGGATCGACCAGATAATCGATGCCAAACAGCACGTTGCCGCGCGACTCGCCGGGAATACCCAACTTTCGAGCTCGCCAGGTACCGGTACCAACAAAGACCGCATCGTAGCCGTCGCGCAGCAGGTCATCGATGTGCAACGCGCCGCCGATGGTGGTCGAAGGGCGCACACGCACGCCGAGCGAGCACATCACGTGGCGATACTTTTGCACGAGCGCACGGGGCAGGCGGAACTCGGGGATACCGTATTCCAGCACCCCGCCGATCTCGGGGCGCTGTTCAAATACCGTGACGGCACAGCCCAGCTGGGCCATTTTAATGGCCACGGTAATACCGGCGGGACCGGAACCGACCACAGCAACCTGTTTGCCGCACGACGACGCGGGCGTCCACTCCTTACGATCCAAATACGCTGTCGAGATATAGTTCTCGATGCTCGAGAAATGCACAGGTGTGCCCTTGCGGCCCTGGATGCAAGCACCCTCGCACTGGCCCGAATGGTTGCACACCATGGAGCAGACCGCGCTCATGGGATTGTTCTGGAACAGCAGCTCGCCCGCTTCTTCTAAACGACGCTGTTTGAACAGGTCGATGACCTGCGGAATAGGCGTCTGAACCGGGCAGCCCTTAACCTGACAGAACGCCCTTTTACAACCTAGGCAACGATTCGCCTCTTCGACAATGTGGATAGCCACGCAACTCCCCTTTTTAATGCAATCCAATGGGGCGACGATAAAGACCCTTCACCGCCGCCCCCATACAGGTAATCTCAATCTGCCGACACGGCAAAAGCCAATGCTATAACTCGCGATGCGGAGCCCCGCAGCGAGCGGACATGTGCTCGAGTGTCGCCAGGCAGTCAGCCGCCGTCGCCGGCACGCTGTTCTCGACCACGCAGGGAATCCCAGGGCAGGCGGCGGCAGCCCAGGCCACCACGGGCTCAAAGTCATAGCGACCCGTCTCGCCCACGCCGTGGCACACCAGGCGTGAACCCGTACCGTCGCACCAACCGGCTTCGTCCTCGTTATCAACGACCTCAAAATCCTTGGCGTGCAGCACGCGGATCTTACTGCCGCATAAGTAGAGCATGCGCGCTGTGATTTCCTGCGCTTCGTCAACGACGCTGGGGTGCAGCAGCGACACTGGGTCGTAGATCACGCCGAGCGACGGGCTCGAGACGCGCTCCAGCACCTCACGGCAGCGATCCGGCGTATTAACCGTCTCGTTCCAACCGGGCTCGATCAGTATTTGCCCGCCCACAGCCTCGGCCCGATCGCAGACGTGTGCAAGTCCGTCTGCAAACGCATCGAGTGCCTCGTCGGTCATGCGGTCGTCCGCGACGCGGTTCTGCGCATTGGGACGACCGGTCTCGGTGCCAACCGGGCATCCGCCGAGCATCTGGGCAAAATTCAAGCACGCCTCGTACTCGGCAATGTTATCCATGAGCTGTTGTCGATCGGGCGTCGCCAGATTCTTATAACAGCCGAGTACGGCGACCGAAACGCCCGCCTCGTCGAGCACCGCACGCAAATGGTCGGCAAGCTCGCGGGTCAGGCCGCCTCGATCGATCCCCATCGATGCGTAGAGCACCTTGCTCGGCAGTTGAATGCACGAAAAGCCCAGCTCTCCCGCCATACGAATGCGTTCCTCGACGGTCCCCTGCGGAAGGTCGTGCAAACGTACGCCCGGAGTAATAGCCCCCACGTTATTCACATCCCTTATGAGCGTTGATGCCCGGGGTGTATCCGCCAAACGGGTCCTCGATGGAGCACACGCCCGAGGGGGCGAGCGGATCGCGCTTACCGGCCAGCTTGTCGTGATGCATGGTCTCGATATAGGCAAGCACCAGCGGCGCCACACCCTTTGCATCATTTTTGACCACGGGCTCGCTCATGTAGTAATCAAACGTGCCCTCGCGGTGCGCGGTGTTTCCCAAGCCCGCAACCAGGCAGATGTTGTCGAGCGCCAGCTGCCCGTCACACTCGGACAGGCAGGTTTCGCAGATGCCATCGAAGGCGCGACGGCCGTACTGATAGTAACGCTCGCCCAGCACGCCCAGACGCACGCCCTTCATGATGGCGTTGGCAAAGATGGCGCTGCCCGACTCCTCTAGGTAGTTAGGGGCGATATTGGGCAGGTTGATGACCTGGTGCCACATGCCGGTCTTCTCGTCCTGATACGGCAGCATGGCGTCGATCAGATCGTGGAACATCTTGCGGATCTCGTCCTTCTCGGCTGACATCGAAGGCGGCATGAGCTCCCACGTGTCGATGAGCGCCATGGCGAACCAGCCCTCGGCGCGCAGCCAGAAGTTAGCCGAAAGGCCGGTGACCGGGTCGCACCAGAACTGTTTGCGACTCGCGTCGTAAGCGTGATAGTACAGACCGTTGAGGGGGTTGCGCATCAGGTCATGCACAACCTGGAACATATGGAAGCTGTCCGAGCAGGCACGACGGTTGTGGAAGCTCAGCTCATACTGCATGTAGAACGGCTGCGCCATATACATGCCGTCGAGCCAGATCTGGTTGGGGTAGACGGCCTTGTGCCAAAACACGCCCTCTTTGGTACGCGGCTGGGTTTCGAGCTGACGATAGATGGTATCCATGGCGGCGCGATACTTGGGCTTGCCCACCAGGTCATAGAGCTTGTAGAGGGTCTTGCCCGCATTGACGTTATCGAGGTTGTACTCCTGCGGGTTGTAATGCTTGATGGTGCCGTCGTCCTGGACAAAGAAATCGATATAGTCGTCGGCAAAGGTCAGGTAGCGCTGCTCGCCCGTGATCTCGTACAGTTCGATGAGCGCCTTGATCATGCAGCCGTCGATATAGTTCCAGGTGTTCTCCTTACCGGCACGAATCTTTTCGATATTCCAAGCCGGCGCCTGCGGCGTAGAGGTTTCGATCAACTGCTCGATATAACGGTCCAGGATTTGATTGCAACCCATTGCTGTCCCCTCTGACGTTAATGATAGGTGAACGTTACCCCTAGTGTAACGCGAACGGGGAATATAGGGTGAACGTTAACCCTATATTCCCCGCAAACGGCAGACTTTTAGCGGCAAACGGCGGCTAAGCCCGCGGCGATGCGATGCGCCAGGCGCTCATAGCCGGCAGGACTGTAATGCAGACCGTCCGGCATATAGAGCTCGCGGTGCTCCGGCAAAAACGGGCTGATGCCGCTTTGCGCATACAGGTCAATCACCGGCACGGAGTAGCGGTCGCAGACTTCAAGCATCGCTCGCACGTAGGCGGCCTGCGTCAACCCCAGGTGGTTGAGCTCGTCGCTTGCCGGGATATCCTTCTCGTGCTTACCACTCGTCTTGCATGGCGTCATAAACACGAGCTTTGCCTGAGGTGAGCGCGCCGTGATGGTTCGGATCAGATAGTCGACCGCACCATAGAACTCATGCACATCGGTGCTGCCCAACTCGCCAAGCGGCACGTTGCGGCTAAAGTCGTTAACGCCGCCAAAGACAACATAGACATCGGCCGCATCGTCGATGCCGTCCAAGCGCTCGACAAATGAATCGCTGCGGTCGGCCTTGATGGCGATACGCGAACCCTTGATGCCAAAGTTCTCGACGACTGCACCTCCCAGCAACGCGCCCAGATGCGAAGTCCAAGAGATGTCGTTGCCGCCTGCGCCGCATCCGTTATCCCCCCATGTGGTCGAATCGCCAAAGCAGCAAATGGTCGATTCACTCAAGTTCTTCGTTTCCATAATCTTCTCCTCATCCGCCCATTGGCGGCCATACAGGTACGTACCGTTTATTTGCAGCATGCCGAGGGGCTATGCACGGTCGCATTTCGCAACGTGCGAATCGAGCCATTCGATATCCTCGACAAGATGTGTCACTCCCAGATGGTGTTCACCCGGACACACCTCGTGCCGCAGGCCATCTCTGCGACTCAGCAACTTGTAGGCATCGAGCACGATCTCGAGCTGTTCATCGACATTTTTCAGCCCGCGCGAACCGTTCAGATGATCTTCTTCGCAGCTCTGCACTAACAACGGGCGCGGCGCAATAAGCGAGGCAATATCGCCCATGTCGAGCAAGCGCCAAAGTCCGGGTGTGTAGTTGCAGCTGCAATTGCCGTTGAGGTGCAGCAGCGAATCATCGACACCGTACAGGTAGCCCGAGACAAACGTCTTACATACGCGTGGGTCGAGCGCCGCCAGATACAGCGTCATGTATCCGCCGCCCGAAAAGCCAAAACAGCCCAGGTCGTCCATGGCAATGTCGCCGCGCGCCTCTAGGTAATCGATCAGACGCATGTTATCCCAGGCGTTGAGACCCGCAACGGTAAGTCCCAGCGGCTCGGCCATGCGCGCCTGGTTTAGGCACGTGCCGCGCAGAAAGCTGTTCTCGTCATCGCCCTGGCCCTTCCAGTCACGACGGTATCCCCAACCGCGTGCGTCGGGGCAGACGGTCACGTAACCCATACGCGCCAAACGCAGACCGTAGTCGTAATTGAACTTACGCACAGCATCATCGACCGCCGGCACGCCCGTCACGCCCGCAACACTTGCGGCGCCTGCTCCCTGATGGCCATGCGGGCAGATATAGCAACACTTGCGGCCGTGTGCATCGAGCTTAGGCGACTGCGGCTCGAGCAGGTAGAACGGCATCCAAACATCGCGCTCGACCTGCAACATCGCATGGGTGCGCACGATGCCGCCGGCAACCCGCACGCGGCTGAGCTCACGAATCTCAATCGGGACGCGGTCCATAAGCGAAAGGCCCAAAACATCGTACAGACGAGTCCTGGTCGCAATCTTCCATGCCTCAAAATCTGCAGGAGTCTTGCCCGTAAAAGCAGCCGAACGCCCCTCGCGCTTCAGCCGGGCACGCAGCGCAGGTTCGTCTTCGCAGTACGTCTCGATGTGCACGGTGCGGCCGTTGGCAGACAGTTCAGCCGTCTCAACCGCATCACCGTCGCCGCCCTCGGGATCCCAGCCATCCCCACCGGCAAGCACCTGCTCGCGAGCGTACCCGGCGGCAGCCATCACATCGAGTTCATTCGCCCACGGCACCCAGCCGGTAGTATCACCCGCCGGCCCATGCAGAATCGCGCCAGCATACTGCACGCAGTTGTGTGCCGCCGGCTTATTCCAATCCCACCAGCCTTCGCGCTTGATATGTCGCCCCAGCCAGCAATCGATCAGCACAGTTTGCGCCCATTCGCGCCAAGGACGACCCAGGTAGACCGAATCCGGCGCCACGCCATCCGGAGCTGTAAACGAACAGCCGTGGAACACAAAGCCGTGCGGCTCGCCTTCGGGCGTCGACGCCGCCGTCACGTAGCCGTTCACGTCCATATCGCGGTTGAGCGAGCGAATCTCGCACCCCTCAAAGTAGGCACGCGCGCCGCCAAAGATAAAGTCGACATCGCCCTCGATCCGGCAACGTCGAAAATACTGGCGCCCCACCCGGCGCGGCGCATACTGTTTGGGTCCTATAAACCCGCCCGGTTTGGCCTCATGCGGCGGCAGCGGACCCAAAAACAGCGTGTCTTGGTGTCCCTTAATGCAGCAGGCATCGACAACCAGACGGTCGCCATCAGCATACAGGGCAATCGCTTGACCGACCTCGCGCCCATCGCCCGCATCGTTTTCGATCGTGAGGTTCTCGAGCCGTACGTCGTCGGCATCGACCAAAACGGTATAGGTCCTAAACGTGCCGAGCGTGCCGTCGACGCCCGAGCCGTCCTCCGAAGGCATCTTGGCACCCAGGCTGCCCACGATACGCACGCTGTCGGCCGTCTCTCCCTCAATCGTCACATGCGGGCGATGAATCTCGACCCGTTCGCGGTACTCACCCGGCTCGATATGGATTGTCACCGGCCGTCCGTCATTCGGACAGGATTCGTCAATTGCCTCCAAGGCCTTAGAGATACTGTGATATGCCCCCGCACGCTCGGGCGAAACCTCAAAAAATCGTCTCTCACTCATCATCAGTCACCGCGTCCTTTCGTCGTAGACCGTCTACGTTGCAGTTTCGGCATATAAAAAGTTCGCGCAATGGGTCGGGAAGGCCCTGCCCATCGCGCGCCACGACATACCGAATGTAATTGTTTAGGAGCAAACGCCTACGCACGGATAACCTTGTCGACGTTCTGGAGCTGCAGTTCCTCGCCGTCCTGGCCCTCGATCACCACATTTTGCAGGTCGAGTACCTTGACGTTTTGCGCGATGATGCCCTGGCGCACCATGGGCTCAACGCCGCAGGCCATGGCCGGGACAAAGGGCTCGGCATCCGGCGCGAAGGTCACGTGGACATCCTGGAACGTCAGGCGCGTCACTTTGCTCTCGGGCAGGCCCGTGATGTAAGCAGCAGCCGCGTGGCAGTTAGTAGCCTCGATATCACAAAACGTCGTGGCACCAAAGCCAGGTGTGCGGTCGTCGACGGGCAGTGCCTCGCGAGACTGCACGTAGTCGGTCTTGCCGTCCTTGTCGCAGAAGTAGAACGAGTTGACCACGAAGGGCGTAAGCACCTCGTCCATACGAATGTGCTCGAAGGTGATGCCCTCGTTAACGGCGTCCTTGCCGCGCCCGCGGCGGGTCTTGACGCGCAGGCCGCGGTCGGTGCGCTCAAAGAGGCACTTGCTCACGGTAAGGTCCTTGATGCCGCCGGCAGCCTCTGAACCCAGGACCACGGCGCCGTGACCATCGTGCATGTAGCAGTGAGAGATCAGCACGTCGTGTGTGGCGGGACGAAGCTCGGGCTCAATGCCCAGCTTGCCGCTCTTGATGGCGATGCAGTCGTCACCCACCGAGAACTGACAGCCAAGGATGCGGACAAAGCCGCAGCTCTCGGGATCGAAACCGTCGGTGTTGTGGGAGTTCTTGGGGCCCTCGATGGACAGGCAGAGCGCATCGACGTGCTCGCACAGGATGGGGTGGATGTTCCACGCCGGGCTGTTGCGGACGGTGAAGCCGGCAAGGCTCACGTTTTGGCACTCGGACAGGAAGATCATGCGCGGACGGGCGACCTCGCGGCCCTCCTCCGGGCGAAAGATGTTCTTAAAGTCCTTGTTCCACCAGTTGTCCTCGGCAAAATCGGTCTGACCGTCAATCGCGCCGCGACCATAGATGCACACGTCGTGCACGCCCAGACCCGTAAAGGTAGAACAGTAGGTCGAGAAGCTCTCCCCCTCCCAGCGGCCCAGGGGCAGCATATCGGTACCGGCATAACCGGCGCCCTCGTTGCCCGTGACCGTTCCCGGAATGTAGGCAAGCGCGGCACGATCGTGGCGGGCCAGCAGCACCGCTCCCTCGGCGAGCTCGATGTTGATATTGCTCTTAAGGAAGAGAGACTTGATGCGATAACTACCGGCGGGGATCAGCACGCGGCCACCCTTGGGGCAGGCCATGATGGCAGCCTGGATGTTGGTGGTGTCATCATGCTCGGCATCGCCCTTGGCGCCACAGTCGCGAACGTTGATGGTAAAGGGCTCAGCCGGCGTGGTGACACCTACGCTCAGCTCACGCTCGCCACAGACAAAACGGACCAGGTTGCGCTTGCCGGGGGTCAGGCCGTCGACATAGGTCTCGACCGTATTCGTGGTACCGGCGGGCTCGTCGTTGACAAAGATCTCCCACGTATCGGCGCAGGTAAAGTAACCGCCGTCGTCAAGCTCGATAACCGCCGCGCGCGCGTTGCGCCAGATAACGTTCGTCTCCATGGGTTTCTCCCTCAAAAAGATGCTCTAAAGGCAAATTGTACGCTGTTGAAAAAGGGCCGTGCCTGCCGGCGGAATTCCGGTGGCACGGCCCTGTGATTTGGACGATATGTCGGCCTTACTCGGCGGGAGTTACGCTACCGTCCTGGAAGCCAACGTTGTTGTGGGCAAAGCAGTCCTCGTACTTAAAGCCGGAGAGCTCCTCGCAAAGCGCCTTGACCTCGGGCTTGACGTCGGCCATCTTGCCACCCTCCTTGACTCGGTGAATCTCGTCGCAAAGGACGTCGCACTGCTCCTTGTCGATCTTGATGCCGCGGGCAAGGACGGCCGCAAGCAGGAAGAAGCCGGCGCAGCCGATGATCATGTAGCCGCAGATATACAGAGGCACGGTAGCGGGCTGGGTCACGGCGTCGCTATTGCCGGCGGTCTGAATGAAGCCGGAGGCAGCAAGGACGATAGCCCACACGTTGACGGCGATAGCCTGGGCGATCTGCTGGCAGAGCTGCTGCGCGGAGCTGTAGATGCCCTCGCGACGACGCAGGGTGATGAGCTCATCGACATCGGGGATGTAGTTGAGCAGAACATCGGGCAGGTACTGGAAGCCGACGTAGAAGAACTTCCAGATGGCGAAGATGATGGGGTAGGCGATCATGGCGATGGCGACCGTGGAGGTGCCATTGATCTGACCAAAGGCGAAGTAGTTGTAGGCGATGATGCACGCAGCGCAACCGACGTTGGCCAGGTACCAAGACTTGTGGAAGCCCTTCTTGGCCATGAGAGCGACCCAGATGGCGGTGCAGACGATAGCGACGACCTTGCCAGGCATCTCCATCACGGACTCGTAGGACTTAGGAATCTGCAGGCAGTAGACGATGAAGAAGGACAGGCAGGCAGACCAGCAGGCAGCAGCGAGCTTCGTGGAGACCTGTGCGTACAGGACCTTGCGGAAGGACTTGTTGCGGAAGGTGGAGATTACGTCGATGAAGAACTTCTTGATACCCTCGCCGACGCTCTCGATCTTCTCCTGAGCGACCTCCTCGGGGGTGTGCTCCCACGTGGACAGGTACACGCAGAGCAGCGAGATTGCCATGACCGAAGCGTTGATCGTAGCGATGATGAAGTAGCTGAACGGGTTGGTCTCGCCGAAGGTGCCAAAGCCGAAGCCCACAAGTGCAGCCATCAGGAAGCCGGCGGCGTTACCAAAGAGATGCTTGTAGCCGGTGAGGTACGTACGCTCCTTGAAGTCGTCGGTCATCTCGATGGTAAGCGGCGACAGGTTGGCGGTGCAGAACGTATACGCGACGTTGTAGATCAGGTACAGCACAAAGTAGTACGGGAAGCCAAACGGCGTAGCCACGAAGATGAGCGGCTCGGCGATCATCATCGGGATGGCCAGCAAGATCCAGAAACGACGACGACCAAAGATGCGGCCAATCTTGGTGGCATAGAAGTTATCGGCCACAAAGCCCATCAGCGGGCAAAGAATAGCGTTGACATAGATGGCAAACGAGCTGATCAGTGCAGCCTCGCCTGCGGACAGGCCACACTCCGTGGACAGGAACAGCACCATGTAGCTGTGCGTAAAGGTCAGGGCACCGGAATTGAGCATACCGCCCATACCAAAGCCCAAGCGCGTCCAGAATGTGATCTTACGCTTTTTTCCGATCTTATTAGTCATCGAGCTCCCTCTCTTTTCTCGATTGTCTTGCAGCAAGACATTGGAGTCCACACTGACATCTGTCTGCCCAGCGTTCAGGGTGAACGTTTAGTTAGATTATGCGCGATTGCTTATGACAGGTGAACGTTCACTTGAATAATATCCTTGAACGGTCGATTTTTACCGCTGAACGGACACAATTGAGATCCTCACACCTATTTTCTGCTGGTAAGGGTGCCATGCTGGACAGCCATGAGATAGGTGAACGTTTATCAGATTTTCCAACATATTCACTTAACCACGAAACGAAAAAGCCCCGCCGGGAACACTCCCGATGGGGCCGGTGACATCTCGCTATGCTTGGGCGCACTTGCCGCTACAAGCAGACGCCGTCCTTCCAGATACTGATCTCGTGACAGCCACGGCGCTCAGCACTCGTGAGCTTACCGCTCGCCGTCTCCAGCACCAGCTGGTACAGATCGTGGGCAGCCTCGTCGAGCGTACGCTCACCCGTGGCAATCACGCCAGCGTTAAAGTCCATCCAGTTGGCCTTGTGGTCGCACAAACGCTGATTGGTGAACACCTTGAGGGTAGGCGCCGGCGCGCCAAACGGTGTGCCGCGGCCGGTCGAGAACAGAATCACGTGGCAGCCGGCAGCCGTCAACGCCGTGGTGGATACCATGTCGTTGCCCGGACCGCACAGCATGTTCAGGCCGTGTTTATTTGCCTGGCCGGCATACGGCAGCACGTCGACGATGGGGGCAGATCCGCCCTTTTGCACGCAGCCGCAGCTCTTGTCCTCGAGCGTGGTAATACCGCCGTCCTTGTTGCCGGGACTCGGGTTCTCATAAACGACCTCGCCGTGGCTAATAAAGTAGTCCTTAAATCCATTGAGCATGTCGGAGGCAGCGTTAAAGACCTGCTCATTCTCGCAACGGTCGAGCAGGATGCTCTCCGCGCCAAACATCTCGGGCACCTCGGTAAGCACCGACGTGCCGCCACGGGCGACGACCATATCGCTCACGCGACCGATCGTGGGGTTGGCGGTAATGCCCGAAAGACCGTCGGAGCCGCCACACTTAAGACCAATGACCAGCTCGGAGGCCGGAATGGGCTCGCGCTTGGACTGCTTTGCCAGGTCTGCCAGCTCGGCCAGAATCTTGTGACCCTCGATTTGCTCGTCGGCTACATCCTGGCAGGTGAGAAAGCGAACGCGCTCGTGATCGAAGTCACCGAGCTCGTCGAGCACCTGCTGGTGTGTGCAGTTCTCGCAACCGAGCGACAGGAACAGCACGCCGGCCGCATTAGGATGACGCGAGAGCGCCACCAGCAGACGACGCGTCTGGGCATGGTCGGCGCCGGTCTGCGAGCAGCCAAAGGGATGCGGGAAGTAGTAAACACCCTCCAGCGAGCCATCGACCAGATCCTGGGCCTGCTCACACATGGCACGGGCGACTTCGTTGACACAGCCGACCGTGGGGATGATCCACAGCTCATTACGCGTCGCGGCACGACCGTCGGCGCGGCGGAAGCCCATAAAGGTCTCAGGCTCAACGGGATCCACGACCGGATGCGTGGGGTTGTAGGTGTACTCGACCTCGCCCGAAAGGTTGGTCTTGACGTTATGTGTATGAAGCCACTGACCGGGCTGGACATCGCCCGTCACATGGCCGATAGGAAGGCCGTACTTGATGACGTCCTCCCCCGCGGCAATCGAGCGCACGGCCATCTTATGACCCTGCGGAATATCCTCCGCGGCCACGACCTCGCCCACCCCGGGAACCGCGACGGCGGTGCCCTTGGCAAGCGGCGACAGCGCGACGATCACGTTGTCGGCCGAATTGATCTGGATAGTGTTCATTGCAAATGGTCCTAACCCTACAGGTTGAGCAGAAGTCGAGACGCGGGCACGCCGTCCCGCGCCCGCGTCTGCGCCGGAAATTTACGCCTGAGCGTTGGCGAAGGCCTGCTTGGCGCCCTCGGCGCGCACGACGGCGAGCGCGCTGACGACAAACTCCTCAAGACCCGCGATCTGCGTAAGGTCCTCGCCCCACATCTGCTCGTTGGTGAGCACGTCGTGCACCAGCTGGGCATCGTCGGCGCCGGCATGGGCGGCGTAGAAGTCGAGCACGAAGGCGTCGTCCTGAGCGGTGTACTCGGTGCCGTCGGAGCGACGCAGGTGCAGGCCGTCGCCCTCGCGGGACACGAGCTCCTGCGTGTAGAAGGAGATGAGCGTAGCGAGGCTCGTCGCCAGGCACTTGGGCAGGTTGCCGGTCTCGGCAACGTAGTCCTTGAGCGTGGGCAGGTCGCGAGCGCGCCACTTAGCCGTGGAGTTGAGGCAAATGGAGAGCAGCGCGTGGTCGATAAACGGGTTGTCGAAGCGGTTTTCGACGGCGGCGGCAAAGGCCTTGCAGTCCTCGACATCCAGGTCGGCGGCAAGCGTCGGAATGACCTCGTCGTAGAGCATGGTGTTCATGAAGCCGCGAATGGTCTCGTCATGCATGCAGTCGCGCACGATATCAAAGCCGGCAACCCAGGAACCCGGAACGAAGGCGGTGTGGGCACCGTTGAGGATGCGGACCTTGCGCTTTTTGTACGGGGTGACATCGGGGGTCACAAAGACGCCGGGGAGACCGGCCTTCACAAAGGGAAGATTCTCGGCAAGCGACTCGTCGCCCTGGATACCCCACATCTGGAAGGGCTCGCGCACGGCCAGGAAGGGATCCTCGTAGCCCAGACGCTCGGCCACGGCAGCGGCCTCCTTAGGATCGCGGATGCGGCCGGGGACGATGGTGTCGACGAGCGTGGTGCAGACGGTGCAGTCGTTGGCCATCCATTGCGCAAACTCGTCCTCCCAACCCCAGTCGCTCACGTACTGGTTCATGATGCGCAGCAACTCCTCGCCGTTGTGATCGATGAGCTCGCAGGCGAGGACGATGACGCCCGGCTTACCGGCAGCCCAGCGGGTGTGGAGCACCTGGGCAAGCTTGGCGGGGAAGCTCGCAGGTGGCATGTCGTCGGCCTTGCAGGACGGGTCATAGGCGATACCGGCCTCGGTGGTGTTGGAGACGATGATCTCTAGGTCGTCGGAGACAGCGACCTCCATCATGGCACGGTAGTCGTCCTCACGATACGGGTTAAGGCAGCGGCTGCAGGCGCTGATCACGCGGGACTCGTCAACCGTGTTGCCGTTCTCCTTGCCGCGCACCAGCACGGTGTACAGGTCGTCCTGGGCATTGATACCGTCGGCAAAGCCAAAGGCACCGCTGATGGGCTGCACCATGACGACCTTGCCGTTCCAGCCGGTAGCCTCGTTGCCCATGTCAAAGAAGCGGTCGACGAAGGCGCGCAGGAAATTGCCCTCGCCAAACTGCAGAACCTTCTCGGGAGCATCCTTGGGCAGCAAATAGCCCTTGTAGCCGATCTTCTCGAGCGCATCGTAGCTGATGTTCTCCATCTATGTGTCTCCTTAGATGTCTGTTAGCGTGCAAGCAAAACGGGGCCCCGCGTGTGGCAACGGCGCCCAGGGTTCGATGTGATTCGATGCGGGCTTAGGCCTCGACGGTGTCCAGGTCAAAGCCAAAGTAGCGGACCGCATTGTTGTAGCTGATGTCGCGCACGATACTGCCCAGCAGCTCCATGTCGGCCGGGTACTTGCCCTGCTCGACCCACTCGCCGATCACGCTGCACAGCACGCGACGGAAGTACTCGTGGCGCGGATAGGACAGGAAAGAGCGGGAGTCGGTAAGCATGCCCACAAAGTTGCCCAGCACGCCCTCGTTAGCCAGAGCCGTGAGTTGCTCGCGCATGCCGACCTCGTTGTCGTTGAACCACCAGGCGGAGCCGTTCTGGATCTTACCGGCGGTCGGAGCCTCCTGGAAGCAGCCCATGACGGTATCGATCATGGTGTTATCGATGGGGTTCAGGCTGTACAGGATGGTCTTGGGCAGGCCGCAGGTCTCCTGGATGGAGTTGAGGAAATCGGCGAGCTGGTCGGACGGCGTGTAGTTGGAGATGCAGTCGTAGCCGGTGTCGGGACCGAGCTTGGCGAACATGGCGCGGTTGTTGTCGCGCTTGCAGCCAAAGTGCAGCTGCATGGCCCAGCCCAGACGGACATACTCACCGGCAACGAACTGCATAAAGGCAGTCTTGTACTTGAGGACTTCTTCCTCGGTGAGCGGCTCAGCAGCCAGGCCCTTGGCAAAGATGGCCTCGATCTCGTCGGCAGTAGCCGGGACGTACATAACGTAATCGAGTGCGTGGTCGGAGGCGCGGCAGCCCAGCTCGTGAGCAACGTCGTAGCGCTTGGAAATGGCGGACTTCATGCCCTCAAAGTCGCCGACCTCAACGCCGGCAACCTCGGAGAGGTGCCTGCAGTAGTCGGCAAACTCCTGGCCACGCTCGATGCGCAGGGCGGCGTCGGGGCGCATGGCGGGAACGACCTGAACGTCAAAGCTGTCGTCGGCTGCAATCTTCTTGTGCCACTCAAAGCTGTCGGCGGGGTCGTCAGTAGTGCAGATCATGCGAACGTTGGACTGCTTGATCAGGTTGCGGCAGGTGAAGCTGTTCTCGGCGAGCTTGGCGTTGGCAAGGTCCCAAACCTCCTGGGCAGTTTTGCCGTTGAGGACGCCCTCGTAGCCAAAGTAGCGCTTAAGCTCCAGGTGGCTCCACTCAAAGACGGGGTTGCCGACGCAGCGACCCAGGGTCTCGGCCCACTTTTGGAACTTCTCGCGAGCAGGGGCGTCGCCAGTGATAAAACGCTCGTCGACGCCGTTGGCACGCATCAGGCGCCACTTGTAGTGGTCGCCGCCCAGCCAAACCTCGGTGATGTTCTCGAAACGCTTGTCCTCCCAAATCTCCTTAGGAGAAATGTGGCAGTGATAGTCGACGATGGGCATGCCCTCGGCAAAGTTGTGGAACAGCTCCTCGCCGGTCTTGGTGCTCAGCAGGAAATCCTGATCGTCCATAAAGTTTTTCATCAAACAGCCCCTTTGCTGGCAAGGCGGGCGCACGGCGCGCTCGTTATCCTTTAGGTGAACGTTCACTATACTAATCCATTGCACCTCAAAAGGTGAACGTTCACCTAACCACCACGGGGTGAACGGTAGATTTTGCCCGTTCAACGGTTGCTGGGGATGTGACTTGCATGTATTGCGGACTGGTTGGCGTCCCCGAACACCGAACTTGAGCGCTTTTGCTCAGGTGGGTCATGTCCCGACGTACATTTTTGGGAGTATTCAGCATTAGAGCGCGCCGTGCGCCATCCTCAGCGTCCTATTTGGAACGCAGATAGCGCCCGATCGGCATAAAAAGTGCCCCCGATGGCAAATTACGCCATCGGGGGCACTTAAAACAGTCGTTCTGCACCTCATTCAGGGCATGCCAATGCTGAATACTCCCAAAAATGCACGTCGCAAGAGGGGGTACCTGCTCAATCGGCTAAATACCCGCAAGTTCGCAGTAGCGGTCGACATTGCTGGCAAATACCATCTCGACAGCACCCTTCTGGACGGGCACCGTCGGGGTCCTTCCCCACAGCAGATAATCGCCCAGCGTCTTAGCGCCGCGATACGCCAGGCTCGTCGGGTCCTTATAGACAATATTGGTAAAGATACCGCGGCGCAAGGCCAGAGCACTTTCGGGAAACAGGTCGTTGCCGATCACCATGACCTGACCGGCCTTGCCGGTCGAGACGAGCGCGTCGGCAACCACTTCGGAACCAACGGCAAAAACGCTACAGATAAGTTCGGGGGCGTCCGGCGCACTCAAGCGCTTTTCGAGCTCATGCTCGAGTTGTTTGACTTGCGCATGGGCACCTGCAAGATCCTCAACCTGCCATGGAATATCACGTTCGCGCAGGTAATTGTGGAAGGCGCGGGCGGTTAGATAGTGCGAATCGGTATATGGGTCGCCTGTCAAAAGGAGCACGCGGGCGTCGGCCCCAGAAGCATGGACCAGGTTTGCCGCCTGCTCGGCCATAAGGCTGCCTGCCGTCGAATAATCGGCCAAGCTCGCACCCAAACGATTCAAATGCGGACGGTCGCCGTCGACAAGCTCAATCGTCACGCCCGCCTCGGCGATCTGCCCCAAAAGCTCAGTCGCACGATCGTCGCCCGGCGCATAGGCGAGCAAGCCATCAATCTTCTCGCCCACCTGCAGACGCTCGTCGATTTGCTCGAGTGCATCAGCGTAGCCGCCCACGCCAAATTCAACGCGCTCAACCGTAATGCCCCGGTCGATGACCTCCTGTTCAAAGCGATTGCAGCCTTCCCACAGGTAACGGAAAAAGTACGCTCCCTCGCGCGATGCGCGGGGCAGGCAAAACACCAGATTGATATCCTTGCGGCGCAGGCTTGAGGCACTTGTGTTGCGGTGATAGCCCATGGCCTCGGCCTTAGCGTTCACCTTGGCGCGCACGGATTCGCTCACGCCGGCCTTTCCCGTCAGAGCCTTGTGCACGGTATTGATGGAAACGCCAAGCTCGGCGGCTATGTCCTTCATGGTTACGCGAGCGCTCATGCGGTTACTCCGTTATAGATAAGTTGCCAATTAATAGTCCAGTTAACGATACCCCAAAAATACTCTTCGACTCGCCGTACTCTCCCTCAAATGCACAAAGCGCCCCGCGAACGGATGCCCGCGGAGCGCTTGGATGTCCGGACCTTATTTGATACCGCGACCCAAGTCTTCGGCGATTTTGTCTACGCCCTTAAGTGCAGCGCACGTCTTTTTGTTGGAGCAATGCCCCGTGCAAACGCCACCCTGAGCGCAGTCGGCGCAGGTGCCCTTGCGGTAGATGCGCACGCACACGGCGACAAACGCAACGCCGATAACAGCCAGTACAACAATATCGATAGGTGCCATAGCAAGCCTCCTCTAGTTAACCAGCACTTACTTTACCCCATTCTCCACCTACCAAATAGGGACAGGTTTATTTTGGTCGGTTTTATCTGCGGAAACGCCACATCTTACTTCTGGAGCAAAGCAATCTGTCCCCCATTGCGTCAAAAAGCCCGAGTGTCACTGAGACACCCGGGCTCGTGGAAAGGGGTTGATCCTTATTCGGACTTAGGCGGAAACTGCAGCGGAAGCAGTGTTGGTCTCGTCCTCGTCGGTCCAAGCGTGCTTGGGCATAGGACGGAAAATCTGGAAGAGCATCGCAACCAGCAGCACGATGGCCACAATCGTCCAGATACCAAACTGTCCAAGAACAAGCAAGTTGTAGAACTGGTTGATGAACAGGCCGATCACCCAAGCGAAGGCGCACTCGTAACCGATGGCGATCGCAGTCCACTTGCCGGAATCCATCTGGTTGCGGATGGTGCCAATGGCGGCAAAGCACGGAGCGCACAGCAGGTTGAAGGCGCCGAAGGCAACGCAAGCGCCCATGGTGGGGAACATGCCGGCAAACGCGGTCCACAGGCTCGGGTCGGTCTCGCCCGCGTCGGCGACGGACAGCAGCGAGCCGGCGGTGGCGACGACGTTCTCCTTGGCGACGAGGCCAGAGACAGTCAGCGCGGTGGCCTGCCAGGTGCTAAAGCCGAGCGGGGCGAAGATCCAAGCGACCAGGTTGCCCAGCATGGCAAGCACGGAGTAGTCCATAAACTCCTCGGGGATGCCGTCCATCGCAGGCAGGAAGCCAAAGGAACCGTTATAGCTACCAAAGTTGGAGAGGAACCAAACGACGACGGTGGACGCAAAGATGACCGTGCCGGCCTTCTTGATAAAGGCCCAGCAGCGCTCCCACACGTGCAGCGCCCAGGAACGGATCGCCGGGAAGTGGTAGGCAGGAAGCTCCATGACAAACGGGGTCGGACGGCCGGCGAAGAGCTTGGTCTTCTTGAGCATGAGGCCCGAGGCGATGACGGCAAAGACGCCCAGGAAGTAGAAGAGCGGGCTGATCCACGCGGCGGTGGTGGAAGAATCGCCGATGATGGAACCCATGAGCAGGGCGATGATCGGCAGCTTAGCGCCACAGGGAATGAACGTGGTGGTCATGACCGTCATGCGGCGGTCCTTCTCGTTCTCGATGGTCTTGGTGGCCATGACGCCGGGGACGCCGCAGCCCGAGGACACGAGCATGGGGATGAAGGACTTACCGGACAGGCCAAACCGGCGGAACACGCGGTCCATGATGAAGGCGACGCGGGCCATATAGCCGCAGTCCTCCAGGAAAGACAGCATCACGAACAGCAGGAACATCTGCGGGACGAAGCCGAAGATGGCGCCCAGACCACCAACGATACCGTCGCAGACCAGCGAATCGACCAGGCCGCCGTCCTCGGTGCCACCCGCCACAAGGGCGTCGTGCACCACGGTGGTGATACCCGGGACATAGGGGCCGTACTGCGCCGGGTCAACCGAGTCGGCGTTGTCGCCTGCGGCCTCGACGGCTGCATCGTAGGCGTCGCGACCCTGGCCGAGCACGTACCAACCGTCGGTACCGAAGAGCTGGTCGTTGGTGAAGTCGGTCACCGTGCCGCCCAGGGTGGAAACGGCGATGTAGTACACGCAGAACATGATGACCACAAAGATCGGCAGGCCCAGAATACGGTTGGTAACCACGCGATCGATCTTCTCGGAGGTGCTCATCTTGGCAGGAGCCTTGGTCATGCACTCGTCGATAATGTGCGCGATGACGCCATAGCGCTCACCGGTGATGATGGACTCGGCATCGTCGTCGCAGTCCTGCTCGCACCGGGCGACCAGCTCCTCCACGCGAGCAGCCTTCTCCTTAGTGAGGTTGATGAGTTTACAGGCGTCTGCATCACGCTCGAACAGCTTGACGGCGTAGTAGCGACGCTTGTTGGCGGGAACGCTCGCCGGAAGGTTGTTCTCGATGTGCGTCAGAACGTCCTCGATGGAGGAATCGAACTTGTGCTCCGGCACCTGACCCTTAGAAGCAGCGGACTTTTTGACCTGCTCGAAGAGCTCCTTGATGCCCTTGTTCTTAAGAGCCGAGATCATCATGACCGGACAACCAAGCTTCTTGGAGAGCTTGTCGGTGTCGATCTTGTCGCCATTCTTCTCGACCAGATCGGCCATGTTGAGGGCAACGACCACAGGCAGGCCGGTCTCGATGACCTGAAGCGCCAGGTATAGATTGCGCTCCAGGTTGGTGGCATCGACCACCTGAACGACGACATCGGGCTCGCCGCTCATGAGATAATCGCGCGAGCATTGCTCCTCGGGGCTGTAGGGGGAAAGCGAGTAGATGCCGGGGAGGTCCGTGATGGTAACGTTCTTGTCGCTTAGGAGCTTGGCCTCCTTTTTCTCAACCGTGACGCCGGGCCAGTTGCCAACGTAGCCGTTGGCGCCGGTGATCAGGTTGAAAAGCGTGGTCTTGCCGCAGTTGGGGTTACCCGCCAGCGCGACATGGATCTGAGAATCCGCCATTCAATCCTTCTTCCTTGTGTGCCTGCGCTGCTTTCTCCGCACAGGCTGGATAATGTGCTTCAAAGTTGCTGCATTAAGTTAGAAATACCTAACTTTATCTGCAGAAATATACGCCGCGAGCCCTTACTGGACCTCGACGACAGCCGCCTCCTCCTTGCGGATGGAAAGCTCGTAGCCGCGCACGTTGATCTCGACCGGATCACCGAGCGGTGCAACCTTCACGACCTTGAACGAAGTGCCCTTGATGAGCCCCAGGTCCATAAGGTGGCGGCGAAGCGCACCCTCACCGTGAAGCTTGACGATGGTAGAGCTCTCGCCCACCTTAACGTCACCCAACGTCTTCATCCTCTTGTCCCCCTTTCGGTTTTTATGAAATGCTGCGGACTAACCGACGGTCATGATGTGCATGGCAACCTTGGAATCGATGCCAAAGCGTGCGCCCAGCACCGTGACGATGATATTGGCACCACTCGAGCTCACCACGTGGATTTCGTTGCCCTCGACAAAGCCGAGGTCCTTGAGGTGGTGTTTCATGTCCTCATTGCCCTTTACACGAGACACGCGCACGGTTTCGCCCGCTTTTACCATCGAAAGCGGCATGGCCGGCATCTGCGGTCCGCAAGACATGAGTTGCTCCTAACGTCAGTTCGTCCTCAACATCGACGTGATAAAAGTTAACCACGTCTATGTTCGCTTTAGTAAACTAGCACGTGGTTAACTTTTTGGAAAGGGTCTCTATTCAGTTTTCGAAAAAGTTTCCTATACGAAACAAAAAGGCGCGGCAAAGAGCTGTCCTTTGCCGCGCCCCGTCATGCTTAGAGCGAGAGGTTTCTGATCGACGTAACGCAGGAAGCCTCGTCTACGCCCGAAACGCGGAAGATGATATCCTCGCCACACTCGCCGTAGAGAGCCATGAGGCCCATAACGTCGCGACCGTCGGTATGGCGGTCGCCGATGCTGACTGACACGTCGCTACGATGCTTGGCGATAATGTCATAGAGCAGCGCAACCGGGCGGGCATGCAATCCCAACGGATCTTTAATCGTCTTTGTAAACTCGACCATGTCCCCTCCCGCGGCATCGCACATTCGGCCGGCAAAACCCAGCCATGTGGTAGTTATTGTACGTTACCGGCGCACCCCCGTCCCATAAAAAACGAGGGAAGGTACGTGTCCTTCCCTCGCAACAGGCAATATGTAGCCGCTCGCCTACATCAGGCGCAGGCTGACGTCCTTGAGCTGGGCGCCACTAACGGCACTCGGGGCGCCCGACATGAGGTCGGAGCCGCTGGCCGTCTTGGGGAACGCCATGACGTCGCGGATGGAGTCGGAACCGGTGAGCAGCATGCACACGCGGTCCAGGCCCAGAGCGAAACCGCCCATCGGGGGCGCACCAAACTTGAGGGCCTCCATGAGGAAGCCGAACTGAGACTCGGCACGCTCCTCGGTAAAGCCCAGGAGTTTGAGCATGGACATCTGCATCTCGGCGTTGTGGATACGCATACCGCCACCGCCGGCCTCAAAGCCGTCCATGACAAAGTCGTAGGTGCACGAACCGGCTGCCAGGGGATCGGCCTCGATCTTGGCGATGTCGGTCTCGGTCGGCAGGGTGAACGGCTGGTGCTCGGCTGCATAGGCCTTGCGATCCTCGTCCCAATGGAACAGCGGGAAGTTGACGACCCACAGGAAGTCGTGACCCTCGCGCTTGATCTCGAGCGCATTGGCCATGTGCGAACGCATACCGCCCAGGATCTCATCAGAAAGCAGGCGCGGGCCGGCGGCGAACATCACAAGGTCGCCGGGCTCGACGTCCATGCGCTCGCGCAGAGCCGCCATCTCCTCGTCCGAGAAGAACTTGACGATGGGGCTGTTGATGGAACCGTCCTCGCGGAAGGCGATCCAGGCCAGGCCCTTGGCGCCAAACGTGGAGGCCACGCCGGCGAGCTTATCGATCTTGGCACGCGCCCAGGCACCGGCGCCCTTGGCGTTGATGGCCTTGACGACAGAGCCCTCCTCGTTCGCAGCGGTCGCGAAGACCTTGAACTTGGAGTTGGCAAAGATGTCGGTCAGGTCGACCAGGTGCATGCCGTAGCGGGTATCGGGCTTGTCGGAGCCATAGGTGTCCATGGCCTCCCAGTAGTTCATGCGACGCAGCGGCGTGGGCATCTCGACACCCATGCGACCGAAGGCATCGGCAAGAACCTCCTCGAGCGCGCTCATGACATCGTTCTGGTCCACGAAGGACATCTCGATATCGACCTGGGTGAACTCGGGCTGACGGTCGGCGCGCAGATCCTCGTCGCGGAAGCACTTGGCAACCTGGTAGTAGCGCTCGACGCCACCGACCATGAGCAGCTGCTTCAGGAGCTGCGGGGACTGCGGCAGGGCGTAGAAGTTGCCCGGCTGAATACGGCTGGGAACGATGAAGTCGCGAGCGCCCTCGGGCGTGGACTTAAACAGGGAGGGCGTCTCGACCTCCATGAACTCACGGTTGTGCAGCGCCTCACGAATGGCAAAGGTAAAGTCGGAACGCAGCTTGAGGTTGGCCATCATCTCGGGACGGCGGAGGTCCAGATAGCGATAGCGCAGGCGGGTGTCCTCGCTGGTCTCGATGCCGTCCTCGATCTGGAACGGCGGGGTGACGGACGTGTTGAGCACCTCAGCATGATCGGTCAGGACCTCGATCTCGCCGGTCGCGAGCTTGGTGTTGGTGGTCTCCTCGCCACGAGCGCGCACGACGCCGTGGATCTTGATGGGCCACTCGGGACGCATGGTCTCGGCGATCTTAAAGGCATCGCCATCGGAGTGCTCGGGGTCGAAGGTGAGCTGCGTGATGCCCTCGCGGTCGCGAAGGTCGCAGAAGATAAGGCCGCCGTGGTCGCGGCGACGGCTCACCCAACCGGTGAGGGTGACCTCTTCGCCCACGTTCTCGAAGCGAAGCTCGCCGCAGGTACGGGTGTGCATGGAATGCTCGTCAATGGGACGGGTCTGGCTCATACCAGTGATCCTCCTTTATGGATCTGTGCCGCCCCGTGTCGTTCCGGGCGGCGTCGTACAGATTTGCCCTGCCTGCGTAAACCGCGCAGCCGGACATGGCGTTCTATCTTATCGCACCTGCGTCGATGTGCCGCGGAAAAGTAGCTCCTGCCCAAAGACTTGACGGAGACGAAACAATTGACGCACCGCGGCCGTCGCCAAGGCGCGCCACGTGCGACAATGTGTCCCAATACAACTGCACTCGGAAAGGCCCGCCATGACTGCACGCCTCATCGTTATGGATATCGACTCCACGCTCATCGACCAGGAGGTCATCGACCTGTTGGGCGAGGAGGCCGGCGTAGGCGAGCAAGTGGCGAAGATCACTGAGCGCGCCATGCGCGGCGAACTGGACTTTAAGCAGGCGCTCGAGGAGCGCGTTGGGCTGCTTGCCGGCTTGGACGAGAGTGTGTTCGAGCGTACCTTTGAGCGCGTGACGTTTACTCCTGGCGCGCTGGAGCTTGTGCGCTCGGCGCACAGCAAGGGCTGGAAGGTCGGCGTGGTAAGCGGCGGCTTCCACGAGGTCGCCGACAAGATCGTGGCCGCCGCGGGCATCGATTTTTGCCTGGCTAACCGCCTAGAGGTCGTGGACGGCAAGCTCACCGGTAAGCTGGCGGCAGACATCGTGACCAAGGAATCCAAGCTCATCCGGCTGCTGGATTGGGCAGTCGAGTGCGGTGTCGATATGGCCCACACCGTCGCGATCGGCGACGGGGCAAACGATATCCCTATGATTCAGGCCGCGGGCACGGGCATCGCGTTTTGTGCCAAGCCCAAGACGCGCGAAGCCGCCCCGTTTGCCATCGACGAGCGCAACCTGATGCTCGCCATGGACATCATCCTGCGCGACTAGTCGATCCGTCTAACAATTGAATCAGTCTGTCCTATAGTTTCCGAACAATTTTGTTTTAGTGTTCGGAAACATACCTTTGAGTGCTAGACTTTGCGCCGTCGAAGGGAACATATATGGATAAGCGAGATCTTGAGCAGTTGCTGAGCGATGTTGCCGACGGAGCAGTCGCCCCGGCAGTCGCCCTCACACGCATCCAGACGGCGCCGACCGCCGATCTGGGTTTTGCGCAGCTCGATCTTTCGCGCGGGGTGCGCCAGGGAGCCGGCGAGGTTGTCTACGGTGCCGGTAAAACCGCCGAGCAGATTGCCGCCATTATCGAAGCGCTGCGCGATGCCGGTCAGGAGCGCATCCTGGTCACGCGCCTGGACAGCGAAAAAGCAGCCCGCACCTCGGAGCTCCTCGGCAACGGCATCGACCTGGGGTATATCCCGAACGCACAGCTCGCCCTCGTGGGCGGCAAGCCCTCCCCTACTGGCAACGGACGCATCGTCGTCGCCTGCGCCGGCACGAGCGACTTGCCCGTCGCCGAGGAAGCCGCGTTGACGGCCGAATTCTATGGCAACGAGGTCGACCGCCTCTACGACGTGGGTGTTGCCGGCCTGCACCGCCTGCTCGCGCATGCCGAGGAACTTGCACAGGCGCAGGTGGTCATCGCCATCGCCGGCATGGAGGGCGCGTTGGCGAGCGTTGTCGGCGGCCTGGTGAGCTGTCCGGTCATCGCCGTTCCCACCAGCGTGGGCTACGGCGCAAGTTTTGGTGGCGTAGCCGCACTGCTCGCCATGCTCAACTCCTGTGCCAGCGGCGTATCGGTCGTCAATATCGACAACGGCTTTGGTGCCGCCTACCAGGCAAGTCTTATCAATCATCTGAGCGCCGGCACGCCCCACGCCCGTTAAGGAGCATTCCATGTCCAACCATCAGCACACGCTTATCATCGACGGCACCTCGGGCATCAGCGGCGACATGACCGTCGCGGCCCTGCTCGACCTGGGCGCCAGCGAGGAGCACCTGCGCGAACAGCTCGCCACACTGCCGGTCGACGGCTTTACGATCGCCGTCACGCGTGCAAACAAGCATGGCATCGACGCCTGCGATTTCGACATCCAGCTTGCAGAGGAGCTCGAGAACCACGATCACGATATGGCCTGGCTCTACGGCAACGAAGCAACTGCCGAGCACACGCACGAACATGAGCACCACCATCATGACCACGACGAGCACGAACACGAACACACACACGAGCATGACCATGAGGCCCACGGCCATGGCCACGAGGGCCATCATCACGCCCACCACCATCACCATCGTTCTTTGGCGGACGTCACCGTCATCATCGATGGCTCGCAGCTAAGCGATGGCGCCAAGCGTCGCGCTCTCGCCATCTTTACCGCACTCGCTGCCGCCGAGGCCAAGGCTCACGGCAAAACGCCCGAGACCGTCCTGTTTCACGAGGTAGGCGCCGTCGACTCCATCGTCGACGTCTGCTCGGTCGCCATCTGCCTCGATGACCTTGGTATCGAGGATATTGTCGTCGAGTCGCTCTCCGAGGGCCACGGAACCATCCGCTGCGCCCACGGCCTCATGCCCATTCCCGTCCCCGCTGTCGTCAACCTGTGCCAGGCGGGCAATATCGCCCTCACGCCTGCACCGGTCGCCGGCGAGCTCGTGACGCCCACGGGCGCCGCCATCGTCGCCGCACTGCGTACGACCGAGCACCTGCCAGCCCGCTACCACATCGAAGCCGTCGGCTACGGCGCCGGCAAGCGCCCCTACGAGGGCTGCTCCGGCACGCTCCGTTGTCTGCTCGTTCACGTGGATGCATAGCCATGGATGCCCGCAAAGAAAAAAGCCGCGCTGCCATCGTCGCGGCGTTCTCCGAGCTGCTACGCGAAGAGGACTACGGCAAGATTACCGTCGGCGACATCATCGCGCGCGCTCACGTAGGCCGCGCGACATTCTACGGCCTCTTTAAGAGCAAAGACGACCTACTGTCCGAGCTCGTGAGCGACATCTGCACCCACGCCCTCGACGACGATGGCACACCGCTCGACGACCCACTCGTGCAGGTCGAGCATATCCTCAACAACCTCTGGGAACGCCGTCAGGGCGTTCGAGCCCTCGTAGCCGGCGCCGGCTCCCGCGTCTTCGCCGACTGTCTCCGCAAGACCATCATGTCACGCGCAGCCGAAACCGTCCCCGCCGACCCCGCAGGCCCCGCCGGCACCATGGACCGCAGCTTCCTACTACACCACATAGCCTCAAGCTTCGTAGCCACCATCCAATGGTGGGCCTGGCACAACTTTCAAGTAGACAAAGCCGACGTAGCCAAAGACTACTTATCGGCCATAAAACCCCTCTTCAACTAAGTAAGAACATCATCCCAAAGCATCGCCCCAACCCAGGGCGCCACGCATCCCAAAGTGTCACTCGCGCTTCACCGCCCCCAACAGCAACAAGCCCCTCCCATCCAAATCCAAATTCAGATTTATATGTTGGGCTGCTTGTTCCAACGCGGCCAAGATCCCGCAGCTGTCCGCATGGGGTAACTTCCCAGCGCATTCCGCAGGACGAAAGAACCCCCGCCGCACGAAGTGTGAACTGCCTCCCATTTCTTGGACATGAGAAATGGGAGGCTTTTTATGCGTGTCGACTTGAGGGTGAAGCACGACATCGAGGCCAGGAAGGCGGCGATCGAGCTCTTCGAGCGAGGCCACGGCTCCGAGTCGGCGGCGAAGGCGCTGTCGGTCCCGCGCGACACCGTGAGACAATGGCTCTACGTATACCGGTCGTTCGGAAGCGAGGTGCTGCTATCCATGGACGGCAAGCAGGCCAGGTACACATATGAGCAGAAGGTCGCCGCCGCCTCGGCCGTGGTCGACGGCGGCATGAGCAAGCGGGACGCCATGGAGGCGTTCGGCGTCATGTCCCTGGCGCCGCTCAAGAGATGGTGCGCGCTCTACCGCGAGGGCGGCGCCGAGGCGCTCAGGCCCAAGCCCAAGGGCCGGCCGAGCGGTTCCAAGGCGAGGCCGCGCACCCGCGAGCAGGAGCTCGAGGAGCGCTGCCGAAGGCTCGAGACCGAGGTGGCCTACCTAAAAAAATTGCGTGCCCTGGTCGAGAGGGACGGGCTCTGACCAGGGCGAAGGTCGAGGCCGTGGGCGCCCTGCGCGAGGAGGGGTACGGGCTGGGGCGCCTGCTGGAGTGCGCCGGCCTGGCGAGGTCGAGCTACTACTACGCGCTGTCGCACCCGAAGGCTCCCACCAGGCCCGAGCTCTGGGAGGCCGCCGCCGAGATATTCTCGCGTACCGCCAACGGGTGCGGCCACAGGCAGATCGCCATGTGCCTGCGCGCCGAGCAGGGCGTGCGCATAGCCTACAAGACGACGCTGAAGATGATGCGCGAGATGGGCATCATCTGCGGGATCCGCCGCGAGACCGACTACCACAGGTACAACTCGTACAGGGGCAAGGTCGGAAAGACCTTCGAGAACGTCATCGGGCGCGACTTCGCCGCCGACGGGCCGTGGGAGAAGATGGGCACCGACGTCACCGAGTTCAAGCAGCCCTGGGGCAAGGCCTACTTCGCGCCGGTCTACGACTTCGGCAGCAAGGAGATCGTCGCCTGGTCCACGTCGCTGCACCCCAACATGGCTCAGCAGCACGAGCTGCTCGACCAGCTCGTGTCCAAGAAGCCCAAGGGCTCCAGGCCGATCCTGCACTCAGACATGGGCTGGCAGTACCAGCAGGCCGGTTGGTGCAGGCGGTTGGAGGAGGCCGGCGTGGTGCAGAGCATGTCCCGGAAGGGCAACTGCATCGACAACGGCGCGACGGAGCAGGTGTTCGGCCACATCAAGGACGAGTTCTTCCGTGGAAGGACGTGGCCGGACTTCGAGTCCTTCAAGGCGGACCTCGACGACTTCGTGGTCCATTGGAACACGAGGAGGCGCCAGGTTAAACTGAAGGGGCTGACCCCGGAGGAGTTCCGGAGCCAGTCCCTTGCGGCGTAGCTTTTATTTAAGCCGTCCAAGTTTTGGGGTGCAGTTCAGTGCGCAGCGGGGGTTCTTTCATGTCCGAGGACGCGCTGGGAAGTTACCCCATGCGGCCAGCGGACAACTATGTAGCCTCAGACTAGAACATGCCCAAGAAACCGTGCACAAACAGCGCGGCCAGAGCGGCACCGATAAACGGTGCGATGCCAGGAACGAGCAGGCCGTACTTCCAGTTGTTGTCAGCCTTGTTCTTAATCGGCAGCACCTGATAGGCCATGCGAGGACCAAGGTCACGAGCCTGGTTCATGGCGAAGCCGGTGATGCCGCCCATGCCCATGCCAACAGCCCAAACGATCAGACCGACGCAGATGGCGAGCATCAAAACGTTCTCGCCGGCGCGGCTAGCGGCAGCAAGGATGGCGCTGATGAACACAAAGGTGCAGATGGCCTCGCAGAAGAAGTTGCGAGCATAGTTCGTGCCCTCGGTAGTAGGGTTGGTCGAGAAGATGTTGCGCTGGGCAATAGGGTCGACGACGCCCTCGGAAGCCTTGAACTCATCGGCATACATCAACCACGCGATCACGGCACCCGCAAAGCCGCCGAGCATATCGGCAATCATGAAGGGGATGCAGCTGCTCCACGGCACCAGGCCTACGATGCACTGGGCAAGCACCATGGCGGGGTTCATGCACACGGCGCCGCCAAAGACAAACAGGCAGACCGAGATGCCAAAAGACCAGGTGGTGATGGCAAACATGTGACCGGAGCCCTGATACTTGGTGCCCTTGAGCACGGTATCGCAGTGCACGCCCACGCCAAAGATGATCATGAGGGCCGTTGCGCCGAATTCGCAGAGGAGTTTGGTAAGCATAAAACCTTATCTTTCTTGTCGGTTATAAACGATTCGTTTAGGCCGCGTACTAGTGCTGAGCGACGACAACGCCCAGGCCATCGGGAATGACGGCCACCTTGGCATCGGCACCCTTCATCTCAAAGGCGAGCTTGAGCGCCTCATCGAGGGTGTTGACCGGCGTCATGTGCATATCCTTGATCATCTGGTGATCGCACAGGTCGGTGACCATGATCACAGGGTGATGCGCCAGGATGCGGGCAAAGATCTGGCTCGTCCACTGGTCGGGCAGGGTCTCGTCCTTAGGACGGTCGATGCAGGCACGCTCAAACTCCGCCGGATCGTTGTCGGCGATGTTGTGATAGAAGCCCTCGCCACCGTGGCCGTCGGCACAACCGGCGACGTCGATGATCACGCCGCCCTCGGGAAGCGTGGCCTCGGCAGAGCACATGCCCTTCACGGCCTGATAGATGTTCTGGTCGAGCGGGTAGCCGCCGTTGGTGGTGATGGCGATCTCGCACTCGACGGGCTCAACGCCGGCAAGGCTCTTCACGAACTCGCAGCCAGCCTCGTGTGCCTTATGGATGTCGCCTGCAAAGGAGCCGATAACCTCATGCTTGCCGTTGAGCACCACGTTGAGCACAAAGGCAAGGTGAGCCATCTCGGCAGCGGCAAACATGTCCTCGCTCACGTGGTTGTGGCACAGGTTGCCGGCACGCGAATGGGAATCGTTCACAAACTGACCGTTGTGGTTGTACATGATGGTCTTGTAGCTGGCGATGCCAGGCAAGACGGACTTGCGGCTACCAGAGAAACCGGCAAAGAAGTGCGGCTCAATAAAGCCCTCGGCAAGCAGCAGATCGCAATCGGCGGCAATCTTGTTGATGATGCACTCGCCACCAGAAGGCAGGGTGCCGATCTTTTTCATCATGCTGTCGTCAGTCGCGACGTGCATAACGATTTCCTCGTTGGCAACGATCTCCTCGCCGTACTTGTTGACGAGTTCCTCATGCGTCGACGGACGATGCATACCCGTAGCAACCAAAATGCGCACGCGAGCCTCGGGCGCAGCGGAATGGATGTGATGCAGCAGAATAGGCATCGTCACACGCGAGGGAACGGGACGCGTATGATCGGAGCTAATAATGACAATATCCTTCTTGCCAGCACAAAGCTCCTCGAGCGACGGCGAGCCATAAGGGTTGGCAAGCGACTCCTCTACCAGCTCTTCCTGCGATTTCGTGGTCTTAAACTCGTTTTGATGACCTTCCATCACACCCGCGAAGTTCTTATCCTCGAGCTCCAGATGCAACGTCTTGTGGTCAAACGGCAGTTCACATTCAAACAATGACGAGCGCCCTCTTCCTTTTCAACTGACACACTAGATAAACCGTTGGAAGGATACGCCGCTCACCGAAAAACACCACCGTCCACCGACTCATTAACACAACGTTCATATTTGACCCACAACAAAACGGCCACGATCCCAAACGGGACCGCAGCCGCCTGTCAAAGACACTATAGACAGGATGATTTACGCAGCGCCGAGGCAAACATCTAGTCCGAGACGTACGCACGTAAGCCATTTTGCATAAATTCGTTAATTAATTGCATAAGATGGCGCATGGATTTCTGGCCATAACTGGGTAGTACCCTCCGGAGCGTGCATTTTTGCGAGTATTCAGCATCGCGGGATAAGATTTTGGTGCCAAAAATCTTTCAAAAGGTAGATAGTCCTCATGACTCGACCCATCTGGATAGCATGCGGCGAGAAACCAGCCATATATGATCGTCGCCAAAGCCCAATCGTCGTGCAAAAGCATCAACAAAGGCAGCGAAAGCCGGCTATGGCCTTATGCATCAATCTTTGGCTGCTGAAAACTCCGTTTTTTGCACGTCGCCCCAAGCACCACCCTCACCCAGCGGCTGATCCGCCGAAGACCGGACATCGCAGGGCCCGCCATTAGTTTACTTTTAGGCACACTCCGCAGGACGCAAGAAGCCCTCGCCGCACTCCACATTAAGCGCGAAGCGCGCCATTATCCCCTTCAGCCCCAATCCCTGAAGACCGAGGACGAAGGGGCCCGATGGGTTTCCCTCTGAATGCATTCCGCAGCACGAAGCCCCCTTATCCGCAGCTCCGAAGGAGCAGGATAAGGGGGCTTCAAGTGCGAGGACGCATTCAGAGGGAAACCCATCGGGCCCCGGTGAGAGCCACAGGGCTATCGATTACCCCGTGTTCTGCAATCCTGCCGAGACGCCGGTCACAGTCGAAAGAATCAGGCTCATGTACTCGGCCTTCTTCTCCTCGGCCATCTCGTCCTGGTTCATACGCACCTCGCGAAGGGCGCGGACCTGGGCGATGGACAGGGCGTCGACGTAGGGGTTGCGCACGCGGACGGCGCAACCGAGCACGCGGCGACGCTGCAGCGGCCACTCATCACCGACGATGGCAAGGACCCACTTACGCGTGAGCTGCATCTCGGTGAAGACCTTCTCGGACAGATCCTGGCGATCGCCCAGGTGCAGATACATCTTGGCGATGCGCTGGTCGGTCTTGGCGATCGACATCTCGATGTTGTCGATAAAGGTGCGGAAGAACGGCCACTCCTGGTAGGCAGCCTTGAGCTGGTCAAGATCGCCAAGCTGCTCGCAGGCGGTGCCCAGACCGTACCAAGCGGCCAGGTTAATGCGCGCCTGGCTCCAGCTGAAGATCCACGGGATGGTACGCAGGTCGTCGAGCGACTTGGCACCCAAGCCGCGCTTGGCGGGACGCGAGCCGATCGGCAGCAGACCGACCTCGGTCAGCGGCGTCACGGTCGAGAACCATGGCGTAAAGTCCTCGGTGTTCAGCAGGTCCAGATAGCGCTCGTGGCTTGCGGTGTTGAGCTTCTCGGCCATATCCCAGAACTTCTGCGTGGTCTCGGTGTTGGTCTTCTCGACACTCGGGGCCGACTGCAAAAGCGTTGCGGCAGCAACGGACTCAACATGGCGCTGAGCCAGCGTGCGGTTACCGTAACGGGCAAAGATGACCTCGCCCTGCTCGGTAAGCTTAAAGAAGCAGTTGACCGAACCCTTGGGCTGCGCCAGCACGGCCTTGTTGGCCGGGCCGCCGCCACGGCCCACGGCACCGCCGCGACCGTGCATGAGCACCAGGTCGATATCGTTCTTCTCTGCCCACTTGGCGATGCGCTCCTGCGCGGAGTGCAGCGCGAGCATGGCCGTGGTAGGACCGGCATCCTTGGAAGAGTCGGAATAGCCCAGCATGACCTCCATGCGGCGGTTGGTCTGGGCAAGGCGCTTTTGCACCACGGGCAGCGTAAGCATCTGATCGAGCACGTCGACGCAGCCCTCGAGGTCCTCGAGCTGCTCGAACAACGGGATCACGTCGAGCTCGGGGACATCCTCCTCGTGTGCAAAGGACAGGTGCGCCAGCTCAAAGACGTCGGCCACATGCTGAGCGCTCTTGGTAAACGAGATGATGTAGCGGTGCGCCATCTTCTTGCCGTAGCGCTTTTGGATGGAGCCGATAGCGCGGAAGGTATCGATGACCTCGCGCGTCATGGGCTGCAGGTCGCCATGGATACCGTTCTCGTGGATATCCTTAAGGGCGCGGGCATGCACCACGGAGTGCTGACGGAACTCCATCTCGACCATATGGAAGCCGAAGGACTCGACCTGCCAGATGATGGTCTGGACCGGGCCGTAGGCAGCACGGACGGCACCGCAGGCGGCCAGCGAGCGCTGGACGACGCGCAGGTCCTCCAGGAACTCATCGGCGCTGTGGTACATGGTGTCGGTGATACGACGGACGGTGGCGTTCAGGCGGTCGGCCATGACGAGCATGACGGCGCGATGCGGCTCGTGCTCGGAGATCAGCTCGGCGCGGGCCGTGTAACGAGGGCTCATCTCGACCTGATGGTTCCACAGGTTAATGAGCTCGGCCGACGGCTTGCTGTAGGTAGCCTCGAGCGTGAGGTTGCGGCCGATGTGGCGGCACTTGTCCTCGAGCTTGAGCACCATGTGCGTAAAGTACTTGGCGGCGACCTCACGGCTCACCTTGGCGGTGACGTTGGGGTTACCGTCGCGGTCGGAACCGATCCAGCTGCCGGGATGGAAGAACGCCGGGCACAGCGGCGGCACAGTACCGGCCTTGTCGCCCAGCACCCAATCGTCAAAACGACGATAGATAACGGGGATAACGTCGAACAGCGTGTTATCGAAGATGTCGATGATGGTATCGGCTTCCTCGACCGGCGTGGGCTTCTTGAGCGCGATGGGACTCGTACGCACCAGGGCGTCGATCTCCTGCAGCATATGGCGCTCGTTCTCCACCAGGTCGGAGCCGCCCAGACGCGGACGCTCCTCCAGCAGGTTGGAGATACGGCGGATCTTGCCCTCGACGGCCTTACGACGGGCCTCGGTGGGATGTGCGGTAAAGACAGGGTGGAACTCGAGCTTGTCGAGCAGCTCGTTGGCACCCTCGACACCCAGCTCATTCACCAGCTGGTGATAGGCAACGGTAAGCTCGTTGGCAGGATCGACCTCGGTATCGGTCGACGCACCGGCCTCGCGCTCGCGCAGCTGCGCCACACGGTAGTTCTCCTCCGACAGGTTTGCCAGATGGAAAAAGCTCGTAAAGGCGCGAACGATGACCTGCTGCTTATCGAGCGGCAGGCTGTCGATCAAATCGACGACCTCACGAAATGCCACGGCAGTGGGCTCGTCGGCGGTGGGCACGCCCTGCTCGTCGACGGCTTCGTCGGCAGCGCAGGTACCGGGGTTGCCGGCATTGACCACAATCTCGGCTGTCAAAATCTTGTCGAACAGGTCCGCGATCTCGGGATCATACTCGCTAAGCACACGGCGCTCCAGGCGCAAGAACAGCGCCAGATTGTCGCGCAGCTCCTCGGGGATCTCGATCTCGGCGAGACGCTCCCTGGACTCGGCATTCGAGCCGATTCGGTTAACGAGGCGGTTGACCACGGCAGCGACGCGCGCCGCGGCTTCGGGTACAGACTGGTTGCTTAGGTTCTCAGCCACGTTTCCTCCCATTCCTCCTTCTATGCACGTAACATGCGGTATTCATTATAGGCGCTTGAGAAATACTTTCGACACTGATTGCGCTTTACCACACAAAAGTATTTTCTGCATTGCAAAGGTTTTTGCCCTAAATGGTCGTATTTCTCGGTGGGCGGCATACGTAAACGGGGGCATTCCGCATAAAAGCGAAACACCCCCGTAACAATCGCTCTCCATGAGCAGGGCACGTTAGCAGGCCCGAAGCTCAAAAAGATGCGCTACAGGCGCTCGCGAACCGCCTCGACGACGTTGTCCAGATCGGCGAGCACCTCGTCATGGCTCTGCATGTCGCGCACTTTGACCTTGCCGGCGGCAAGCTCGTCGCCACCCAGGACCAAGATGAGCTTGGCGCCTACCTTATCGGCTTGCTTAAACTGGGCCTTGAGCGAACGACCCTGATAGTCGGCCTCGGTCACGATACCTGCGGCGCGAAGCTCCTGCGTAATGGCAAAGACGTTCTGACGCAGCTCCTTGCCGGCGTTGGCGACATAGACGCACGGGGCCTCATCGGCACCCAAATCGCTGCCAAAGGCCTGCAGGGCCAGCAGGGCGCGCTCAAAACCGACAGCAAAGCCGACGCCCGCCGTGGGCTTGCCACCCTCGAGCTCGACCAGGCCATCGTAGCGGCCGCCGCCGCCGATGGAGCCGACGCCGGCGCCAGGGGCCTCGACCTCAAAGACAGTACGGGTGTAGTAGTCCAGGCCGCGCACCAAGGTGGGATCCTCGACATACTCGATACCGGCGGCATCCAGATAGCGCTTGACCTGCTCGTAGTGCTCGCGGCACTCATCGCACAGGTTGTCACCCATCAGCGGAGCCTCGGCCATGATCTCGCGGCAGTGGTCGTTCTTGCAGTCGAAGGCACGCAGCGGGTTGAGCTCGGCGCGCTCGCGGCACTCGTCACACATCTCGTCTGCGTGATCGAGGATGAACTGCTTGACCTGCTCGCGGTAAGCCGGACGGCACTGGGCGTCACCCATCGAGTTGATGAGCAGACGAAGCTTGGAAAGATCGAAGCCCAGGCGCTTGTAGAACTCCATGAGCATGATGATGCACTCGGCGTCTGCCGCCGGATCGGGAGCGCCGAGCCACTCGATGCCCACCTGGTGGAACTGGCGCAGGCGGCCCTTCTGGGGACGCTCGCCGCGGAACATGGCCTCGGCGTAGTAAGCCTTAAACGGCGTGGAGCCCTGGGGCACCAGATTGTTCTCGACGACGGCGCGCACCACGCCGGCCGTGCCCTCGGGGCGAAGTGCCAGGCGCTGCTTGGGCTTTAGTTTGGTGTCGGTGCCCTCGGTAAAGACGCGCTCCAGGTTGGCACCGCTGAACACGCGGAACATTTCCTTGCGCACGACGTCGGTCGACTGGCCGATACCGTGGACAAACACGTCAACCTGCTCGATCGCGGGCGTCTCGATGGGTTTAAAACCAAACGGCTCGAACACGCCGGCCGCAATCTGCTGCATCTTTTGCCAGGCGCGCATCTCGGCGCCGATAAGGTCGCGGGTTCCCTCCGCCTTCTGTGCCTGCATGGGCAAACACCTTTCTTTTGTATCGCGTCATAGGTAGTGGACATTATACGGCACAAAGCAGCAACGCGGCGGCGCGCCTGACCGAACGAGGGTATGGGGACTCGTTCGGCCAGACGCGCCGCCGCGGACGAAGCGGACAAGCGGCGATGCGCTTTGGCCTACCTACTCCCCCGCCACGCTCGCGCGCAGCTTGGCGGCGATGGGCTCGGATGCCAGCAGGAACACGAGCATGACCACGGAGCACGCCAGGCACACGATCCAGGTGCTCGCAAAGGAGCCCGAGACGGCAAAGAGCACATAGACCTGCCAAAGCTCACCCACAAAGCTCATGCCCGCGAGCACCGTCGAGGTGGCGATAACGGTAAGCGAGCCCAATACGCGGCCACTCACCTTATCGGCAACATGGCCGATAACGAGCGAACCCACGACACTCACCACGGTGGAGATGGCATTGGAGATGTTGTACTGCGCAAGGGAAATGCCCAGGTCGCTGACGATCAGCGGCTGGAACAGGCTCATGCAGTTGACGAAAATCGTGTAGCACGTGGCCATGATCACGAAGCCGGAGGTCACAACGAGCCAGCCGGGGAAGAACTTACGCTGCTGGGACATACTGCTCCTTATTTAACAAACGAATAGCCGGCGCCGGGCGCCGGTAGTGCCCAAGATTGCCTTGAAAGACAAGGGCATAGGCCTTACGGCCATGCCCGCAGGCTTGAAAGGCAAGGTTGGGTGCTACCGGTGGTCGGCGATATAGCCCAAAGCGACGGCGGTATAGGCCGCGGCGCCGAGAGGAAGCTCGGCATCGTTAAAACGTGCCTTGGGATGGTGCTGGGCAAAGTGTTCGTCCGTGTCGGTTACGGCCGCGCCCACGGTAAAGTACGCACTCGGAATCTCGCTCGAGATAAGCGCAAAGTCCTCACTCGCCATGGCATGGAAAAGCGGCAAGAAAGCCACCTTGGGCAGCACTGCGCCCACGTAGCCAAGCGACGCCTGAGTCATATCGCTGTCGAGTACAAGCGGCGGAACATCCGAAAGCGTCTCGATGGTCGCCGGCGTACGATATGTTGCGGCAACGCCGTTAACGACCTCCGCGATGCGGGTCTTTAGGTGCTCCATGAGCTCAACATCAAAGCCGCGCAGCGTTCCCTCGAGCACGCAGGTGTCGGGGATGACGTTGGCCGCCAAGCCGCCAGCGAACTTACCCACGGTAAGCGCGACCTCCTTGGCCGCCGGCACCTCACGGGAGATAAGCTCCTGAAGCGCCAGGTGCACATGCACGCCGGCCGTGATGGGGTCGATGCAGATCTCGGGGCTCGAGCCATGGCCGCCCTTGCCCTGAAGCGTGATGCGAAAACCGTACACGCCCGAGAGCGCCGGGCTGCCGTAGAGCACCAGGCCAAGCGGCGATTGGCTGTTAACGTGCATGGCGAAGGCGGCCTGGGGACGCGGGTTCTGCAGCAGACCGTCGGCGATGGCGGCGCGGACACCCTCAAAAGTTTCCTCGCCCGGTTGGAACAGCAACTTAATCGTGGCGTTGGCGTCGACAAGCTCGGACTCGCGGGCCTTGAGCAGGCGCGCCGCACCAAGCAGCGCCGTCGCGTGCATATCGTGTCCGCATGCGTGCATGCAGCCGTTCGTAGAGGCGAAAGGCTCGCCTGACTCTTCAGCAACAGGCAGGGCATCCATGTCGCCACGGAGCATGATGACCGTACCGGCCTGTTTGTCCGTGCACGTACCGTTACCCCGAGCAGCAGCTGCCGCGCCGGCACCGATTAGGCCAACGACACAGGTGCCGTCAACAAGCACGGCATAGGGAATATCCATCTCGTCCAGACGCGCCTGGATAAAGGCGGACGTCTGCGGAAGGTTGTTACCGAGCTCAGGCGTTTGATGGAGATCATGGCGCCATGCGGCAAGCTCGTTGGCAAACGCCTGAGCTTCTGCAACAAGACCGTCACCGATAGCGGCCTGCGCCGCCGCGGTGGCCTTGGGCGCTGATTGCGGTTGAAGATCGGACTGAGCTGGTGCCATAAATGCCCTCCAGTAACGTTTTTGCAGTAAGCACTTTGATAGCGTAAAGCGCAAGGTACAACTTTAAGGGCGAGGCATAAAAAATGCCGCCCCAGGAGGGCGGCGCAACAAGTTGTTTACAATTGCGGGCGCGGCTTTCGACGCAAAAAATCGAAGTGAGTCTCGCTCAAGATAATCGACAGGAAGATAAGCACAAAGCCGGCGAGCAGGCGCGAGGTGAGCGCCTCCCCCATCAGCAGCACCGAAAACAACACGCCCGAAGGCGACTCCATCGAAAGGAGCAGCGAGCCCGTCGAAGCCGGGACATGCGCCAGGCCGACGTTTTGGATGAGCAGAGCCACGCATGTGCAGCCCACCGAGAGAAACGCCATCACACAGATAAAATTCGGCGTCCACACGGACAGAGGCGCCTGGGTCTCGAATAGCAGCGACGAGATCAGGCTCAGCACGCCATTGCCCACAAACATCCAAAACGTGATGACGTTGATGTCCATTTTGCGACCGTACTTGGCGGTCACCGCCATCTGGATGGCGAAGAAAACCGCGCCGCCCAGCGTAATGGCATCGCCGATGTTGAACTCGACGCTATCAAGCGCCACCAGGCCAATGCCCGCCAAGCACAGCAGTGCCGCGCCCAGATTATAGCGGGTGAGTTTTTCGCCGCTCAGAAAATAGCTCGCAAAGGGCACGAGGATGCAGTACGTACCCGTCAAAAACGCGTTCTTGCCCGCCGTGGTGTGCGCCAGACCGACCGTCTGCAGGACGTAGGCGGCCCACATAAGTGTGCCCATTCCAAGTCCGACGATAAGATTGCGGGCGTTGAGGTGCGCGATGATACGCTTGTGGAAGATGACAAACATGACCAACGCCGCAGGCAGAAAGCGCACGTAGAGCAGTTCAAACACCGGAATGGTGTCGAGCGCGTCCTTCATAGTGGTAAAGGAGTAACCCCAGATAATCGCCACCGAAAGCAGTAGAACTTTCCAGAACAACGGCGAACGAGCACCGGCACCACGGGAGGTACCGCCCGCACCCAGGTCCTCGCGAGCCACAGGGCCATCGGGCATCATTTCGATATTGTCAGTGACATGCTGGGGCATAGGGCATCCTCGCGCTCAATCTGGGCGTGGTGTCCGCACGCGCGTGACCGCATGCCGCCTCATGGTCAAATAAAAACAGGGCGCACCGGACCCCCGGCACGCCCCGCTACTGTAGCAACAACCAAGCAGCCCATGCAATTCACTCAACTAAAGCGTCGGAACAGAAATCCTCGATGTTCCGACGGCGTTTACGTTGCTGTATTAAATCAATTTGGTCGACTCCAGCTTTTCGATAATCCAGTCGTTGGCTTTGATGACCGGACGGCGGAAGACGACGCCCAGGGCCAGCGACGGAATCAGATAGCTCGCCAGAATACCCAGCTCAACCCAGTACTCCATATGGTAGGCGCCAGCCATGGCGGCATGCATGGCGTTGATGCCGTGAGTAAACGGCAGGAACGGATAGATCGCCTGGAACACGGGGCCGGTCATCTCGATGGGGAACGTGCCGCCCGAACCGCCGACCTGCATGACCAACAGCACGACAGCGAGCGCCTTGCCGATATCGCCAAACGAAACCGTAAGCGTGTAGACGATATTGGAGAACACGAGACTCGCGACCCAGCCCGCCAGCACAAACTGCAGCGGGTTGTCGCACTGAATGCCAAAGAACAGAATGTCGCCCGCGCACACGAGCGTTGCCTGCAGCAGGGCCAAACCGCCAAAGAACAGGTAACGGCCCAGATAGATCTCGTGCAGGCGTACGGGGATGAGCTCGTTGATGAGCTCGTCGTCGACCGAGACCTTCATCATGGCCGCCAGTACGATCGAGCCGACCCAGAGCGACAGAATCGTATAGAACGGCGCCATGGCCGAACCGTAGTTGCGGATTGGATAGACCGGCTTGCGGTCGAGCGCAACGGGGCCGGAAAGCGACACGGCCAGGCCCTCGGGGTCGTTGCCGATCATCGTCTTGATCGTCGCCAGGTCACCCGACATCAGGGCGCCGTCGAGCTCGTCCTTGAACGCGCTGATCTTGTCCGACGCCTCGCCCAGCTGATCGGAAGCCTTGTTGACCAGCTTTGCGGCCTTGGAGAGACCCTTTGCCAGCGAACCGGATGCGTCGGTCAGGCCGGCAACAGCGCTATCCAGGTCGCCCGAGATGCCGTCGAGCGAATCCAGAACGCCCGAAATAGTTTTCTTGAGCTCCTTGGCCTTGACCGAGAACGTGGAATCGTAGTCGGACTTAGCGCCCGAGATGCCCGCCTTGGCATCGGCGATGGCCTGGTCGACCTCGGCACGCGTGCTGTTGACCTCTGCCATGCTGTCGGAAAGGGACTTTGCGGTTGCCCTCAGGTCGTTGGCATTGTTACGATACTCCATCGCGATCCTGCCCAGCGATGTAGCCACAGACTTGAGGCTGTCCTGGAGCTTTTCGTCACTCACCTGATCGGCAAAGCTGCGGAGCTGGTCGGCCGTGTCGTCGATTTCCTTGGCGCGCGATTCGAGTGCCGACGCGGCTTCGTTGAGCTGGGTCACCGTAACGTTGACATGCTGGTTTGCGGCGTCGAAAGCCTTCGCGAGCTCGGCGGACACGTTGTCAAACGAGCCCGCACTTCCGTCAATCGCGGCGTTGATGGCGTCGTTGGCGGCCTTGAGTGCTTCCTTGGAATCACTAATGCCGCTCTCGGCGTGCTCCATCAACTGCTTGGTAGATTCATCGACCTTACCCGTCTGCTGGAGCATACCGCTCGCCGACGTCAACGAATCGGAGGTCGAGCTCAAAATGCCCGCCAGCGAAGTCGCGTTGGCTTGAACGTCCTGCAGGTCCTCGACCGAATCGCCCAGTGTCGAGGACAGGTTGGCGATAAAGCTGCTGACCTGATCGGTGCTCATGTAATCGAGCAGGCTGGACACGGTCTTAAGGCCGATGGTCGTGATGGTCTTGGTAAAGGTCTCATTCACCTGGCTCTGGACGGCGCTCGAACCCTTTTCGGTCACGATCTGGGCGATGGCGTTAGCCTTCTGGTTTTCGTAGAACTCGATGTCGGCGTGCTTCACGTTGGTCGAGAAAAGCGTCATCATGTCGGCGCTAAACGTCTTGGGGATAACGACGGCGGCATAGTATGTGCCCGACTTAACGCCCTCAATCGCCTTATCGCGGTCGTTGAGGACAACCCAGTCAAAGTTCTCGTTACCGCGCAGGGTCGCCGTCACGTTTTCGCCCACGTTGATCTCGACGGGAATCAGGTCGCTCTCGTAGCCCTCATCGGTGTTGACCACTGCAATCTTAAGGTTGCCGGTATTGCCGTACGGATCCCAGCTGCCGGCGATGTTAAACCACGCGTACAGGCACGGCACGATAATGAGGCCCATCACGACGACCATGCCGATCACGGAGCGAGACACGTTTTGGACATCACGCTTAAACAGGTGCAGGATGTTCTTCATTTATGCCTCACCTCCTTTAGAGTGCTTGCCAAGCAGGGTGGTATCTCCATCATTTGTAGCTGTGCTGTCGCTGCCCTGAGATTTACGATGCGCACCAATATGCGGCAGACGGCTCGTGGGCTGTTCGCTGTCCTTGGTGCCCCGCTCGCTGGCGTTGAGACCAAACATGCGACGGGCGGCAGGGATGGCAGCCGTGTGCTCGCGCATCTCGCGGCGCAAGTCCTCGTCCGAAAGCGCCGAGATGCGCATCTGGGTGTTGAGGCTTGCACGGATGTACTCGATGTTGATGAGCCAGCCGCAGATGGCAATGACCGAGATAATCCAGATAACGAGCAGGATGATCTTGCCGTTATTGTCGATATCGAGCACCGTCGAAAGCACAAAGAGCAGAACCTGCACGCCTACCACGGCGGCAAAACCGCCCTTGATGTAGTACGGGTAGCGATGCTCAAACGCCACGGCATGATCGAGCAGCTCGCGACGGTACGAATCCGAATCGAGCATGACGCGCATGGCCGTGCGCAGCGAATAGCGCTGGCGCGGTAGGTCGTTGGACTCGCAGATCATGAGGCCCGTCGTGGAAAGCTGCTTATCAAAGAGCAGATTGAGGTTGAGCAGCAACGGGCGCAGCTGCAGACCGATAAAGAGCGCGATGGCAAGGAACACGCCCAGGACGCACAGGTTGAACAGGTAGTTGAACGAATACATGCCACCGACGGTCTCGCGCAGCAGGTTGATGCCATAAGTGAAGGGCAGCAGCGGATGCAGCCATTGGAAGAAGCCGGGCATCATCTCGATGGGATACATGCCCGACGAGCCGGGGATCTGCACAATGACGAGGATGACGCCAATGGCTTTACCGATATGCTTAAACGTGGTGGACAGCGCATAGATGATGTTGACGTAGGTGAACGAAATAGCGATGCCGCCCAGTACAAAGAGCAGCGGATTGACGCACTGAACGCCAATGACCAGGTCGCCCACCGTAACGATAATGGCCTGGAACGCGCCCAGGATCACCAGCAGCAGCCAGCGGCCAAAGTAGCCCTGACGCGCCGTAAAGCTACCGATGCCCTCGCGGTCGACCTCGAGTTTATAGATAGCGATGAGCACATAGCCGCCCACCCACAGCGCCAGATTGGTGTAGAAGGGCGCGATGCCCGAGCCAAAGCTCTTGACCGGATAGATTGACTTGGACGTCAGCTCAACCGGAGATGCCATGAAATCTGCCACGTCATTGACGTCGACGTCCATGAGGTCGGCTAACTCGCCCATAGACTCAGAGGTCTGCAGCGCCGCAATGTCATTGGCGGCGGTCGCGAGCTTGTCCTGAACCTTGGCAAGGGAGGCGTCGGTTTGGGATAGCGTGGTCTTTGCCTGCTTGAGCGTGGCGTCGAGCTGCGCTAGCGTGCCGCGCGCGCTCGCTATCGTAGGGGTCATACCCGACACAATGCCGGTCAAATCGCCCGAAACGGCGGCAAAGGAGTCAAGCGCGCTCGAAGCCTTCGGAAGTGCGTTCTGACCCAGATCGGTCTGAGCCTGACCGAGGTTAGCCGTACCGGTCTGAATTGCCGCGTTGAGTGCGTTGCTCGCGTTCGAGATTGCCGTAGCGTCGTTTGCCATGGCGCTCGACTGTGCAGAAAGGCCATCCTTGATGCTCTGCAGCTTCTGGTTTTGCTCGCGAAGCGAATCGATGGTCGATACAATGCGCGCGTCAATTTCCTCGGAACCTGTCGACGTGTCATTAACGAGAATCTCCAAGTGCCCGATAACGGCCTTATTGTGATCGATCGTCGCCTGGAGAGACTCGAGCGAGTTGTCGATGCGGGTGGTCGTAGATGTGACCGTACCCGTTAGCTTGCCAATCGCAGCGTTCGCGGAGGCTGACGTCTTGGTGAGTGCAAGGCTACCTTCCGAGAGTGCCTTGGAGAGCGAGGTGATAGAGTTGCCCGCCGTGGCGCGAGCCTCGCCCAGCAGGTCGTTGCCCTGGGAGATCGCCTGCGTTAGAGAGGGCGCCTGCCCCTGCAGGCCCGCCAGCGCAGCATCGGCCGAAGCAATCGAGCTGCTCGTCTTGTCGATGGCGGTGTTCATGTCGCCGATGGAATCGCGTACTTCGCCCAGGGTATCAGACGCCTCGGACACCGAGCCCGCCAGCGAATCCCGGGTCTGGGTCGCCTTGTCTTTAAGGTCGATGCCAGCATCTTTGGCAATGCCCGCGACGGTCTCGCCCACCGTGGAGACAAACTCCGAGTTGATCTGCTCCTCGATGGTATTGGCACCAGTGTCGGTGACCTTGGGCGCAATAGCGCTCTTCTTCTCGTTGACGTAATAGGTGAGCTTCGGCTGATGGTAATTGCCATCGAGCATCGAAACAAGATTGTCGGAGAAGTTCTTGGGGATTACGATGGCCGCATAGTACTCACCACTCTCGACGCCCTCTTTGGCATCGGCGGCCGAATCGACGAAGGTCCAGCCCAGCTGATCGTTCTCCTTGAGCTGATCGACGACCTGGTCGCCCGCGTTGAGCTCGCCCACCAAGTCATTCTGAGTGCCCTGATCGTTGTTGGCGATGGCAATCTTGATACCTTGGGTGTTTCCGTACGGATCCCAGTTTGCCACGATGTTGTACCAGGCATACAGCGAGGGGATAACGCACACGCCCAGGGTAACCACCAAGGCGACGGGGTTCACAAGCAGTCGCTTAATGTCGCGCTTGAATATCGCAAAGGAGACCTTTGCGTTGGATAGTTTGCTGCCGAGACTCACGCTTAGACCATCCATCCTGTCGTTGAATCGAATCGTACTATCGACAACCATTGTACGTAGGCGCTTTAGTGCCTCGCGGCACAATGGTGCTGAGTTTTGCGGGTAGCAATATACTACGAAGATGAGTTAACGTACAGTTGTACAGTATCTTAAATTCCCGCAGCTCCCAAAACCACAACCCGCACAAAATAGCAGTTCGAATAGTCATTGGGGACGTTCTTGAATGACTAGTCAAACAAGAACGTCCCCAACGACTACTTTTCCTCCGTCCCCAAGGGATCATTATTGGACCGCCGATGTTTTGGTAATGCCAGCGAGCGGGCACCAGAGCGAACAAATTGGCATGAAAAGAGGGCGGCATTGACCTTCTGGTCATGCCGCCCTCTTTGAATGACAAGTTGTCGCTCTGGTGACCGCGCAGCGTCGACTGGTCCGCCGTTCGTTAGAACGGCGGAACGAAGGGCAGCGTCGAGCCGTTACGCGGGTTGGTAAACCCGCGCAACTACCCAATTACATTAGTTCGCAAATAGCCGCGGCGAAGGCTACGGGGTCCTCGGGGAGGATGCCCTCGACGAGCAGGGCCTGGTCGTAGAGCAAGCCGGAGTACTGCTTGATCTTGTCGGCGTCGCCCGCCTTCTGGGCAGCGACGAGCTTGGCGAAGACCGGGTGCTTGGCGTTGAGCTCGAGCACGCGCTGGCTCTTAGGCATACCGTCGGGCGCGCCCTCGGGGCCCTTCTGAAGCACTTTCTCCATCTCGAGCGAAAGCGGACCCTCGGTGGTGATGCAGGCGGGAGCGTCAGTCAGACGCGCAGAGACGGCAACCTTCTCGACCTTGTCGCCGAGCGCCTCCTTCATGGCGTTAAAGAGGTCCTCGTTCTCCTTGGTGGCGTCCTCGGCCTCCTTCTTCTCGTCATCGGTCGCCAAGTCAAGATCGCCGGTCGCGACGTTCTTAAGCTCCAGGTGACGATCCTCGACCTCAGGCTCAGCGCCATCGGCAACTGCCTTCTCAGCAGCCTCGCGAGCAGCGTCATCCTCGTAGACCTTGGGCATATCGGCAGCCACGTACTCACGCATGGCCTGGAAGGTGAACTCATCCACGTCCTGCGTCAGCAGCAGTACATCGTAGCCGCGGTCGAGCACGCCCTTCACGACGGGCATCTTGGCCAGACGCTCGCGCGAATCGCCGGCGGCATAGTAGATTGCCTTCTGGCCCTCGGGCATGCCCTTGGCATACTCGGCAAGGGTGATCATCTTCTGCTCCTTGGCAGACCAGAACAGCAGCAGGTCGGCGAGCTCGTCGGCCTTCATGCCGTAGCTCGAGTAGATGCCGTACTTAAGACCGCGACCAAAGTTCTCAAAGAACTTCTCGTATGCCTCGCGGTCGTTGTCGCGCATGTCCTCGAGATCGGCGGTGATCTTCTTCTCGACACGCTTGGCAATGGCCTTGAGCTGACGGTTCTGCTGCAGCGTCTCACGCGAAATATTGAGCGTCACGTCGGCAGAGTCCACGACACCGCGCACAAAGTTGTAGTAGTCGGGCAGCAGGTCGTCGCACTTCTCCATAATCAGCACGTTAGAGCTGTAGAGCGCCAGGCCCTTCTCGTAGTCCTTGCTGTACAGATCGAACGGGGCGCGACCCGGCACAAACAGCAGTGCATCGTACTCAAGCGTACCCTCGGCATGGAAACTGACAGTGCGCGCGGGATCGTCAAAGTCGTGGAACGTGGACTTGTAGAACTCGTTGTAATCCTTCTGCTCAACGTCGGAGCTGCGCTTTTTCCAGATCGGCGTCATGGAGTTGATGGTCTCGAGCTCCTGGTAGTCCTCGTACTCGGGCTTGTAGTCGTCGCCGGCGTCCTCGGGCTTGGGTTTCTGGCGGCTCTTGCTCACCATCATCTGAATCGGGTAGCGCACATAGTTGCTGTACTGCTGAATCAGGCTCTTGAGGCCCCACTCGGTCAGGAAGCGATCGTAGGTCTCGGCCTCGCCGTCGGCGTCGAGCTTCTCGTTCTCGCGCAGCGTCAGGATGACATCGGTACCGTGCTCGGCACGCTCGCCATCCTCGATGGTGTAGCCCTCAAGACCGTCGGACTCCCAAACGTGGGCGGCATCCTCGCCATAAGCGCGGCTGACGACCTTCACGTGGCTGGCGACCATAAAGGCGGAGTAGAAACCCACGCCAAACTGACCGATGATGTCGACATCGGAGCCCTGTTGCTCGGCGTTCTCGGTCTTAAACTCCTCGGAGCCGGAATGGGCGATGGTGCCCAGATTGCACTCGAGCTCCTCGGCGGTCATGCCAATGCCGTTATCCGAGATGGTAATGGTACGGGCATCTTTATCAAAGGAAACACGGATGGCCAAGTCGCCCTGGTCGAGCTTGACACTCGGATCCTGCAGGCTCTTAAAGTTGAGCTTGTCGACGGCATCGCTCGCGTTGGAGATAAGCTCACGCAGGAAGATTTCCTTATTGGTGTAGATGGAGTTGATCATGAGGTCGAGCAGTTTTTTGCTCTCGGTCTTAAATTGACGCATGTGCAGTCCTTTCGCGCTACCCCTGCCCGCAAAAACGGCCCGGTTGCCCGAGCCGCATCGCAGACCTGCTATGTTCAGACTTAGATTTTATAACCCATTAGCGCGCATATATACATAAGGAATCGAAAAACTGTATGTCCAAACGCTCTGATGCGCCAATTGCCAAGGAGTGTCCCCAACTGCCGGCAGAAAAGGAACGTCCCTATCTGTCACCCTCGACCCGTTTGGCCATCCAGGCATGGGGCTGGCCTTCATCCTCATAGTCCACTGGGGCAATCTGCGTGTAACCCGCCTTGGCATAGAGCGGCAGCACGTATTCCTGCGCGTGCAGCTTAATGAGCTTGGCGCCGGCATCACGCGCGGCGGTATCACTGGCCTCGACAATCTTGCTCGCCAAACCACGACGACGCATAGCCGGCAGCACGGCGACGCGCCCCATAATGTAGGTCTCCCCCGCTGCGACGCCTTCGTCCAAGTCGCACGCCGGCGACACCGGAGCCTCTGCGTCAGCCGCGCGCTCAAGCTCTTCGGGAAACACGCGCGAGCAACCGGCAAGCTCGCCGTCTACATAGAGCGTCACATGAATGCAGTTCGGGTCCTCGTCGATAGCGTCGAACTCATTCTCGTAGCCCTGCTCGTCCATAAAAACGACGCGGCGCACCAACGCCGCGTCATCAAAGCATCCCGTCTTAAGTTGGATATCCATGGCTGCCCTTTCATTCAATGAGAACGTTAGGGACAGATTTTAGCGAAAATGAGCTCCGCGCACGCTAAACTTCGCGCGAGCCTTCGCCAGGCAGTCGTAATGACCCACGTTATGGGCATCGCTCGCGATGAAGCTGTACAGGTTCTGATCGAACAGGCGCTGGGCCGGCTTTTTTTCGCGACCAAAGCGACCACCGGCAATAAAGTCCGCCGAAGCCTGCAGCTTGCAGCCCATATCGACCAGGCGTTCCGCCACGCTTACATCCTTTTGAACCGCACGATAGCGCTCAGGATGAGCGATGATCACCTGGTAGCCACGGCACTGCAAATCGTAAATCGTGTTCTCGTATTCTCTAAACGCATACGCATCGGCATGCGTCGAAAGCTCGAGCAGAAACTCGTTGGTCCCATCGAAATGCAAGTGCTCCGCGGCATCGATACCAAGTTCAACGAGCTTTCGATGGTTGACCTCGAAGCCCATCTGGAGCGGAAAACCGTCAGCGTTATCGCGCAGCAGCTCAAAGGCATCCCACATCTTGTCGTAATCAAAATAGGGATCACGGCAGTGAGGAGTGCAAACGATTCTGGTTACACCGGCCCGCTTGGCAGCCTCGAGCATCGCCAAGCTCTCATCGAGATCGGCGGCGCCGTCGTCTACACCCGGCAAGATATGGCAATGAATGTCACGCATAGGTCGGCCCTAATCAACTAAACGTTTGCTCGGTTGGTGAAGATGCCCTTTTTGGAAGTGCCCTGACCGTCGGAGCCCTTCTTAACCTTCTTACCGTCCTTGGTGTAGTAAGAATAGTAGTACTCGCTGGTCTCGGTCTCACAGTAATTCATGACGGTACCGATGAGCTTGACCTTCTCGGACTTTTTAAGCTGACCGATGGCGTTGAGCGCCTCCTCGCGCTTGGTGAAATCCTCACGCACCACGAACAGCGCGCCGTCGGTCAGGCTGGCAATCTCGGCAGCATCGATGAAGGTGCCGACCGGAGGAGCATCGAAGATGACGTACTGGAACTTAGCAGACAGTGCCTTGACCAGCTTGGCAAAGCGATGGGAGACGATGATGTCGGCAGGATTGGGAATATGCGGCTCGGCATCGAGGAAGTAGAAATTCTTCTGACCTGTCTCGACAATCGCCTGGTCGATAGAAACCTGCTCGGACAGGACTGCATAGAGTCCGCCGCGGGAGCGGACGCCGAGCATATCGGCAAGGGACCTGCGACGCATATCAGCCTCGACCAGCAGGACACTCTTGCCGCTCGTGGCGATTGCCTGAGCAAGATTAATGGAAACCGTAGACTTGCCCTCGTTGGGAATCGAGGAGGTAACGGTGATGGTGCGAATGGGGTCGTCCACGCTCGCAAAGCGGATGTTGGCCAGAAGGGTCTTGGCGGCATTCTGCACAACGAGCTTATCGGTGTTCTTTGCCTTAGCCATGCCTATTTACCACCTTTCATAGCCGGAATTCGGCCAACAACAGGAATACCCAGGAGCTCTTCTGCCTCTTCGGCACCGCGGATGCGGGTATTGAGCATGTCTGCCAAAACGACATAGGCAACTGCGATAAAGATACCGGCGAGGAACGCGACGGCAATATACAGCGTGCGCTTGGGGCCGCTGGGGGCTTCGGGGGTCTTAGCCTCGTCGATAACGTTGATGCTCTGGGCAGCGCCGACGTTCTGAGCGACCGTACTCACCGAGCTGGCAATGGCCTTTGCGACCTCAGCCGTCTCCTTGGCATCGGTGCCGGTAACCGAAAGCGTAATGACACGCGTGGTGGTCTCGGAGGAAACAGACACCTTGTAGTCATCCAGATCGGTGAGGCCCAGTTCTTTGGCGGCGCCGCTCTTAACGCTATCGCTATCCAGCAGCGTGGCGATATCGTTGGAAAGCATCTGGCTCGCCGAGAGATCGTTGTAGCTCATCTGACCGCTATCGTCGGTCTTGGCGAGAATGTACATGCTCGTCGTCGCGGTATAGGTGTTGTCCATCGCAACGAAGGACACGATGCCCATGGCGATCGCGCAGACCACCGGAAGGGTGATGACCAGCTTGAGGTGCTTCTTCAGCAGCTGGAACAGTTCGAGAAGGGTCATGCAGCTTGCCTTTCATTTCCCCAGTTCGGATTGACAAAACTGTCCGTATGTTATCGCATCTTTTTACCGAGACCAAACTCTATACATAAGAAACAGGCTCTCCTGTAAAAATGTCGGAAGCAATCGTAAAATTGCACAACAACGCCGCACCCGAAAGTCAAATGCGGCGTCTACATCAATATCTATGTTGTATCGCTATGCGAATGGCTCCTCCTGCTGTATGGGAAACGTCACCGTAATGGTGGTTCCCACGCCCAACTCGCTCGACAGATCGAGCGTGGCGTGATGATACAGGGCCGCATGCTTGACAATGGCAAGCCCCAGGCCGGTTCCGCCGCGTGCCTTGGACCTACTCTTGTCCACGCGATAGAACCGCTCAAATACCTTGCCCTGTTCTTCAGGCGCGATACCGATTCCCGTGTCGGCGACAGCGAGGAACGGATGGCCTTCGTCGTTGGTGCCGCACTGCAACGTAACCGTACCGCCGGGTCGATTGTAGCGGATGGCGTTGCTTGCCAGATTATAGATGAGCTCGTCGATCAAGCGCGACACGCCTTCGATGACCACAGGCTTGGTCTCATGACTTATCGTCACATTCGCTTGACGGGCGACCTGTTCAAGACGCTGCTCAACCGCGTAGATCGCACGCGAGAGCTCAATAGGCTCCGTGGAACCAATGGGCACTGCCTCGCCTTCAGTCGCACGTTCGGCCTCGTCCAAGTTAGACAGCGTAAGGATGTCGTTGACAAGCGCTGCCAAGCGGCCCGCCTCACGATAGATGCGACCGCCAAAGTTGCGCAGGTCGTCCTCGCCCTCGGCCATGCCATTTGCGATGAGCTCGGCATAGCCCGAAATCGCCGTAAGCGGCGTCTTGAGCTCATGGGTGATATTCGCCGTGAACTCGCGGCGCATACGGTCGTTGTCCGCTAGCACCGCCATTTGGCGCTTGAGTTCCTGGCGCTGCGACTCGATGCGCTCAAGCATGGGAACCATCTCGGCATAGGCGTGCTCATAGCTACGGCGTGGGTGATCCAAATCCACCTCTTGTAACGGCGCGATGATGGCACGGGACTCACGGCGCGCCATAAAAAACGAGAGTACTGCACCCGCTGCTGCGATAAGCAGCATCGGCGCCAGCATCGACAGCAAAATCGCCGCAACGCCAGGCTGGGCCTGCGCCAAGCGAACGACCTGGCCGTTATCAAGGGTGACGGCGCGATACAGCATAATCTCGTCGAGTGTAGAGCTTGCGCGCTCCGCGGAACCCAAACCACTCTCAAAGGCCTCGATGACCTCGGGGCGATCGCCATGGTTGGGCAGTGTGGAAGGCGACGCCTCGTTGTCGTAGGCAACCGATCCATCCTTGTTAATCAGCGTGATTCGCAAGTCCTCGCGATCAAGGCTACGCAAGAACGGGATGGGCTCCTGCTGTTCGTCGAGAGCGGCAGCAATGAGCTCGGTTTCCTGCGCCAGATTGGTACTCGTGGCATCCGCCAAGGTGTTTTGCACAAAGAACGCACCCAGCACCGTAAACGCCACGATAACCGCCATGGCGCAGACAAAGATCGTCACAAAAACGCGGTGCGACAGCGTATGTTTTCCCTGGGGGGCGAAGACCACGGGTTACTCCTCCGATGCGGTGGCCGCGGTGTCGTCACCTTCGGCACCATCACCGGCAGAAGGCTCGGCCAAGCGGTAGCCCACGCCGCGCACGGTCTCGATGGCGCTGGCATGCTCGCCCAGTTTTTGGCGAAGCGTCTGCACGTGCACGTCAACGGTGCGCGAACCGCCGTCGAAGTCCCAGCCCCACACGCTCTGCAGCAACGACTCGCGGGTAAAGACCACGCCGGGCTTGCGCATGAGGTACTCGAGCAGGTCGAACTCGCGCAGGGTGAGCTTAAGCGGCTCGCCGGCAACGGTCACCTCGCGATGGCTGGGCGAGAGCACGATGTCGCCCACGCTGAGCACATCGCTCGCCTGCTTGACCATGCCGCCGCGACGCAGCAGTGCGCGGCAGCGGCTCGCAAGCTCCATGAGCGAAAACGGCTTAGTCAGGTAATCGTCGGCACCGCCATCGAGCGCCATCACCTTGTCGAGCTCGGTATCCTTGGCGGTAAGCATCATGATGGGCACCGTCGCCGTCAGGCGATCGGCACGCAGTCGACGCATAATCGCCAAGCCATCGGTATCGGGCAGCATGATGTCGAGCAGGACGGCATCGGGTACCCGTCGCGCCACGGCAGCCTTAAACTCACCGTCGCACGAAAAGCCTTCGGCCTCAATCCCCTGCTTGCGCAGTGCATAGACCGTCAAATCCCTGATGTTGTCATCGTCCTCGACGTAATAGATCATGTTGAACCCCTTTGCGGCCGGCATGACCGCATCTTAACCCTAAAGGTACCTTTTCTAGATGGTATCAGCCAAAACGTCCCGTCAAATAATCCGCCGTGCGCGGATCGGTCGGATTCTTGAAGAGTTGCGCGGTGGGCGCGTGCTCCACCAGCTCACCCAGCAAAAAGAATGCGACCGAATCGGAGATACGCGCCGCCTGCTGCATATTGTGCGTAACGACCACGAGCGTGCAGGTCTCTTTGAGCTCGCAGGCCAGCTGCTCCACCACCAGCGTCGACACAGGGTCGAGTGCCGAGGTCGGCTCGTCCATCAGCAGAATGTCGGGCTGCACGGCAAGTGCGCGGGCGATGCACAGACGCTGCTGCTGGCCGCCCGAAAGACCCAGACCCGACTCTTTGAGCTTGTCCTTGGCCTCGTCCCACAGGGCGGCGCGTCGCAGGGAGTCTTCGACCAGCTCGTCGAGCACGACGCGATCGCGCACTCCCATTCCGCGCGGACCATACGCGACGTTGTCGTAGATGCTCATGGGAAACGGGTTGGGGCGCTGGAACACCATGCCCACGCGCTGGCGAAGGCGGCAGATGTCGTAGTCGCCCAGGATATCTTGACCATCGAGCGCAATCTTGCCCTCGATTCGGCAGTCCTTGATGCCGTCGTTCATGCGGTTAAAGCAGCGCAGCAACGTGGACTTTCCGCAGCCCGAAGGCCCGATGAACGAGGTAATCTGCTTGTCGCGGATCTTGATATTCACGTCCTTGAGCGCATGGTGGTCGCCATAGAACAGGTCGAGGCCCTCAACATCGATTCGCGTCGGCGAGGCGGCAAGATCCTCTGCCGTGGGGCGAGTCGCATCCCCAACCTCGCGCTCGTGCGCGGCCTCGGCCTGCGCTTTCATGAGTTCTTCAAGCTCCGTGGGCTCCACAGCCGCAGCAGCCGTCATACCGCATACCTCCACATCGATATCAATTCAGCAGTATCGATAGTAGGAATCGCGGCTCATATGCACGTGAGCGCATTGTCAAGTGTTTGTAAGGGCACACTGGCTATGCGGCGGGCAGCTCGATGGTGAATATCGTGTGTTCGGGCGTCGATTCACATGCAACGGTACCGCCGTGCGCGCATACGATCTCCTTGGCGATGGCAAGCCCCAGTCCAGCGCCGCCGCGATTGGTCGCACGCGCCGCATCCAGGCGATAGAACTTCTCAAAGATCACCTTGAGCTTTGGCTCGGGGATCGGATCGCCCTGGTTCACAAATCGTACGCGTACGCCACCGTCGCCCAAACGCCTGGCCTCGATCGTAATTGTCGAGCCTTCATAGCTATAGGCAACGGCGTTTTTCATGATGTTATTGAATACGCGAGCCATCTTGTCGCCGTCCACGAGCACCGTCAGGTCCTCGCAGATATCAACCTGGGCTTCCTTGCGCTGTTCGTTGAGAATGGGATAGAACTCGTCGGCCACCTGCGCCAGCAATAGCCCCAAATCGACGTAAGCGCGGGTGAGCACGATATCGTGGAAATCAAAACGCGTGATGTCGAAAAACTCCTCGATGAGCGCGTCGAGCCGATGGGCTTTGTCGAGCGCCACGCCCGTAAAGCGTGCACGCTGCTCAAGCGGCAAATCGGGAGCCTCCTGCAGGAGCGAAAGATAGCCCACCACGCTGGCAAGCGGCGTGCGCAGGTCGTGCGCCAGGTACGTAACCAGGTCATCTTTGCGATGCGATTCGTCGCGCAAGGCCTGTTGAACCTTACGCTCGCAATCGCGCGCCCGGTTGAGCGCACCCTCGACCTCGAGAAAGTCGCCGTCGATGGTATCCCACGTGTCGGGGTTGTCGATCAGACGGTCCTGAATACGGGCGGCGATCACGCGGTCGGCACGCTGCTCGCCTTGCTCATAACCCTGGTAATACAGGGCACGCCCGCAAAAGAACAGGACACACACGGCGAGTGCCAGCACAAAGCCGAGCATGTTGAACACAAAGGCGGCATTAAAGAACACGGGCCCGCCAATACCGCCAAGCGCCATGGCCCCGATCGCCAGCGTAGTCGTCCACGCGGCACCGCCGATTACCACGCAGCGGCGAACGATTTCAAATCGATCGATCAGCAAGAAGCTAATGAGCAGAACTGCCAGGATACCAACGATATTGTCAATGCCAATGAGTAGCAGACTCAGCAAAAAGAGCAGCACCGTCGCAAGCGCACGGTTGTCGACGACCGCCCTTATGTATTCAAAGAGTCGATCGGGCACCTCGAATACCCGCCTATCGTCTTTTGTCATATCCACTTCCCCACCATCAAAGGCGTTATTCGATTATGTAGCCAACGCCCCAGACGTTTTTGATAAAGCGCGGCTTTTGAGCATCGTCGCCGATCTTTTCACGCAGATGGCGGATGTGCACCATCACCGTATTGTTGGAGCCGGGCATAAAATCCTCGTTCCACACCGCGCGGAACAGGTCCCCCACGGCCACCACGCTGCCACGATGCTCGACCAGATACAGCAAGATGGAATACTCGATGGGCGTGAGGCGCACCGGTGCACCGTCCACCGTCACACAACGAGCGTCGCGGTTGATCTCGAGGCCGTCGAGCTGGATGGTCGGCGACTCGACCGCCTGTGCGCGGCTGTCGTAGCTAGTGTAACGACGGAGCTGAGCATGAACGCGCGCAATGAGCTCCAGCGGACGGAACGGCTTGACCACGTAATCGTCTGCGCCCAACGAGAGGCCCTCGATCTTGTCATGTTGGGCATCGCGCGCCGTCAGCATAATAACGGGATAGGTATGGCTAGCGCGGATGGTGCGCAGCAGCTCAAAGCCGTCGATATCGGGCAGCATGACGTCCAGCAGCGCCAGATCGAACTCCTGCTCCAAAATCGCCTTGGCAGCATCTGCGCCGCTATAGGCAATCTGCACATCAAAGCCCTCTTTTGTAAGGTAGATACCGACCAGGTCGGCGATGGCCTTCTCATCATCAACTACCAAAATGCGCTCGTTCATGCGTGCTCCTCTCGCGCTCCATTATGCCCGAGGCAGTGTGCGCCACACACAACAAGCGCGGGCGATTAAGTCGACCTTAAGCACCTATATGTCCGTTCGGGCGCAGACATGGGCCGCGCACGCCCGCGCACTGATTGTCCGCGCCGGTAAACGATATACTTTGAACTCTAAAGAGACCATCCCGTCGAAAGCGAAATCTGTGAAGACCCTTAGTTCTCTTGTAAAGCGCTCCGCGCAACTGACCACCGGCATTGCCTGCGCTCTCGCCCTTGCTGCCGGTGCGCCGTCTATCGCCAATGCCCAGGTGCTTACGACCGATATCGTTTGCGGTAAGACCGCCGACGCCCGCGGCATCACGGCCGATAATCTGCCCGATATCGATGCGACCAACGCCATCGTCATGAGTAAGGACGGTTCCATCTATTACGCCCGCAGTGCCGACGAGCAGGTCAAGATCGCCTCAATCACCAAGGTCATGACCGCAATCTTGACCATCGAGAACTGCAAGATGGACGAGAAGGTCACGGTGAGCAGCGCCGCGGCAACCGTGGGCAATTCGACCGCCGGCCTGCTCGAAGGCGACGAGCTCACAGTGGAACAGGCCCTGCGCGGTCTGATGATTCCCTCGGGCAATGACGCCGCCATCGTGCTTGCCGAGCATGTGGGCAAAAAGATCGACCCCAAGACCAAAGATGCTGAGGCCACGTTTGTCAAGGCCATGAACGAGCGCGCTAAAGAGCTCGGCTGCACGGGAACTCTTTTTGAGAATCCGCACGGTCTGGACTTTGATGAGTGGGCCGGCGACATGCACTCGACCGCGCACGATGCGGCCCTGATGATGCAGGAAGCAATGAAGAGCGATGCGTTCCGCGAGATCGTGGCGAGCGATGATTCCTGGATTGAGGTTACAGGCGCCGATGGCTCCGACCACTCACATTCAATGGATACGCACAACGAGCTGCTGGGGCAGGACGGCAATATCGGCGGCAAGACCGGCACTACCGACGATGCCGGCTACTGCTTTACGGCAGCCTACGACCGCGATGGCGACGAGACCTATACCGTCGTTTTGAACTCCAGCACCAACGACCAGCGCTTTGCCGACACGGCCGCCCTTGCCAACTGGTACTACGGCCACAAGGTGACGGTTGCGATCGCCAACACGCAGGAAAAGACCGCCAACGGCAATCCGCTCATCGCGCGCATAAGCCAGACCGACTGGACGGACAAGACGATCGACGCCACACTCGCCGATCCCGCAGCTCAGGCGACCATCTTTTCGCTTGCCGGAGAAGTAACCGAAAAGGTTGCCTACGATGACCTTTCGGGCACGGTGCATGTGGGCGACAAAGTAGGTAGCCTCACGCTCAAACAAGACGGCATCAAGGTCGTTGTCACGGATTTGGTTGCCGATGAGGAAGGCTCGGGGCCGAATCCCATTGAATGGCTTCTTGTGAAGCTCGACCGCCTGAGTCGTCGCATCGAAAACCGTCCGCTTGCGGCAGAAAGCGAAACCGTAGCCAAGGCACCCGAGGTGTAGGATCGAAGAACAATACGCTCGCTGAAAGGAGACGTCCGAAAGGATGCCTCCTTTTTGAGGGTTCGAATCCCCAGCCGCCATTCTTGATAATAAAAAAGGGCCCCAAATGGGACCCTTCTACAAATTCATACTGGCGGAGAGCTGGGGATTCGAACCCCAGATGCCCTTTTGGGGCATACTCGCTTAGCAGGCGAGCACCTTCGGCCTCTCGGTCAGCTCTCCGTAACAGCCGTTCTATAGTAACCAAACAGCCGAAGTTGAGCAAGAGGGAATTTTCTAATTGCCTAGCGGCCTTTCCTCCTTGCAGTTTTCGCCCCTACCCCAGCGAGCGATTGAGGGAGCCGAGCTCATCGTTGCCCATGGTGCGCCACATTTGGAAGATGCAGACGCGCGCCAGGAAAAAGAAGCCGCTATCGACCAACTGCACGGCAGCATCCGCCAGCTGGTTGGCCACGGCGGACACGGGAGGCAATTCAAGCCCAGCCTTGCGGATGGTCTCGACGGCCTCCTCAAACGTCGGAGGCTCATTGACACCCATCTCATTCATAAGGCCCTGCATTTCCTCCAGTGCGTTGCTACCCGACTCCTCGCCGCGCGGTACCAGGCGGTAGCATGCCAGCGCGAGCTCGAGCTGGTCGCAGTTCCAATAGGCAAACGCCAAGCGATAGAACAGATAACCGATTGCGGAACGGTCGCTGGCAATGCGCAGGCCGTGGCGCGCCACCTCGATAATCTCGTCAAAGCGTTCCAGGCGCGCCAACACGTTGATGAGCGCAAAGTGCGATTGCATGGACGAGCGAGCCAGATCGTAAAGACGACGCACCTCGGGCAATGCCCGTTCAAAATCCTCCTGATCGGCGTAATAACTGCAGATCTCGTGCTGAGCAAAGTAGAGCGCGTCGGGAGCGCGCAGGATGCGCACCGAGCGATCTTCCTCCATTACCGGCAGCACCATACGCACCAGCTGGTTGTCGCAAAACTGCGTCTGAACCGGACCCGTTGCCAAAAGCTCGGCGACGGCGCACTTTGCCTCCAGCTCCTCAACAAGACGGGAGAAGCCCTCAAACGCACTTGCATGGTCAACTTTTACCTGCTCGCGCAACTCAACGACGCGCGCCACATACGGGTCATCGTCCTCCTCCATGACCTCTAGCTCATCAGCCGTATCGGCAAGCAGCAGGTCGCGCAACGCCGGCGGCAGCGAACGGTGGTCGTCACGCGGGCGAGCGTGAACCTCCGCAGGCTCAATCGCATCCGGTGCGTCCGACTCATATGCCTCAAGCATGCGCTTGCACGGCATATCGTCCATGTCCATGCTCTCAAGATCCTTGGCGACAGGCACGCAATTGGCCAGATAGGCCGCACGCCCAAAGGAATATGTTGCAATGACGCGCTCGCCCCGCTCGCCGTCGGGAGCCGCAATCTGAACATAGCAGCGCGAAATGCAGGCACCTGCGGCAAAACACGCCGCCGCAAGCGTAAGCGCCACGCGCGCGTCGTGCTCCGCGGCCCAAGTCGCGCGCATGTCCACGTCTAGCTCGCGCCAGACGTCATCCTGAGCGTCGTATTCACGTTGCGGCATGGCATCCACGACAGAGCGCCCAAACCGAACGAGCATAATCCCCTCGGCAACGTTTGCCCGATAGGTATAGTCGAGCCGTGTGACCACGTTGAGTGCCTCGACGATATGCGCGAAGCGGGTGCGCACGTCCCACTCACCGCCCGGCTGACAAGTCACCGTCCCCGGTTTGGCCCATGGGTTATCGCTCGAGGTCGTATCGAGCAGTCGAGGAACATCGTTGGTCGTCTTGGCAATATTCCACGCGTCAAAGAGCGCACAACCCTCAAAGCTCGGCGAGGACGCCGCGGGGACCAATCCAGCCCCAATGCGCTCAAGGATGCCGGAGAGGCGGTTGAGATGGCACTCGACGGCAAGCAGCATGTCAATCTCGTCCTGGTCCAGCAGACTACGATCAAAATTGAGATAGAAAAGCTTTGAGCGGTCGATGCGCGCTAGGCTCATTTCGGACTTGGCAGCAATGGTGCGCAGGCGGGGCAAGTCAATCTCGCTCATCAGGGCGGCGGCATAACGCTCGATACCGCTCGGATTCTCGGCATGGTCAACACGGTAAAGCAGCGTCTCGATAGCATCGGGGAGCGGCGCCGTGTCAAAGCCCAAAAACACCTCGACCGGCTCGGGCAACTTTACGAGTTTGATCTTGTCGACAGCGTTTTGCATGTCTGCATCGAGACCGTCGACGCCCGCCGTGTTCGCAATAGTGCTTTCGGAGTTGGCAAATATCACGTAGCGCAAGAACATCGAGGCCATAAACTCGCCGTAAGGAAGGGCGCGGGTCGAATTCCATGTCTCGAGGTCGGACTGCTCGCGCATGGGGCCTTCGGGAGAGCCGGCAGTTCGCGCACACGCGCGCATTGCTCCGTTGGCCTCCCTCACCATAATCTCGCCAATACTGGAATCGGACTCGTGAAGGACCAGCTCCATGTCGGGGTCCTCGGGCAACGGTGCTTCCCGAACAGGGCGGTCAACCTTATAAACCTTGCCCGACACGCTCACGTAGCCCAAGAGCGATATGTGGCTTTTGCCGACGAATTCGACGACGTAGCACGACTCTTTAGGATCCTCGCCAAAGACTTTCCAGACAACACCATACGAGCGCCCCGCAGGCTGCTCGGGCATCGATGGAAAACGCTTTTTGGGATCGAAAAACCTGAGCTTGTATGTCGGACGCTCTGCCACGAAATATCACCCTGATCGGTCGTCTAGAGAAGGAGCGGTCGCGGATGGGCCGCGACACCTACTCGGAATCTTACACGAGTCGATAAGAAATAGTCCGCTTCACGCTCGCGCCTCGACCGAGGTTCGAATCCATGCATGGTTGTCAAAAAGAAAAGCCCCCGTTTCCGGAGGCTTCAAGTTCAAATGGTGCGGCGTATAGGATTCCGCGCATCCGCTTCGCGGATCCGCACCGGCTTCGCCCGCCTGCCGGCGTGCTCGCCCGCTCGCTACGGACGCTCCGCGTCCGCTTCACGCTCGCGCCTCGACCGAGGTTCGAATCCATGCATGGTTGCCATAAAAGAAAAGCCCCCGTTTCCGGAGGCTTCAAGCTCAAGTGGTGCGGCGTATAGGATTCGAACCTATGACGTTCTGATTCGTAGTCAGACCCTCTATCCAGCTGAGGTAACGCCGCGACTTGTTGACTATTATGCACAGGGACTGAATAATGGTCAAGCATTTTTTCAAAAAAAGTTATTGAATTTGATTTTTACTCATTTGGGACACTTGGCGCGATCTTCGACGCATCGCGATATAAGAAAAGCCCCCGTTGCCGGGAGCTTCAAGATCAATTGGTGCGGCGTATAGGATTCGAACCTATGACGTTCTGATTCGTAGTCAGACCCTCTATCCAGCTGAGGTAACGCCGCAACGCACGGATTATTATGCACGCGAGCCCCCGATGGGTCAAGCGATAATTTGAAAAAATTTTACGAAGTAGTGATTAAACCGTTCGTGCCTCGACCGAGGTTCGAATCCATGCGGTGTTGCCATAAAAGAAAAGCCCCCGTTGCCGGAGGCTTCAAGTTCGATTGGTGCGGCGTATAGGATTCGAACCTATGACGTTCTGATTCGTAGTCAGACCCTCTATCCAGCTGAGGTAACGCCGCAGCGCAAGACATATAAAACCACTTTAGTTAGTTGGAGTCAAGCACAATCTCAAACTTTTTTCGAGAATATGCTCCTCACGCAGCTCCGCATGCGCCAACATCCCCAATGCGATCAATCGGTTTTTCAACCACATCGAACCCGGCACCGAGTTCCCTCAAAAGCGAACGCACCCGCTGGGCGCAGTCATAATCGGCAAACGAGATGCTCAGCATGCGCGCTACCTGGTTAGAAGTCCCAACTCCATAGAACTGCTCAAGCGCCACAAGCCCCTCGTGCGTCACAAAGGTCTCAACTACATGCAGCGACTCCTCAAAGCACCATTGGGTTAACGGACCCTCGCTCGTCTGCCGCACCACCAAACCACCCATACCCGATGGCTCACACGTAACTAGTAGGTGCTCCCCACCTTCATCGCTCTCAAACAAAACTACCCGTTCATCAAACAGCTCCATCGCATCCCCTTCCTCTCGCTTCAATTTAACAAAAGCATAGCAGGTAGATGGCTGTATACAGAACGTTTGTTCGTGTGTTTTCTATTGAGCTGTCCGCACGATATGGTAAGGCTTTGCGCACAAAAAGGGCGCCCCAAAAAGGAGCGCCCTCGCAAATCGCTTATGCAGGCAACCTACGCGACCGGCTCGATCTTCTCGAGGCCGCCCATGTAAGGACGAAGAACCTCAGGGATCGTGATGGTGCCGTCGGCGTTCTGGTAGTTCTCCAGGATGGCGGCCATGGTGCGGCCAGCCGGCAGGCCGGAACCGTTGAGGGTGTGCAGGTAGCGCGAGCCCTTGAAGTTCTCGGGGTCGCGATACTTGATGTTGGCGCGACGGGCCTGGAAGTCGCCGCAGTTGGAGCAGGAGCTGATCTCCTTGTAGGCGTTGTAGCTCGGCAGCCAGACCTCGATGTCGTAGGTCTGACGGGCAGAGAAGCCCAGGTCGCCGGTGCACAGGCTAATCACGCGATACGGAAGGCCCAGCTGCTGAAGCAGGAACTCGGCCTCGGCGGTCATGCTCTCAAGCTCCTCGTCGGACTCCTCCGGCTTGGCAAACTTGACCATCTCGACCTTGTCAAACTCGTGCTGGCGGATGATGCCGCGGGTGTCGCGACCAGCGGAGCCGGCCTCCTCGCGGAAGCAGGGGGTGAAGGCGGTGTAGCGGCGCGGCAGGGTGTCGGCGTCGAGAACCTCACCGGCGTGCAGGTTGGTAAGCACGACCTCGGCGGTGGGAATCAGGAAGTTATCGCCCGAGACGTGATAGGCGTCGTCCTCGAACTTGGGCAGCTGACCCGTGCCAAACATGGTCTGACGCTTGACGACGATGGGCGGCCACCACTCCTTGAAGCCACGGCTCGTGTGCGTGTCCAGGAAGAAGTTGATAAGGGCGCGCTCCAAGCGGGCGCCGGCGCCACCGAGAACAGTGAAGCGGCTGCCGGAGAGCTTGTTGCCACGCTCGAAGTCGAGGATGTCCAAATCGGTACCCAGATCCCAGTGCGGCTTAAAGTCGAAGTCGAACTCGCGCGGGGTGCCCCAGCGGCGACGCTCGATGTTCTCGTCCTCGTCCTTACCGTACGGGGTAGCCTCGCACGGAATGTTGGGCAGGTGAGACATGAAGTCGTACTGCTCCTGCTCAAGAGCGGTACGGCGCTCGGCCAGACCGTCGATCTTCTCGTTGACGGCGCGCACGGCCTCCTTGGCGGCCTCGGCCTCGTCCTTCTTGCCCTCCTTCATCAGGGCGCCAATCTTCTTGGACTCGGCGTTACGCGTGGCCTGGAGCTCCTCGACCTCGGTGATGACGGCACGGCGCTCGTCGTCGAGTTCAAAGAACTTCTCGCGATCCCAAGACGTCTGGCGATTTGCCATGGCGGTATCGATGGCATCGGGGTTCTCGCGAACAAACTTGATATCAAGCATTAGATCCTCCGGCGATATACATTCCATTTAGGTTGCAACCTTGTACATGTATGGGCAAGTATATACTTATGAGCGTTTACGACCCAACTCAACTACGCAAGAAGGCACCCAATGGACGCAGTTTTTTCCTTTTTGTTTGGCACCCGCACCGGTTTTGCCATCCTTTTCGCCGGCGGCATCCTGCTATTTGCGATTCTTGCCTTTGTAATGGAGAAGCGCACCCATAAGATGTACGTCGACCGTGGACCCAAGTCCGAGGACGAGGAAGACAGCTTCTGGGACTAACCTGCCAAAAAGGGACAGGTTTATTTTGGTCGGTTTTATCTGGGCAAACGCCGGCGCCCCGCAACCGGAATCG